>JACXUG010000130.1 GCA_014764065.1 Campylobacterales bacterium
ATCGGGCATGTGTGCTTCGGCCGAAACGTCGAGGATGGCGATATCCATCCCGTTATGCACGATGTCGAGCACGGTCGCGACCAGCGGACCGGTCTGCCAACCGACCGCTTCGCCGGGTTCCATGTAGACCGTAATGCCGTTATGGCGCTCACGGAAGGCGCAGATCACCTCGATGAGGCGGTCCACGTCGTAATCGGCGCGGGTAATGTGGTGTCCCCCGCCGAAATTGACGTACTCGAGCCCGTCGATGTAGGCGCCAAACTTCGCTTCGAAGGCTTCGAGAACCCCCTCAAGGGCATCGACGTTCTGCTCACACAGCGCATGGAAATTGAGGCCGTCGAGTTTTTCGAGCTGCGCCTCGTCGAAGTTCGCCGCCGTCGTCCCCAGACGGCTGAAAAGCCCACAGGGGTTGTAGAGATCGACCGGCGAGGAGGAGTACTCCGGGTTGACGCGCAAAGAGACGGAGATGCCGGGGTTGACGCTTTTAACGCGGTCATAGAAGCGCTCGATCTGGGTCGGGGAGTTGAAAACGATATGATCCGAGATCGCCGCGATCTCGTCGATGTCGCGCTCGATGTACGCCGGCGAGTAGGTATGGACCTCCTTGTTCATCTTCTCCCGTGCCAGTTTCGCCTCATGCAGCCCGCTGGCCGTACACCCCTGAAGGTAGCGTCCGACGAGGTCGAAGGTCGACCACATTGCAAAGCCTTTGAGCGCCAGAATGATCTTCGCGCCACTCTCGCGCTGCACGCGTTCGAGCAGTTTCAGGTTCGCTTCGAGACGCGCCTCTTCACAAATATAAACCGGGGTTTGAACGTCATAATATTTTTTCATCGTGTTACTTTTCGGTATAATTTCAACCATGCAAAAATTCGTTCTGGGTGTTCTGACCATCACGCTAGCCTTCACACTCTATTCACTCTACGACATTATAACCTCTTCCCCTGACGAAAATAAATCCCTAGAGGCCCCGCTAAAGACCAAACCGATCACGGTAAAACCCAAACCGAAAACGGTGCCCAACGTGAGCGCACGTGCGGACAAAGCCCGCTTTATCAAGCAGATCCTTCCCGCCGTCCAGGCCGTCAAGGCCGAACTCGACGGCGAATACGCCCGCGCCCTGGAGCTGATCGGCAAGTCGGTACGCACGGCCGACGAGGAGGCGTGGCTACAGCGCCAGATGAAACGCTATAACGTCGCCGGTTACCCCTGTCTGCTGCGCAGCATGCATACACACCCCGTCAGCCTCGTCATTGCCCAGGCGGCACTGGAAACGGGCTGGGGCAGCTCGCGCTTTTACAAAGAGGCGAACAACGTGTTCGGCATCTGGTCGTACAACCCGAACGAACCGCGCATGCCCGCCTCGGAGCAGCGCGGCAGCAAAACGACCTATGTCAAAAAGTTCGCTTCCCTCGACGATGCGATCCGCGGCTATTTCAAAATGATTGCCAAGGGGTATGCCTACAGCGGTCTGCGCCGCGCCCGCATGCAGACCGACAACCCCTTTGAGCTGCTGCGCCACCTCCGCCGTTACTCGGAGCTGCGCGACGAGTACGTCGCCCGTCTCTACTACGTGCTCAAAGCCAACAAGCTCTACAACTACGACACCCCATCCTATGCGCCAACCGCGCTGGTCGACATTGTTCCGGAGTACGTGGCACAGAAAATGGAAGAAGCCGCGAAGAAGAAAGCGGCCGAGCAGCAGATGTTCGCGCTTAATGAGGTTAAGGTGGAAACCGAAGAGGAAGAGCCGGTTCCCTGCAAAGAGGAGGTGGAGGCGAACCTTACGCGTCCAGCTCCCGGACTTTCCACGGTAAGCCCTGCGCGTTCATTTCGTCCATAAACGGGTCCGGGTCGAACTGTTCCATGTTCCAGACCCCCTGCGCATACCACTTTTTCTCCAGCATCAGCTTCGCGCCGATCATCGCCGGGACACCCGTTGTATAGGAGACCCCCTGTGATTTGACCTCGGCGTAGCACGCCTCGTGGTCTTTCACCTGGTAAATATAGATCTTGCGTTTTTTGCCGTCTTTGAGCCCTTCGGCGACAATACCGATGTTCGTCTTGCCCTTGGTGCGCGACCCCAGGCTCGCCGGGTCCGGCAGCAGGGTGCGGAGAAACTCGATCGGTACGATCTTCTGCCCCTGGTGCTCCACCGGTTCGATCCCCAGCATCCCGACGTTTTCCAGACACTTCATATGGGTCAGGTAGCTCTCGCCGAAGGTCATGAAGAAGCGGATGCGCTTGAGCCCCTTGATGTGCTT
>JACXUG010000066.1 GCA_014764065.1 Campylobacterales bacterium
CCAGGGCGCAGGGGCAGGCGATGACAATGACGGAGATACCGACCATGAAAGCGATGTTGAAGGAGTGCGGCCAGAACCACCAGACGAAGAAGGTCGCGAATGCCAGCAGCAGGATCACGCTGGAGAAGTACTCGGAGAGCCTGTTTGCCAGCTGCTCAATGCGCGGTTTCTTGGCCATGGAGCGTTCGAGCATCGTCAGGATGTTCGACAGGGTCGAGTGTTCAAAATCCTTAGTCGCTCTGTACTGCACAACAGCATCGATGCTCGTCGTGCCGCTGACGACGCTGTCGCCCGGCCGCTTGTAGATGGGGTCGCTCTCCCCCGTCAGACTCGATTCGTCGAAGCTCCCCTCGCCTTGAAGGATCTCACCGTCTATTCCCGCCTTCTCGCCCGCCTTGAGCAGGATGACGTCGCCAACAACAACCTCACTGACGCCCACATTGACCTGGGTGCCGTCCTTGAGCAGGGTCACCTCCCCGGGTACATGCTTGGAGAGGACGTCGAGGGTATCCGCGGCGCTTTTCTTGCTGAGCACCTCCAGGAACTTGCCGACAAGTACGAAGGTGATGATCATCGTCACCGAGTCGAAGTAGGCTTCCCCCAGCTCGAAGAGGGTGATATAGATGGAGTAGAGATAGGTCAGCGACGCGCCGGTCGCGACGAGGATGTCCATGTTGACCGAGCGGGTACGGATGCCGTAGTAGGCCCCCCGGAAGAAGACCCAGCCGCTGTAGAAGAGTACCGGCGTCGAGAGAATCCACTCGGCGACGTTGAGGATGTTTTTGATCCCCTGTGTCATCCCCGTAAAGAAGCCGGCGTATTGCGCCACGGCGATGGTCATGATGTTCATCATCGCGAAAACGGCGACGGCGATACGGAGGTAGTAATCTTTGCGCTCCTTCTCCGCCCGCGCTTCCTGGATCTGCGGATCGTACGGGAAAGCGTCGTAGCCGATAGCGCGGATCATGTCGATGATGTTGGAGAGTTTGAGCACCTCATCATCCCAGATGATGCGCGCCTTGTTGTTCGTGTGGTTGATGTGCGCCTCGACGACGCCCTCCATCTTGTGCAGGGCCTTCTCGTTGAGCCAGACGCAGGCCGAGCAGTGGATCCCCTCGATGATGAGCGACACCTCGCTGAAGCCTTCGCTGTCCGTCGTCACGTAGCGGTCGTAAAAGGCCGGCGAATTGAAGTTGCCGCTCTCCTCGAACTGCTCCGTCGGCGGCACGAGGGTCTCCTCGCCCAGCTTGTCGTAGAAGCGCTCCAGCCCCTCGTCTTTGAGCAGGTGGTAGATCCCCTGGCACCCTTTGCAGCAGAAATGGAGCTCCCCCTCCTTGATCATGACCGATTCATCGAACTGCAGATGGCAGTGATCGCACTTGACGTTAGACAATCTCGAAAATCCCCTCTCCACGGTTTTTGCGGATGCGGTCGTAGGGCGCGATGATCCCGCTCATGCAGATATAAACCCCGGGGGCGGGCTCTGTCGCGGCAAAGCCCAGCGCCATGCCGAGGTTGACGCTCGCCTCAGTCTTGTCGATACTGAAGGGGACCATAGCCCCGGTGAGGACGATGACCCGTTCTTCTTCTTCCTCCTCCATCCACTCCGCCAGGGCTTTAGCCGTCAGGTCCATCGTGTCGGTACCGTGGACGATGACGTAGACCTCTTCGTCGTCGACGTCGATGATGTTGATGAGCTGCTCGCGGTCCTCCGCAGTCATCTCCAGCGAATCTTTATAGAGCATCCCGGCGATCTCGACGCTGTAGGCGAAGCTCTCGACGATATCCTCGACCGCTTCGTTGTCAAAGGGGACCTCGAGTTCCCCCAGGACAGGATTGTAGCGTTTGTTGAACGTCCCGCCGGTATTGAGGATCTTCATGGCAGCTCCCTTAATGATTTGATAATGCGCGATGCTTCGGTCGTCTGCGCTTTAGCATCGAACAGGTAGGTCTCCCGCACACCGGCACGGTGGGCCGCGACGATGTCGCGCTCCTTGTCGCCGACCATCACCGAACGTGTCAGGTCTATTCCCAGCTCTTCGGCGGCCTGAAGCAGCATACCGGGTTCGGGTTTGCGGCACGAACAGGCCCCCGTCACCTCCGGATGGTGCGGACAGGAATAGATGCCGGCGATCTTGACACCGCGTTTGCTGAACTCCTCCACCATCCACGCTGTCAGGCGGTCAAAATCCGCTTCGCTGTAGCGCCCGCGGGCGATACCGGACTGGTTGGTCACGACCACGATCAGGAACCCCCGCGCCTGGTAGGCGGTGCAGAGTTCGAAGATGCCGTCGATGAACTCAAAATCCTCGATGCGGTAGAGGTAGTCCGTATCGACGTTGATCACGCCGTCGCGGTCGAGGAAAAGGGCGGGGGTCATGCCTTGCACGTCTCTTTTACGCTCCGACGCCGTCACCGAAAAGCTCTTTCTCGATCACGTCGCAGATAATGTGCCCGATCAGAATGTGCGACTCCTGGATACGCGGCGTCACGTTGGAGGGGACGATGATGGCGATGTCGGCCATCTGCCCCATCTTGCCGCCGTCACGGCCTACAAGGGCGACGGTCGTGACCCCCTTCGCCTTGGCGCTCTCGAACGCGTTGACGATATTCTGGGAGTTGCCCGAGGTGGAGATGCCGAAGAAGATGTCGCCCTCCACCCCCATCCCCTCGAGCTGGCGGGAGAAGACCTTGTCGTAGCCGTAGTCGTTTCCGATCGCCGTCAGGTTGGAGGTATCGGTCGTTAGCGCCAAAGAGGGGATGGAGGGGCGGTCGAAGCCGTAGCGGCCGACTAGTTCCGCCGCGATATGCTGCGCATCCGCCGCGCTGCCGCCGTTGCCAGCGAGCAGGGTTTTGTTGCCGCGGCGGTACGCCTCGACGCAGGCTGTGGCCGCCGCTTCGATCGTGTTCAGCAGGGCGTCGTCGTTCAGAATCTTCTGTTTGGTCTCAATGGAAGCGGAAATCTCGTTTTCAAGGTAGGCTCTCATCACTAGCTCTTCCTTCCTCTCTCAATTAGTAGTGGTGCCATTGTACCGCCTCGATGGTAAAAGCGCGTTACTTGTTGACAAGTAAAAAGCAAATAGTATAAAATACGGAAAATCTTTCATACCAACGACCTCAATTTCTTCACTTAGAAAAATCCACACAGCAGACATAGAGGAATACCTTCATGAGCGATACTTTGCGCAACAACAATTCACGAAACAGTAAAAACAGGACCCATAGGCCCGTCGAAGGCTACACCGTAGAGGACCTAAGAGAGAAGACGATCGACGAACTGGTCACCATGGCCGAAGAGCTGGGTGTCGAGAGCCCCAACGAGCTCAAACGCCAAGACATCATCTTCGAAATCCTCAAAGCCCAGACGGCCCAGGGAGGCTTCATCCTCTTTACCGGTATCCTCGAGGTCATGCAGGACGGCTACGGCTTCCTCCGCTCCGTAGACAAGAGCTTCAGCGACTCCCTCAACGACGCCTACGTCTCCAGCACTCAGATCAAACGCTTCGCCCTGCGTAACGGGGACGTCGTCACCGGCCAGGTCCGTGCGCCGAAGGACCAGGAGCGCTACTACGCCCTGCTGAAGATCGAAGCGATCAACTACGTACCGCCCGAAGAGAGCAAAAAACGCCCGCTCTTCGAAAACCTCACGCCCATCTATGCTAGCGAACAGCTCAAGCTTGAATACCAGCCGACCCACCTCACCGGCCGGATGATGGACCTCTTCTCCCCCATCGGTAAAGGGCAGCGCGGCCTCATCGTCGCCCCGCCGCGTTCGGGTAAAACGGAACTGATGAAAGAGATCGCCCACGGCATCACCCACAACCACCCGGAAGTGGAACTGATGGTCCTGCTCGTCGACGAACGCCCCGAAGAGGTCACCGACATGGAACGCTCCGTCAAGGGGGAGGTCTACTCCTCCACCTTCGACATGCCGGCGAAGAACCACGTCAAAGTCGCCGAGATGGTCATCGAGCGCGCCAAGCGCCGCGTCGAGATCGGCAAGAACGTCGTTATCCTGCTCGACTCCATCACCCGCCTCGCCCGCGCCTACAACACCGTCACCCCGAGTTCGGGCAAGGTCCTCTCGGGGGGTGTCGACGCCAACGCCCTGCACAAACCCAAGCGCTTCTTCGGTGCCGCGCGTAACATCGAGAACGGCGGCTCCCTCACCATCATCGCCACGGCCCTGATCGAAACGGGAAGCCGCATGGACGAGGTCATCTTCGAAGAGTTCAAGGGTACGGGTAACTCCGAGGTGGTGCTGAGCCGCAAGATCTCCGACCGCCGTATCTTCCCGGCGATCGACATCCTCAAGTCCGGTACCCGCAAAGAGGAGCTCCTCGTCGGTCCGGACGTCCTGCAGAAGGTCTTTATCCTCCGCTCCATGCTGCACAAGCAAGAAGATGAGGTTGAAGCGCTCCGCTTCCTCTACACCAAGATGCAGAAGACGAAGTCCAACGACGAATTCCTCTCCATGATGAACGAGGGCTAAAGCTGTGCGCGTCGGTGTTTTCGACAGCGGTATCGGCGGCCTGACCGTCGTCAAGTCCCTGCTGGAGCACCGCCTCTTCGACGAGATCGTCTACTACGGCGATACCGCCCGCGTCCCCTACGGGGTCAAGGACCGCAACACCATCATCCGCTACGCCCTCGAAGCGGTGGAATTTTTCAAAAACTTCGACATCAACCTGCTCATCGTCGCCTGCAACACCGTCAGCGCCTACGCCCTGGAAGAGATGCGCGCCCAGGCCCCATTCGACGTCGTCGGCGTCGTCGAACCCGGCATCCTCGCCGCGAAGAACGCGCTGGGCGACAGCGATGCGGAGGTGCTGGTGCTCGGTACGAAGGCGACCGTCAGCTCCGGGGCCTACCAGCAGCTTCTGCAGAACCACGGCTACCGCAACGTCGAAGCCAAGGCGACGGGGCTCTTCGTCCCCATCGTCGAGGAGGGGCTCTTTGAGGGCGAAGTGCTTGAAAGCACGATGCACCACTACTTTGCCGGATGCAAGGCCCCCGACGCCATCATCCTCGGCTGCACCCACTTCCCCCTGATCGCCGGGGCGATCTCCAGCTATTTCGGGGATAAAGCGCTGTTGATCCACTCCGGCGAAGCGATCGTGGAGTACCTCGAAGCCCATTACGGCATCAAAGAGGGCGCCGCGAACACCGAGATGAAATTCTTCGCCTCGGAAAACCCCGACGGGCTGCGGAAGGTCGCCGCACAGTGGCTCGGCCTTCCGACCGCGTAAACCCGTCTAATTGCCATAGATAACCCCCGCTTCAACCATCATGTGTTAAACTCAAACCCAATTATGCAACAAAGGAATCCGCTGTGAACGAGCGCTCGCAAGTCCTGGCACTGAAGTACCGTCCCCGCCGTTTTGAAGACCTCATCGGGCAGGAGACGATCGCGCAGACACTCTCCCTGGCCCTGGACTCGAAACGCCTCTCGCACGCCTACCTTTTCTCCGGCCTGCGCGGTTCGGGCAAGACCTCGACGGCGCGGATCTTCGCCAAGGCGCTGATGTGTGAAAACGGGCCGACCTCGCACCCCTGCGAACAGTGCGAGCACTGCGTCTCCGCCAACGAGGGGCGCCACATGGACATCATCGAGATGGACGCCGCTTCCAGCCGCAAGATCGACGATATCCGCGACCTCATCGAGCACACCAAGTACCAGCCCGCCAGCGCGAAATTCAAGATCTTCATCATCGACGAAGTGCATATGCTCACCAAAGAGGCGTTCAACGCCCTGCTCAAGACCCTGGAAGAGCCGCCGCCTTTCGTCAAGTTCATCCTCGCGACGACCGACCCGCTCAAACTGCCCGCGACGATCCTTAGCCGGACCCAGCACTTCCGTTTCAAGAAAATCTCGAACCAGGACGTCAGCGCACACCTGCGTCACATCCTCAACCTCGAGAACATCACCTACGAACCCGATGCGCTGCAGATCCTGGCCCGCAGCGGTTCGGGGAGCCTGCGCGATACCCTGACTCTGCTCGACCAGGCCATCATCTACTCCAAGCACCACGTCGACGTCTCCACCGTCACGGAGATGCTGGGCCTCATCGACCCGCAGTTTTTCGAATCGCTCTTCGGCATCATCTTCTCCAAGGACCGCACTCGCCTCGTCGACACCCTGCGAGAACTGGAAGCCTACGAGGCGGAAATGGTCGTCGACGAACTGACCTCCTGGCTCAAAGAGCGCCTTTACGACCATGACGACGCCCGCTTCTCCCCACTGCTGCTGGAGCGTTTCTTCCGCATTCTCAGTGAGGCGAAGTCCCTCTTCGCCATCAATGCCGAGGGGAGCTTCGTCCTGGGGCTGATCTTCTTCAAGATGATCGAGGCACTGAAGGTCAAAGAGATCGACCAGATGATCGAATCCCTCGAGGCCCAGGTCGGCCGCCCCGACAGTGTCGCTTACGCCCACACAGCACCTCCCAGCCCCGCTACTGTCCCGGCTGCACCCGCAGCGCAGGCCGTAGAGAACGCAGGCACACCGGAAGCAGCGGCTGTTCCCAAACCGCAGCCGGTTGCCGCCCCGGCGGTCGACCCAGCGCTCGCGAAGTTCAAAGCGCTCTGCGCACGCATCGAGGACCGCAGCGCGGATCTTGGAGCGTGTTTCCGCGAGCAGATCACCTTCATCGCCTACGGCGACGACACCCTTACGTGGGAGAGCTGTGCCGAGGGCGACTGCCGCGCCATGCTCAAACGCGGTTTTCCGGTGATCAAACAGCTGGTACGGGAGGTGTTCGGATTCGAGACGAAAATAAAGCACAACCCCTGCTCGAAACCGGAAGAGGGGGCTTCCCCAAACCCTAAACCGGTTTCCGAACCGGTATACGAAGCAGCGACGCCCGAAACCGGTTATGGTTTAGAGAAGAGCGTGTCTGCGGTAGAAGAGATGGAGGGGCGCCCCACCTATATGGAGAGTTACAGCGCTGTAGAAGAGGCACCCCAGAGCGCCTCCATGACCGAAGAGGTCGAAACGGGTTCGGGCAGCTGCGTCACGGGGAACTGCGAACCAGACCTGAGCACCAGGGAGATCGACGGCAACGCCATTCTTGACGAGCCGATGATCCAGAAAGCGATCGAGCTCTTCGAAGCGACGAAGATCACGATCCAGAATAAAGTATAGGCCGCCGGCAGCTTAGTGCTGCTCGGTCACCTTTTCACCGAAATTTTTAACGTCGTCAACGATGCTGTTTGTCGTATCGTTGACCTGTTTGCCCGAACAGCCGCCGAACAGAGCGAGGGCCAGAAGGGCTGCGAAGAGCACTCCCATCACGCGCATACAATCTCTTTTTTTCGTTTGATTATAGCCGCCCCCCGTTAGAACCAGCTTGCCGCACTCTGCGACGCGCTACAATGCCGTTATGGATACCATCGTTCTCGCCACCTTCAACGCCCACTACAGCCACGCCTCCTGCCCTTTCTGCGCACCTACGCCCCGGAGGAGAGCAGCAACGGGGAGGCCGCGCAGGGAAGCGCATCGACAAAACGACAATCGATGCGAGCCTGATCCACCTCACCATCGAACTCCGCACACAAATCCTTGACGTAATGCGCTTCAGCGCGCCGAAGCTCGCAAAGCGTCTACGGCGCGCACCAATCTCCAGTCACACATCATCCGTTTACACCGGTTTACACCCCGTTGCGCGAGCGCTTACATTGACGTCCTATCATGGTAAACGTAAAGAGGATGTTTCCTCTTGAAAATCTCCCTAAAGGAGAGACCATGAAACGGACACTTCTCATCGGAGCGCTGCTCGCAGCCGCCTCCACTGCCGCCTTCGCGGGAGCGCACGGCGACAGCCGAATGCTTCTCAACTCCCTTGACCTCATAACGGCGCAGAAAGCCCAGGTCGAAAAGCTTCAAAGCATCGGGCTCGACCGCACGCCGCAAAACGTCGCTACCCTGCTGGAGACGGCTGTAAGCCAGCTCTACCTCTCCGCGGAGCGGCGCCAGGCACTGCGTATCATCGCGGCCCCGGGTGTCAGCATCGACGCCGACGCCCCCTCTTCGTCAGCGCCCTGTGCAACCTGCTCGACAACGCACTAAAATACAGCAGTGCACCTCCGATCACCGTCACTGCACCGTACGGCGTCTTTGAGCGCTCCAGGAACATCCCCACTGTCACTGCTTTCATCGTTTCTCCTCCACTTCGCCTGCGCGTACCAGCATCCGCTTCAGCAGCAGCGGGCCGACAAGTTCATTGACCGCCGTCGCGGCAATCACCGTATTGAGCACCGTCGTCCCGATGGCGCCGAACTCGGGGTGGTGGTAAAGGATCAGCGCGAGCCCCAGCGCCACCCCCGCCTGCGGCATCAATGCCGGCCCGATGTACATCCGCACCGCTTCGGGCGCCCCCGACAGGCGCGCACCGACCCGGCTCCCCGCGATCTTCCCCATCAGGCGAAGCCCCACGTAGAGCAGCGCGACCGGCCACACCTGCGCCATCACCTCCAGTTCCATCGTCGCCCCGGAAATGAGGAAAAAGAGCACGAAGATCATCTCTTCGAAATGGTGTCTGATGGTCAGGAAGAGTGCATCGCTCCGAGCGCTGGTATTGACCAGCGTCATTCCGTAGGCCATGGCGGCCAGCAGGCCGTCGAAGCCGAAGGTGTCCATGCTACCGTAAAGCAGCAGCAGCACTGCCGCCGACGAGATCACCAGGGCGCTCTCCGAGGCGACATAGCGCAGGTATAGCCCCTGTATCCACCCCGCGGCGATACCGCAGGCCAGCGAAACGGCGATGCCGACAAAGGGGGAGATCAAAGAGACGAAGAGCGGTGCGTCGGTCAACCCCATCAGGGTCGAAGCAATGCCGAGCACGATGGAAAAGTTGATGAGCGCCACCGCGTCATCCGTCGCCACGACGCCCAGGATGGTCAGCGTCAGCGGCCCGCGTGCACGGAACTGGTGGATGACCGCCAGCACGGCGGCCGGGGCCGTCGCGGCACTGATGGCACCGAGAAAAAGCGCCGTGATCATCACGACGTCCTCCCCCATCCCGGGCAGCAAGAAAGGCAGGCCGAAGAGCATGCCGGCCCAGACGGTCAAGAAGGCCAGTTCCGACTCCCCGAGCATGATCGCGATGATGCTCTTTTCCAGTTTCCGGATCTTGTCAAGCTTCAACGAACCGCCGATCATAAAGGCTATTACCGCCAGCGCGAAATGGACGATCTCCCGGCTTCCCTCCATGAACGAAACTGGGAGAATCCCGCTGACGGAGGGGCTGAGCAGCACCCCGGTCAGCAGGTAGCCCGTCACCTTCGGTAGCCCGAAGCGCTCGCTGAGCAGACCGGCGGCATACCCGACCCCAAAGAGCAACCCGATCCAGAAGAGCGTCTGCATTTACACCCTACTCCGCCTTGCGGCCGCCGAAATAGCGTTCGGTTTCGCCCACGATCACCTTATGCAG
>JACXUG010000067.1 GCA_014764065.1 Campylobacterales bacterium
ACGTCGAGGCGTTGATGTGCCTAAGCCGCAGGAGCGGAGCCATCCAGAGCTTGGGCGCTGCCACGCACCAGCTCTACAAATTCGCGCACATACGCGCGCCCGGCTGCGCGTGCTGGTCAAGCGCATCCTGATCCCGCTGTGGCAGGAGTTCGACGAAGCGGACCTCAACCGGCTCGGCTGAGCCGCGTCCCGCTCTATACCGCAGCCGCTTCTTGCGGGAAACGGAGACGGAACTGCGTCCCTTTCCCCTCTTCAGAATCGAGTGTCAGCGTGATGCCGTAGGCGACGCAGATCCGTTTGACGATGGAGAGCCCCATCCCGAAGCCCCCGCCGACGTCCGTGGCGCGGGCGAACTGTTCAAAGATCCTGTGCTGCTGCTCCGGTGCAATCCCCATCCCTTCGTCCGTGACAGTGATGCAGCGCGCGTCCATCTCAAGATGCACGGTTGCGCCCGGCGGGGAGTATTTGATGGCGTTGCCGATGAGGTTGCCCAGCAGCAGCTGCGCCTCCGCTTCGGGGATGGCGAAATAGAGGGTGTGCGTCTGCAGGGCGAGGGTCTGCTGCTTGCTCTGCATCAGCGGCCGGTAGTAGGCCGCGCTTTTTTCCGCCACCTTTGCCAAGTCGATGGTGTGGGGCGTTTCCGGTTTGCGTGCGAAATTAAGGTAGGTCAGCGCGCGGTAGATGTCGTAGAGCTGCCGGGTGCTCGCCGTGATGTTGCGCAGAGTTTTCTCGCTGCAGCGTCCGGCCTCCAAGAGCTGCTCGGCCGCCATGGCGAGGGCGGTGACGGGGGTATTTAGCTCATGGGTGACGTCGTCGACGAAGCGCTCGGTCTGCATGACGCGCTGGTGCAGGGGACGCATAAAGAGTTTGGAGAGGGTCCAGGCGACGATGGCGGCGAGCAGGGCGATGGCGGCCATCATCGCCAGGACGACCTTGCGCAGCACTGCGAGCACCTCGAACAGCGTATCGGAGCTGACGATGACATAGCGGATGTTCAGGTGCTCCTTAGGGGCATCGGAAACGAGGACCATGCGACCGTTGTATTCGCGGTAATCGGGGAGCTCCGGAATAAGGCCGGAGGGGAGCTCCCCCGAAACAAGCCGGCCGTCTATGCCGATCAGCGCGATACGGACATCCCCGCCGTGCAGCTCGGGGATCTGAAGGGGGGTGCCGTGCATGTGAGCCATGATAATCGCCGTACCGATGCGGTCTGCGATATGCTCCAGCCGGTAATGCTCGTTGTTCTCGAAGGCGTGTTTCTGGGCCGTGTAGTACCAGAAGCCCGCCAGCAGGATAAAGAGAAAAGAGGAGACGATATAGAGCCCGATAAAAGAGTAGAATGAGCGTTTTTCGAGCTCATTCATAGCGGTAGCCTATGCCGCGGACGTTGGTGATGTGCTCGCTGCCGATCAGCTCGCGCAGGCGGCGGATATGCGAGCGCAGGGTCGCATCGCTGGGGAGCTGGTCGTACTCCCAGAGGTTCTGCAGTAGCTCCTCCGCCGAGAGGGTACGGCCCGGGTGGGCGAGGAAGTACTCCAGCATCGCGGCCTCTTTCGGGGCCAGGGATTGCCGCCCCAGTGCCGTTTCGATACGTTTGGCATCGGGGTCGTAGAAACAGTCGTCGCCAAGCCGGACTTTCTGCCTCTGTTCGATGTTGAAGAGGCGTTTGCTGTTTTCGATGCGCAGCCGCAGCTCTTCGAGGGCAAAGGGTTTGCGGATATAGTCGTGGGCGCCGGCATCGAAACCGGCCTTGAGCCGGGCGGTGTCTTCGTAGGCGGTGACAAGGATGGTGGGGGTGGTGACGCTCATTTCGCGTAGCCCCCGCAGCAGGGCGATGCCGTTCTGGCCGGGAACGTTGATGTCGAAAATGAAGAGGTCGTACTGTTTTTGAGCGATCAGTGCCGTTGCCTCGTCGGCCGTGTAAGCCCGGTCCGTCTCGTAGTGCTTGGCCAGATAGTCGCCGACGATGTCTGAGAGCACGGGGTCGTCTTCGAGCAGCAGTATACGCATGGCCCACCTCCTATGGGATCAACTATCTTAGTCTCTTTGCGGTTAGAAGCGGCTTTGTATCAGTTAGTCGTTTTCGCTCAACTCCGCTTTGAGCTTTTTGTAGGTGTCGATCGGGGCGGCGGTCGATGACAACCCAGACGGTCGTCGAAGCCGTCCGCTCGAACTGGCGCAGCGGCGGCGGGATGTCGAGCCCTTCGCGTTCGATGAGCTGCGGCCCGCCGACCATGACCGCGTGCCCGTCGACTTTCGCCGATGCCCCGATGCCCGGAATGGCCTTGAAAGCGTCTGCCCGGACCGGACGGACCCCCTGCACTGTCGGCATACGCGGTAACGGCGCGGGCGATGCTGTGCTCGGAGTTTTGCTCCAGTACGGCCGCATAGGCGAGGAGCGTCTCATCATCCTCCAGGGCGCTGTCAAGGTTGAGGGCGCCCACGAAGAGCGTCGCTCCCGCGGTTTTGAAGACGGGTTTAGACTCCCCCGTGAGCAGGGCTTCGTTGACGGTACTCTCCCCGGCTTCGACCGTGCCGTCCGCGGCGATGTTCTCCCCGGGCCGTACGAGGATGAGGTCGCCCGGCTGCAGGGTGCTGACATCGACGTTTTCCGAGGTGCCGTCTTGGTTCAGGCGCGTCGCCGTTTTGGGCATCAGCCGTACGAGGTCTTCGAGGGCAGTGGAGGCGCCGAGGATGCTTTTGGTTTCGATGTAGTGGCCGATGAGCATGACGTCGATCAGGGTGGCCAGCTCCCAGAAAAAGGCATTGCCGCCTGGGAAAAAAGAGTGGAGACGGAGTAGCCGTAGGTGACGGTGATCGCCATCGAGATCAGGGCCATCATCCCCGGCTGGCGCGATTTGAGCTCGTCCAGGGTCGCCGTCAGGAAGGGTTTGCCGCCGTGCCCTTGCCCTGTATGCGCGTATGCTGCGGCATGCCCGCCGGCGTGTTGTTCATGGTGCATGGCGTGATCATGTTTCATAGCGCGCTCCTTGTCGGTTGTCTGTCTCTTCCGTTATCTTAGGCCGTTGGCGTACACGGCGTGTGCAGAGGCCTCATTTCGTTCCGCATTTTCCCGAGGCGCATCTCATTGCCGGCGTGTCGCGTTGCCGCATTTGGTGGTGAGCCTGCCCGTTTCGGGGTCCCGGACACAGTCGTAGACCGCTTCAACCGTTTGCGCATTCATGACGCATCCCATACGCGGGTCGTCCGCCGACATCTGGGTGAGGATGGAGCGCTGTTTCTTTGCCAGCTCCGAACTGCCGCTGACCATGTTCGCGCCGCATTTGCCGGCACCGCATTTCATGCCCCCGGCCGTCGGGGTATGGGAGGCTTTTTTCTGATCGCTGCAGCCCGCGAGGGCGAAGAGCGCTGCGAGCAGCGCGGTGGTGAAGAGTATCTGTTTCATCTGTTCTCCTTTTGAGTGGGGTGGGCGTTGTCGCCCGGCAGTTGGTTCAAGTGGCGCCGCTCGTGCATCTCGTAGAGAATCGGGATGATGAGGAGGCTGAGCAGCGCCGAGGTGGCGATCCCGCCGAGCATCGGGGCAGCGATGCGCTGCATCACCTCGCTGCCGACCCCGTGGGTGTACATGATGGGGGCGAGACCGGCGAGGATGGAGAAGACCGTCATCAGTTTGGGCCTGACCCGCTTGACGGCCCCCTCATTGATCGCCGCCTTCAGGGCGTCGGCGTCGAAACGTTCGCCCAGCGTTTTCCGGGATGCCTCCACGCTGTCCGTGAGGTAGACGATCATGACGATCGCCGTTTCCGCGGCGATCCCCAGCAGGGCGAGAAAACCGACGATGACGGCGATGCTCATGCTGAAACCGAGCATCCAGACGTAGACGATCCCGCCCAGCAGGGCGAAGGGCAGCGTCAGGAAGACGATCAGGGTTGCGACGAAGCGCCGCAGCGAGAGGTAGATGAGTAGCAAAATCACCGCCAGCACCGCGGGGACGATCCAGCGCATCTTCTCCATGGCCGAGGCGAGGTACTCCGCCTGGCCGGCCCACTCCATGCGGTAGCCCGGCGGCAGCGGGAAGTCCGCGAGCGCTTTGAGCGCCGCTTCCTTGTAGGCGACGACGCCCACGCCCGGGCGCGGCGTGATGTAGACGTTGGTGACCGGCGTCGCCATTTCGCTTTTGATCACCGAGGCGCTTTCGCGGTAACGGACGTCGGCAAAGGTGGAGAGGGGGACAAACCCGAGCGGCGTCTTGACAGGAATGGCGCGGATGTCGTCGAGGTTCCGCCGCTCATCCTCCTCGAGCCGCAGGGCGACGCTATAGCGTTCGATCCCTTTGTAGAGCGTCGTCACCTTCATTCCGCCGATGGCCGCGCGAGTGTATTCGAGCAGCGCCGCCTTCGCAAGCCCGTAGCGCTGCAGTGCCGTTTCGTCGATGTCGATGTCGATATAGTAGCCCGCGGCGGAGCGCTCGGCGAAGACCGATTGGAATTCGGGCAGCGGCATCAGTTTCTGCTCGATGGCATGTGCGAGCCGCTGCAGGGTCGCTGCGTCGCTGCCGTAGAGCTTGATGCCCACGGGGGTACGGATACCGCTGAGCAGCATATCGATCCGGCCGCGGATGGGGTAGGTCCAGGAGTTGACAAGCCCGGGGACCTGGAGGGCCGCCTCCATGTCGTTTCGCAGCTGCTCGTAGGTCATCCCCTCGCGCCATCTCGAGGGATCTTTGAAAGTAATGATCGTCTCCAGCATCCCCAGGGGAGCGGGGTCAGTGGCGGTGTCGGCGCGCCCCCCTTTGCCGAAGACCGTCTCCACCTCGGGGAAGCTCTTGAGGATCTTGTCCGTCTTCTGCGTCAGCGCCTTGCTCTGGTCGATGCTGATCCCGAACGGCGTCACCGGCATGTACATGAACGTTTGTTCATTGAGCATCGGCATGAACTCCCACTTGAGTTTCTCGTACAGCGGCGCGATGGCGACGAGCAGCGCGAGGGAGGCGGCGAGGACAAGGTAGCGCAGTTTCAGCCCCCACGCCAGCAGGGGCTGGTAGAGCCAGAGGAAGAAGCGGTTGATCGGGTTGGCGGTCTCTTCATGGATGGGGCCGCGGATAAAGGAGACCATCAGCACCGGCACCAGCGTGACGGCGAGGATGGCGCCCGCGGACATGGCGAAGGTCTTGGTGAACGCCAGAGGGGTAAAGAGCAGCCCCTCCTCGCCCGAGAGCGCGAAAATGGGGAGGAATGAGACGACGACGAGGGCGAGGGCGAAGAAGATGGGCCGGCCCACCTGCTGCGCCGCCGCCACGACCGTCTCGGCGTGTTCGGCCGGCGTCAGCTCCCGCCCGAGCTCTTTGCGCTTTTTGCGTAGCCGCTTGTGGGCGTTCTCGATCATGACGATGCTCGCGTCCACGACGGTACCGAGCGCGATGGCGATCCCGCCGAGGCTCATGATGTTGCTGCCGATGCCGGCCAGTTTCATCAGCCCGAAGGTCGCCCCAATGACGAGCGGCAGCACGAGCAGCACGATGAGCGAGGAGCGCAGGTGCATCAGGAAGAGGCCGATGATGAGGACGACAATGACGCTCTCCAGGGCGAGGGTGTCCGTCAGGGTGCCGATCGCCTTGTCGATCAGGCCGGAGCGGTCGTAGGTGGTGACGACGTCGACCCCGTCGATGTGCAGCGCGGCCATTTTCGCCTTGATGCGCTTGATGACACTGTAGACGTCCTCGCCGTAGCGCACCATGACGATCCCACCGACGACCTCGCCCCGGCCGTTAAGGTCCGCCACACCGCGGCGGGCGGCGGGTACGATCTCCAGACGGCCAAGCTGCGCGATGGTGACGGGGATGCCGTCTTTGACGGTGACGACGAGGTTGCGGATGGAGTCCCGGTCTTTGAGGTAGCCCTTTGCCTGCACCATCCATTCGAAGCCGTTCTGGATGACGATACGCCCGCCGGTGTCGTTGTTGTTCTGCCGCAGTACCCTGGCGACGTCGCCGATGGAGAGGCCGTAGCGGATAAGCGCGTCGTTGTTCACGGTCAGCTGGAAGGTCGGCACGAAGCCGCCCACGGTGGCCACGTCGCTGACGCCGCTCGTGCCCATCAGGACGTATTTGAAATAGTAGTCCTGTAGGGTGCGCAGTTCGGCAAGGCTCTTGGTCTGCGACGTCAGGGCGTACTCGTAGACCCAGCCCACCCCCGAGGCGTCCGGCCCCAGGGCGACTTCCATCCCCTCGGGCAGTTTGCTCTGGATACTGGCCAGCTGCTCCAGGACCCGCGAGCGGGCCCAGTAGAGATCGGTCCCCTCTTTGAAAATGATGAAGATGAGGGCGTTTTCGTAGGTGGAGAAGCCGCGCACGGTGCGGATGTCGGCTATGGAGAGGAACTGCGACACCAGGGGGTAGGTCCCCTGGTCCTCGACGATCTCGGGGCTCTGCCCCTTCCAGGTGACCTGCACGATCACCTGGGGCGGGGAGAGGTCCGGCAGGGCATCGAGCGGGGTTGTCATCACTGCCCGGTAGGCGCCGAAAACGAGAAAGAGCGTCGCCATTAGGACGAGAAAGCGGTTGCGGACGCTGAAGGCGATAAGGCGTTCGATCATCGCTTACTCCAGTCCGCTGATCTGGGCGTCGGCGTCGAGCATGAAGAGGGCGTCGCCGGCGACTTCATCCCCGGCGTTCAAGCCCGACACGACCTCGAAACGCTCCCTGTCGAGGGGTTTGACCTCGATCCTGACGGGTTCGAAAACCCCCTTGAAATCCCCGGCGCGGAAGACGTACCATCCGCCGTGCTTGCGCAACACCGCCGTGCGGGGCAGGGTGAGCAGCGGGTGCGACGGTGCCGCCGCGGTGACCGTGGCGTACATCCCCGGCAGCAGCTCGCCGCGCGGGTTGTCGACGGCGAGGCGCAGGGTGGCCGTGGCGGCCTTGGGGTCGATGTCGGGGTAGAGGGTGAGCTTTTTGGCGGGGTAGGCCCTCTGCGCGCCGCTGACGCTGACCGTGAAATCGTTCAGGGAGGCGAGCCGCGGCAGCTCCTGCTGGTAAAGGGCGGCCTCGACCCAGACACGGTCGAGGTTGACGATGCTAAAGAGCTTCATCCCGGCTTTGAAGGCGGAGCCCTCGACGACGCTTTTTTCGAAGACCCAGCCCGATGCCGGGGCGTGGATCGTGGTGACGGCGTCGGCTTTCATCCCGGAGCGGACCGCGTCGATTTCGGTACGGGTTACGCCGAGTAGCGTCAGCTTTTCGCGGAGGCTGCGCAGCATCTCCGGGTTGGGCCGCGTTGCGTTGAAACGCAGGGCGGTGAGGTAATCCTCCTTCGCCTGGAGCACCTCGGGGGAGTAGACCTCGGCCAGCACCTCGCCCTTCTTGACCCGGCGGTAGCGCGTGTCGGCGTAGAGTTTCTGGACATAGCCGCCGAACCGCGGCGACACGTCGTACATGCGGGCGTCTTCGGCGCGGACATAGCCGTAGTTGGTCTGCGCCCGCGCGGCGCTGGTCTGCTGCACTTTGACCGTTTTGACGGCGAAGAGCTGTTCAACGCTCGGCGCATCGCCGGCGGAAAGAAGCAGGGGCAGCAGGGCTGCGATGAGTAGGATAGGTTGTCTCATTTGATCTCTCCCGTCAAGGCTTTGAGGCGCGCGCCGGCGCGGAGATAGTCGGCTTTCGCGGCGATGCGCTGTTCGTCGAAGCGGAGCTTGCGTTCGAGCAGGTCGAAATAGTTGAAAAGGTCGCTGCCGCTGCGCAGTTTCGCGTCGCTCAGATCGACCATGTGCTCCACCTGGGGCAGGCTCTCCTCGGTGATGATGCGGTAGGTGCGGTAGGCCTCCGTCAGCGCCGCGTACGCCGCTTCGATCTCGCTGCGCAGCTGCAGGCGGTAGTCGGCGGCCGCCTCCGCCGTTGCCAGCTCCGCCTTGCGCGCCGCCTCGGTGTCGTCGCGCTCCGCGCCGTAAATCGGCAGCGCCGCCCCGACCGTGACGCTCATGTAGTCGGGGTGGGCTTCACGGTAGTAGTAGCCAACCATCACGAAGGGGTCGGCGTCGGTCGAGAGCGCCTTGACCTTCGTCTCCGCCGCCGCGGCCTTTTGGTCCGCCGCTTTGATACGGTAGATCCGGTTGTTTTCCAGCCGCTGCAGGTAGGTTGCCAGCGGCGGCGGGGGCGTCACCGCTTCATCGGCCTCGACGGCGTCGAAAGGGGCCTGTACGAGGTAGGCCAGGCGCGCCTTCTGCGCCGTGAGCATCGCGGTCAGTTTTTCCCGGCGCACGGCGATGTCGGAGCGGAGCAGCTCGGCGGACATGATCCCCATGTGGCCGTCGCGCTGGGTGGAGGCGTAGGCCGTGTTGAGGGCGATGTTCTGCTCCGTCAGCGCCAGATAGTTCTGCAGGACCTCCAGCCGCGCGTTCAGTTCGGCGACGGTGTAGGCGCGCAGGCGGATCTGTTGGGCCAGCTCCGCCTGTGCTGCTTCGAGAGAGGCGAAGAGGACGGCTTTCTGCGCCCGTACTTTTTCGCCCCTAGCCCCGCGTTTCCCGAACCAGGGGAACTTCTGCCTTATACTGACGGAAGTGAACTGCATCGGCTCAAGGGTCCGGTTCATGGGGTCGTCGAACTGGACGTCGTTGATGCCGACGAGGAGCTCGGGGTTGGCGAAGAGGGCGCTTTTGTCCTCCATGGCGTCAAAGGCACCGAGGCGCTGTTCGATCATCTTCAGCGAGTGGTGCTGTTCAAGTGCGCGGTCGATCAGGGTACCGATCCCTTCGGCCCGGAGGGCGGCGACAGCGAGCAGGAGTGCGAAAAGCGGACGGTACATCGTTCTCCTTTTGAGGGAATAGGGGATGATACCGGGGCTGTGTGTAAGAAGTGTGCAGGTCAACCTTGGCGCCAGGGCATAAAAACGGTAAGATTGACGGATAAAAGCGGATTATAAAACATTTCGTCGGACAATAGCGCTTTTGGAAGAAGGAAAAGCAATGGAGTATCTGTTCCTGTGCTGGGGCGCACTGGTCGATCTGAGCAACGCGATGGCGCCCTATATCGTTTTCGGCCTCCTGTTCGCGGGGGTGCTGCACGAGCTTGTCCCCGATGCCCTGGTGACGAAACATCTGGGCAGCGATAACGTGGCTTCCGTCATCAAGTCGACCCTCTTCGGCATCCCACTGCCGGTCTGCTCCTGCGGGGTGATCCCGCTAGCGACGTCGATAAAGAAGAGCGGGGCGAGCAAAGGGGCGACGCTCAGTTTCCTTATCTCGACGCCGATCACGGGCATCGACTCCATCCTCGCGACCTACGGCATGTTCGGCTGGGCCTTTACCCTCTACCGCGTTGTCACCTCCATGCTGATGGCGATGCTCGCCGGGATTTTGACGAACGTTTACGGCACGGAAACGGAAACGCCCCCCGTACCGAAAGCCCCGGCCTTCTCGATGGCCGCCCC
>JACXUG010000068.1 GCA_014764065.1 Campylobacterales bacterium
CGTACCGTCAAGGAGGATACCCGTCTGGGCAAACTGCTCGACGAAATGGGGCTCCGGGAAAAAGTCATGGCGGCGGCCGTCAACATGGAGATCGTCAAGCAGGACCTGTGGGATACGCACGAGCTGCACAACAATGACCGTCTCGAACTGCTGGATTTTGTCGGCGGAGGCTGAAGCAGCCTGCTGAAGGGCATGGAGGCAATTATGCAACAGGCAACCGGAAGACGGGATCTCGATACTCTGGCCCGCATCGCAGGGTTCGCATGGCTTGTCGTGATCATAGCGGGCATCAGCGCGGAGTTCTTCCTGCGCATTCCGCTGATCGTACAGGGGGATGCGGCGGCGACGGCTGCAAATATCATGGAAGCGGAGGGGCGCTTCCGTCTCAGTATCGCTGCCGATACTGTCATGCTGCTCTTTGACGTGACGGCCACCGTAGCGCTTTACCTCCTTTTCCGGCAGACAGATCGGCTCTGGCACTGACGGCAGCCGCTTTTCGGCTCATAATAGGCGCGGTTCTGGCCGCCAATCTATTTACTTTGGGTTCGGTACCTTTGGTATTGCAGGGCACGGACCCCGCTGCAGCCACAACCGTTTAACTGCTTCTTGACATTCATGGAACTCGATGCGGTCGATCGTACCGAAGCCTTCGTTGGTCACGGTGTGCTTGAAGGTATGGTTGATGGTGATATTGTCGGAACGTTCGAGCTCCTAGGAGAGACACTCTTTGGCGATGCTCAGCTTACAGGTATTGAGGTTGCCGCTGACGAAGTCCTCGAGCCGTCCGTCCAGCGCCACTGGTCGATATCGCGCACGTCTTTGGAAGCGCCGCCGGTAAAGATGCTCATACCGAGCCCGTCGGCGATGATACCGCTGTCGCTGAAGGCGCTGTCGAGCCCGTTGGCGATATCCTGCCAGTCGTCACCGGGAACGGCCGATTCGCTGAAGATGTTCCCGTCGAGTTCAAACTGCCCCGTGGTGTGCGGCTTTTCCCATGCCATTACGTTCACGGCACCACCGAGTAGCAAGCCAGCGGCCAGGAGGTTTCTCCAAAACCGCCCATTCGAGGTGATCTGTTTCATTGTCTGAGCCTTTTTTGTTAAGGGGCCGTATTTGATGGTATTGATCTGATCGATGATGATCTGTTCATCCAGTTGCACCTTCCCCTGCTTGATCGCCTCCAGTGCGCAGGCTTTGACGAGCAGCGCCAGGGTCTGCAGCATCAGCAGTTTTTTCCCGACGCGGGCGGAGCGGCGATGACGAGGAGGTCGGCCACACCGCCGAAATGGCGGCAGCTTCCAATCCGCTGCAGCCAGCTGCGCAGCAGCGACGCCGCTTTTTCCTGGCCGATCGGTGCGGGAAAGGTGTCGGGTGTCGTATTCATACGACTTTTATAGGGAGTGCTTGCCTTCAAGTGCAACGACGGCGATGGCGAAGCCGCCGTCGTGGGTGATGGAGAGGGAGGCGTCGGTGATGCCGAAGCGTGCGCGGACGGTTTCGGAGAGGGCGAGCCGGGGAGCGCCGCGATCGGTTTTGCTGAGGATAATATCGTGGAACCCGCACTCGCTTCCGATGCCGCACCCCAGCGCTTTGGCACAGGCCTCCTTGGCGGCCCAGAAACCTGCGGCGGTGTGGGGCTTGCCTACGAGGGCGATCTCATCGGGAGAGAGAAAGCGCTGCAGTGCCCGTTCGCCGTGGCGCGCGATCAGCCCTTCGATCCGCTCGATTTTGACGAGGTCGATGCCGATCATAGCTGTTCGTAGTCGGCGATCTGTTGCTGTTCGGCGAGGTCGCTCAGCGGTACAAAACGCTTCTGTTCGGGGTCATAGTAGCGGATGCGCCCCGTCTCGATGTCGTAGTACCAGCCGTGAATGAAGAGGTTCTCCTCTTTGACCAGTTTGTTGACATAGGGGTAGGTGAGAAGGTTCTCGATCTGGGAGAGGATGGAGAACTGTTCGGTGAGACGCAGCAGCGCTTCGCGGTCCCCGTCCATCCCCAGGACGGCAACCGCATTCTCTTTGGCCTTCATCCCCAGGGAGAGCCATTTGCGCGTATGGATGAGTCCGGGGTCGCTGATCTCCTCAAAGAGCGCCTGGCAGGCACCGCAGTGGGTATGGCCGCAGATGATGATCTCGGAGACCTTGAGGAGGCTGACGGCATATTCGATGGCCGTGGCGGTGGCGTGGAAATCTTCGTCGGGCTTGTAGACGGGCACGAAGTTGCCGACGTTGCGCATGACAAAGAGGTCGCCCGGCTTGCTCTGGATCATCAGGTCGGGGATAACGCGTGAATCGGAACAGCCGATAAAGAGGGCCTTGGGGCTCTGCCCCTCTTTGGCGAGGCGGAGCAGTTCGGCCTCATGCTCTTTGAAGTAGACCTTTTGAAAGAGTTCGTTGCCTTCGGCGTATGTCTGCATGGGAGGTGATCAGAGTTTGCAGCGCTCGATGTTGAGCATCTTCATCAGCTTTTCGAAGACGGCACCTGCTTCGCGGTCGTAGTCGTCGTGGTATTCGATGACGATAAGCTTGCGCCCGTTGGCGCTTTCGGTCAGGTAGACGCTGCGGTCCAGCTTGTGCTCTTCGTGGATCTGCGCCAAGGCGGCATTGATCTGTTTATACTGATCCTCGGTGTCGTAAGCCAGTGTGATTTTGGTGTAACGCTCTTCGCCTTTGTAATCCGCATCAATGCATGGTGCTGCCATAGGAATCCTCTACCGTTTATCTTTGGGTTGATTATACTGAAACTCTTTTGAAGGAAGCAGATCCCGGGGGCGTTTGTGCGCCGGGGTGCTTAACGTGCTTCGATTCTGACCTCCAGATGGGCTGCGGCGGTATCGGCGATGAGTTTTTCCATGTCGGGACGGCACTCCGGGGAGGGCTTCCCTTCCGAACGGAAGCTGAGGTAGTTCGTGAGGTTGTCCGTGGCTTTGGGGGCAGGAACGGTGAAAAGGAGCGCCGCCGGCAGGGCAGCGATGAGGAGAATAGGTTTCATGGGAACATCCTTGAAATCTCATTGTACTTCAAGAAACCCAACAGGCCGGTCAGTCGCCGACGGGAAGGTAGGCGTACCCCTCGTTCTGCTTTTCGATCAGGCCGACACCGGCGTTCAGGACCGTCGCAATGCCAGGGTAGATATCCTTGGCGTCGATCTTCTTCTTGGTCATTCCCGCCTGGCACATCAGGAGGGTGGCGTCATAGGTCTCTGCCAGCGCGGCAGAAAGACCTTGTAGGTGTTCCCGTGGATGACGACTTTGGGGTTCGCTTCGGCAAAGAGCGAGAGCGCGGTCAGCAGGACGAGGAAGAGTTTTTTCATACTGTCTCCTTGGTGGAGTGCATCATATCGGGGGAAAGTAATAACTACGTATACCGTGAAGGAGACAAAAGACTCTGGAAAGATGTACCAGACACTCTTTTCAGGTTTGTCATGCCTTAATGTCCTCTGGCAGTAGCAGCAGACGCTGCTACTGCAAAAAAAACACAATCTACTTCCTGGTCTGCAATCAAACCCATATAGCGGGTGTGAAGCTGCCGATGGAAGTCAACCAGACGCAGGCCATGACGAAGATCGTGAAAACGGGCCGCACGGCAAAGAGTGGAAAACTCCCCTTCTCCGGAAGCCTGGAAACGGCGGCCAAGGCCAGCAGCAGCCGCGGTGCCCAGGATTCGCATAAAAAGTTTGAAGTGACCGGCACACTGGAAGGTGCCAAACCCGTCATCGAAACCGTCAAGGGGGAGGGGATCACCCCGGAGCTTGAGGGGCGGGTGAAACAGGCCCTTGTAAATGCCATGGCCACGCCCGTATACCCGGAAAACCGCTCAAGGTCGGCGAACACTTTACGCAGCAGGTGCCGGTTACGCTGCCGATGCAGGGGACAGCGCCGATCCAGATCGTGCTGACGACCGAATATACCCTGACAAAGATCAAGGGTTCCAAAGCCTACTTTGATATCGTGCAGCAGTACGCCCCCGCGCCGGGTACGGACGGGGAAGCGGTCCGACTCAGCGGAGCAGGGAAGGGGAAGATGACCTATGACAGCAAACTGCTGCAGCTCCTGGCGCTGAAGACGGAATCTGAGATGGATATGAGCGTCAAAAGCGGTGACAAAGTGTCAATGATCAAGACGAAAACCTCCAGCGATATCACGACAACCGTCACGCCGGTCAAATAATTTCTCTCTTTGAGCGGCCCGAGCGGCTGCTCACATCCAGTCAATTAATTTGGTGACTTCGTCGACGGCGTAGCATTTCACGCCGTGGCTCTGCTGTGGCTTTTTGGCCACCAGTGCCTTCCCGATGCCGTGCATGGAAAGTTCGCGCAACCGGGTGTCGAGCTGGAAGACTTCGCGCACATCCCCCACCAGGGAGACCTCGCCGATGAAGACGGTCTGCTTGGAGACGGTACGGTCGCGGAAGCTGCTGATGATCGCGGCGAGTACGGCGAGATCGGCGGCGGTTTCGTTGATCTTGATCCCGCCGGTGATGTTGATGAAGACGTCGTAGGAGTTTAGCGGGAGCTCCAGTTTGCGCTCGAGCAGCGCCAGGAGCATGTTGAGGCGGTTCGTGTCGAAGCCCGTCGCCTGGCGCTTGGGGTTGGAGGCGTGCGACTCGCTCACCAGGGCCTGGACTTCGAGAATGATCGGACGCGACCCCTCCATGATGACGGTGAGCGCCGAACCGCTCTGCGCACGGTTTTTGTCGAAGAAGCGCGACCCGATGTCTTTGGCGCTCACCAGCCCCTCGTTGCGCATCTCGAAGACGCCGATCTCACTGGTGGGGCCGAAGCGGTTTTTGAAACCGCGCAGGATCCGCAGCTCCTGGGCGCTGTCCCCTTCGAAGTAGAGCACGGTGTCGACCATGTGTTCCAGCACCCGCGGCCCGGCGATGGAGCCCTCTTTGGTGATGTGGCCGATGATGAAGATGGCGATGCGCCGCTCCTTGGCGATACGCATCAGCTCGAAGGTGATCTGGCGCACCTGGGTGACGGAGCCGGGGGCGGAGGTGACCGCTTCGCTGTAGAGGGTCTGGATGGAGTCGATGATGAGGCACTCGTAGCTGCGGTGGGCCAGTTCGCAGAGCACCTGCTCCAGACGGATCTCGCTGAGGAGGTAGAGGTTGTCGGCGTTGGCGCTCAGGCGGTTGGCGCGCAGTTTGACCTGTCCTTCGCTCTCTTCGCCGGTGACGTAGAGGGTGTTGCGGCCCCCCTTGGCGATGTTGGCGCCGATTTTGAGCAGCAGGGTTGACTTGCCGACACCGGGGCTGCCGCCGATGAGCGTCAGCGACCCGGGCACGACTCCGCCGCCGAGGACCATGTCGAGTTCGACGTCGTCGGAGCTGAAACGCTCCACCTCGGTATGGGCGATCTCGTTGATGGGCTGCGCCTTGGACTTGCCGGTGACGGAGGACGCGGTCTGTTTCAATACCTCCTGCTGCTGGTCACTGAGCTCTACGAGAGAGTCCCACGCCCCGCAGTTGGGGCATTTGCCCATCCATTTGGCCGAGGTGAAACCGCAGTGCTGGCATTCGAAGAGGGATTTTTTCTTGGCCACGATGCCTCCGTATAACCGTATTGTGAGGGAAAGCATAGCATACCGCCGGCGTGGGTGGTCATACTATGACGCAGTGACAGAAAGGTCTTTAGGCTTCCGCCTCAAAAATCGGGTCGAGGAAGCCGTCGATGAACTCGAACTTGTTGAAGGGAACGAGGTCGCCGGGCTGTTCGCCGACGCCGACGAAGAAGATCGGCAGGCGCAGCGCGTAGGCGATAGAGAAGATCGATCCCCCTTTGGCCGTGCCGTCGAGCTTGGTGATGATGATGCCATCGACATTGACCATATCGTTGAAGGCCTTGGCCTGTGCGATGGCGGAGTTGCCCTGGGTGCCGTCGATGATGAGGATCTTGCGGTGCGGGGCGCCGGCATGGGCCTTGCCGCAGATGCGTACGATCTTTTTGAGCTCCTCGGAGAGGTTCGTCTGGGTGTGGAGCCGCCCGGCGGTATCGATAATGACATGCTCGAAACCGCGCGCCTTGGCCGATTCGATGGCGTCGTAGGCGACGGCGGAGGGGTCGTGCCCCTGGCGCGAAGAGACGATGGGGGCGCCCAGGCGGTCGGCCCAGCGGGTCAGCTGTTCGATGGCCGCGGCGCGGAAGGTGTCGGCGGCCCCTAGCAGGACCCGTTCCCCCGCGTTCATGTAGTGCTGGGTGAGTTTGGCGATCGTCGTCGTCTTCCCGGCGCCGTTGACCCCGATGATGAGGTCGACGAAGGGCTTTTCATGGTCGGGCTTTTCATAGTTCGCCCAGGCGAGGGTCGCCATCAGCTTCGATTCGAGCTGTTCGCGGGTCACGTTGTCGGTATAGAGCTCGCGCATGATGATCTCGATGAGATCGTATTCGACGTCCGCTTCAAGCAGAATATCCTCGAGTTCATCCTTGGGAATGCGTTTGCGTTTTTTCGGGGCGACGCTTTTCATCGCCTCCGCGGTCTTCTGGAGCCCTTTTTTGAAGAAACCGAGCATGGTCTATTGTGCCTCCGCCAGCGCTTTCAGGTCGGATTCGAGCATCTCCTCGGGGACGAGGCCCGAGTAGTATTTGACGAACCGGCCGTTTTTGTAGACGACCATCAGCGGAATGGGGAGGTCCTGCCCGACCCCGATGGCACCGGCGACGGCACGGGAGAACTTCTGGTTGTCGGGCGAGTTTACGAGGCTGTACTCTACGCCGATATCTTCAGCAAAACGCGCGTAATAGGCGTTGTCGTTCCCCTCTTCGATGGTGACACCGATGATCTTAACCTTGCCTTCGAATTTTTTCTGCAGGCTGCTCAGGTGTGGCGCCTCGGCGCGGCAGGGCGGACACCAGGTGGCGAAGATGTCGTAGATGATAATCGGTTCGGGAACACCGCTGATGCGGAAGTCCGTGCCGGATTTGGTTACTTCGTAGTGTGAACCGTTGATGTCGTTGAGGGTGTAGACGGTCTTGGCGATCAGCGTTTCCGCGTCGCTTTCCTGTACGCCTTTTTTGCTGTCGCTGCAGCCGCTGAGCATCATCAGGGCGACAAGTGCGGTTATCGTAAACTGTTTTACCATCATTTTCATACCTGTTTGTTAAAATGGCCGATATTATAACCCATCTCCGGTAAAGCCCCATTGTCCGGGCCGCGGAGGTGGTTTCGAATGAGGTACATCATGACGAAAGCCGCATTCCGCGACATCTGCCTGGAGAAGCAGCGGTCAGTTTGGGAACACAACCGGCTCGAGCGGGATAAACGGCTCTGCGATGCCCTCTATGCGGAGGTGCGTACAACGGGCGGGAGAGACATCCTGCTCTTCTGGCCGCTGGGTAGCGAACCGGACCTGCGGCCGCTGCTGCATCGCTTGCGCCGGGAGGGGTGGAACGTCTATCTGCCTTTTATGGTCGGTGCAAGCTTCCGGATGGTACCATTTAGATACCCGATGTACCGTAAAAAATTTGGAATTTACGAGCCGGGATACAGTAACAGAAACATTAATAAGATTGATATAGCTGTGGTGCCAGCCGTCGGGGTTGACGCACGGGCACGCCGCATCGGATTCGGCAAGGGGATGTACGACCGTTTCTTTGCTCGATTAAACAGAAAACCAAAAACGATCTTTGTTCAACTCGAAGAGTGTATGACCAACGAGAAAATTTGCGATGATTACGATGTTTCGGCTGATGTGCTGTTGACACCGTCGGCCCGCTACGAAGCAGCGGGGATGATACATGATAAACGAAATACTCTCCGGAGGCGCGATCGCCACGATTAGCGGTGTCGTGGGCTTTTTCATTTCGAAAAAGATCACGAGCGCCCACCTGGATTTTTATACGGAACAGGCGAAAGCCAAAGCAAGAACGATTGAAAAAGAGGCGGAAGCCCTGCTGATCAGCGCGTCGGAACGGGCGCGCAAGAGCGAAGAGCGTGCCGAACACCGCTATGAGGACGCCGTGCGGCGTGCCGAACGCGACATGGCCGAACGCGAATTGAGCATGTCCCGCCGCGAAAAGGACCTGAAGCGTTTTGTCCGCCAGCAGCGCGAAGCGATCGAACATGAACTGAAAGTGGCCGGCAGTAAACGGCTGGCCGTCGAGCGCCGCGAGAAAGCGCTGATCCAGCTTCAGAACGATTTCGAACGCCGGACGGACGAGGCGATCCGTGCCGTCGAGCGCAGCGCGGGGATGACGAAGGAGGAGGCGCGTCAGCTGCTGCTCTCCCAGGTGGAGGCGCGTTTGCGCGACGAGATTGCCCACATCGTGCGTCGCTACGAGACCGAGGCTCGGGAGCAGGCCGAGCGTCATGCCAACTTCCTGCTGGCCCAGGCGACGAGCCGTTTCGCGGGGACGTTTGCTTCGGAGCGCCTGATCAGCGTCGTGCACCTGGACGATGACGAGCTCAAGGGGCGCATTATCGGCAAGGAGGGGCGCAACATCAAGGCCCTGGAGATGGTGTTGGGCGTCGATATCATCATCGACGAGACGCCCAAGGAGATCGTGGTGAGTAGCTTCAACCTCTACCGCCGCGCCATCGCGACGCGTACGCTGGAGCTCCTCATCGAGGACGGGCGCATCCAGCCCGCAAGGATCGAGGAGATCCACGCCAAGGTGACGGCCGAGTACGAGGAGAAGATCCTCCGCGAGGGCGAAGAGGTCGTCTTCGAAACCGGCGTCGGCCCGATGCACCCGGAGCTGATGAAGCTGATCGGGCGGCTGCGCTACCGGGCGAGCTACGGGCAGAACGCCCTGGCGCACACCCTTGAAGTCGCCAATATGGCGGGGATCATCGCCGCGGAACTCGGCGGGGACCCGAAGATGGCGAAGCGGGCCGGACTGCTGCATGATATCGGCAAGGCGCTGACGCATGAACATGAGGGGAGCCATGTGGACCTCGGCGCCGAAGTGTGCCGCCGGTATGACGAGGATGCCATCGTTATCAATGCGATCTTCGCCCATCATGGCCAGCAGGAGATGGACTCCATCGAGTGTGCCGCCGTCTGTGCGGCCGACGCCCTCTCCGCCGCCCGTCCGGGCGCGCGCCGCGAGGTGCTCGAGAGCTTCCTCAAACGGGTGACGGAGATCGAGGAGATCGCGTCGCGCCACCCGGGCGTACGCCAGGCATACGCCATCAATGCCGGCCGCGAAGTGCGTGTCATTGTCAATGCCGAAGTCGTCAGCGACGACGAAACGGCGCTGCTGGCCAAGGAGATCGCCGACGAGATCGCCCAGAGCGTGAGCTACCCGGGCGAGATCAAGGTCAACGTCATCCGCGAACTGCGCAGCGTGGAGTACGCACGCTAAAACACGGTAACTGTGTCCGTTTCTTAAACGGAAAATGTTATTAAACAGTGCTAGAGTGCCCGCTGCATTTT
>JACXUG010000131.1 GCA_014764065.1 Campylobacterales bacterium
ACAACCAGGAGGTTGGCTTAGAAGCAGCCATCCTTTAAAGATAGCGTAACAGCTCACTGGTCTAAACAAGTTGTCCTGCGGCGAAGATGTAACGGGGCTCAAGCCACGAGCCGAAGCTTAGGATGCACGTAAGTGCGTGGTAGCGGAGCGTTCTGTTCTAGTCTTCACGTCTGTGTTGTTTGGAGATGCGGATCGTTTGGGTATGCGCGCGCAGAAGTCTCTGCGCTCAAGTAGCGAAGCGGTAGCGCACCAAATACAACAGACGCCGAAGGCGGCTGTGAAGCCGGCCTGTGAGGGACCGGTGGAGCGTTCAGAAGTGAGAATGTTGACATGAGTAGCGACAAACAGGGTGAGAGACCCTGTCGCCGAAAGTCCAAGGGTTCCTGCTTAAAGCTAATCTGAGCAGGGTAAGCCGGCCCCTAAGGCGAGGCCGAAAGGCGTAGTCGATGGGAACCAGGTTAATATTCCTGGGCCAGGAGGATGTGACGGATCCCGAAGGTTGTTCACACTAATCGGATTGTGTGGGCCGCTTAGGGGTTCCTGGAAATAGCCCTCCATTAGATCGTACCCTAAACCGACACAGGTGGACTGGTAGAGTATACCAAGGCGCTTGAGAGAACGATGTTGAAGGAACTCGGCAAAATACCTCCGTAAGTTCGCGAGAAGGAGGCCCAGTTTCAACGCAAGTTTTGGCTGGGGGCACAAACCAGGGGGTGGCGACTGTTTACTAAAAACACAGGGCTCTGCGAAGTCGCAAGACGACGTATAGGGTCTGACGCCTGCCCGGTGCCGGAAGGTTAAATGGAGGGGTGCAAGCTCCGAAATGAAGCCCCGGTAAACGGCGGCCGTAACTATAACGGTCCTAAGGTAGCGAAATTCCTTGTCGGGTAAGTTCCGACCTGCACGAATGGCGTAACGACTTCCCCGCTGTCTCGAACATGGACTCAGCGAAATTGAATTGCCTGTCAAGATGCAGGCTTCCCGCGGTTAGACGGAAAGACCCCGTGCACCTTTACTACAGCTTCACACTGGCATCAGGATTGCGATGTGCAGGATAGGTGGTAGGCTTTGAAACCGGGACGCCAGTCCCGGGGGAGCCTCCCTTGAGATACCACCCTTCGCACTCTTGATGTCTAACCGCGATCCTTGAACCAGGATCCGGGACCCTGTGTGGCAGGTAGTTTGACTGGGGCGGTCGCCTCCCAAACAGTAACGGAGGCGCGCGAAGGTTGGCTCAGAGCGGTCGGAAATCGCTCGTTGAGTGCAATGGCAGAAGCCAGCCTGACTGCGAGACTGACAAGTCGAGCAGAGTCGAAAGACGGCCATAGTGATCCGGTGGTCCCGAGTGGAAGGGCCATCGCTCAACGGATAAAAGGTACGCCGGGGATAACAGGCTGATGATGCCCAAGAGTCCATATCGACGGCATCGTTTGGCACCTCGATGTCGGCTCATCTCATCCTGGGGCTGGAGCAGGTCCCAAGGGTACGGCTGTTCGCCGTTTAAAGAGGTACGTGAGCTGGGTTTAGAACGTCGTGAGACAGTTCGGTCCCTATCTGCCGTGGGTGTAGGATACTTGAGAGGAGTTGCCCCTAGTACGAGAGGACCGGGGTGAACGTTCCACTGGTGGACCTGTTGTGGCGCCAGCCGCAGCGCAGGGTAGCTATGAACGGACAGGATAACCGCTGAAAGCATCTAAGCGGGAAGCCCCCCTCAAAACAAGGTCTCCCTCGAGAGCCGTGATAGACCATCACGTCAATAGGCCGGAGATGTACGCGCAGCAATGCGCTCAGTCGACCGGTACTAATCGCTCGATCGGCTTGATTTGATCCAGTAACAACCAGATCAAGCCCAAGACCAACACAAAAGCATGACAAACACATAGCCAGGAAAAAATCCCCACTGACGTGTATCCCTCAAGCGATCCACAAAATCGCTTGAACAAGGTTGATTCCCAGGTTTGGTGGCAATAGCGCGAGCAATACACCCGATCCCATCCCGAACTCGGAAGTTAAGTGCCGCCGCGGCAATGGTACTGCGTCTCAAGACGTGGGAGAGTAGCTCACCGCCAAACCTGATAATCAACCAATCTCTAAAACAACCAACGCGGGGTGGAGCAGCCAGGTAGCTCGTCAGGCTCATAACCTGAAGGTC
>JACXUG010000132.1 GCA_014764065.1 Campylobacterales bacterium
GGTAAGCCCGGCTTTCTTGGCGATACCCTCGGAGATCGACATGAGCGGGATGGAGCGCATCTATCAGATAGACCAGATACTGTCCGGGCGAAAATTTGTCCCGCGCAAGGAACTTCAGGAGCGGTTGGGCGTGTCTTGGGCCACCTTGAAGCGGGATTTGGCCTATCTCAAGGACCGGCTCAACGCGCCCATCATCTTTGACCGAGATCTTGGCGGCTATCGATTTGAAACTGAAGGGAAGCGGATCGGGCCGCAGTACGAATTGCCGGGACTGTGGTTTTCCGCCGAGGAAATCCACGCCCTGCTGACCATGCAGCACCTGCTATCGAATCTCGACACAGGCGGCCTGCTCGGGCCACAGATTAAACCGCTGCTGGCCCGCCTGACAGGACTCCTTGGCTCGGCCGACAACCCCGCCGAAGAGGTACAACGGCGCATCCGCATTGAGACCGTTGGTGCCCGGCAGTTTCATCTCGACCACTTCCAGGCGGTGGGTTCAGCCCTGCTGCGGCGTAAGCGATTAGTGATTCGTTACCACGCCCGGGGTACGGACGAAGTTACGGAGCGCGAAGTCTCCCCGCAACGTCTCGTCCATTACCGAGACAACTGGTACCTCGATGCCTGGTGTCACCTACGCGACGGATTGCGAGCTTTCTCGGTGGACGCCATCAAGCACGCTGAGATTCTCGACAAACGCGCGAAGGACATCGCAGACAAGCGCCTCGATGAGGTTTTGGGGTCGGGATACGGAATCTTCTCGGGTGAAGAAGTGTCCTGGGCAACTTTGCGATTCTCACCAGAGCGATCCCGCTGGGTTTCGTCGGAGCGCTGGCATTCGAACCAGCAAGCCAAGATCAACAAGGACGGCTCCTTCGAACTCAGAGTTCCCTACGCAGACGATCGGGAATTGATCATGGACATCCTCAAATACGGCGGGGATTGTCAGGTAATCGAGCCCAAGGCCCTGCGTGAACGCGTGGTGGCCGAATTCAAGCGGGGCTTGTCGCAGTACGCCTGACCTGCTGAACAGCGTCTGCGGCCTCAAAATCGAGGCCAATACAGAAACTTGGCCGGGCGCATTCTATGAGCCCCACACCTCGTAGTATGGCACTCGTCATAACTGCCACTAGGGAGATGGACCATGCTACCGATCACACATCATGCTCAAGCACGGCTTCAACAGCGAGGAATCCCGGCCAACGTCGTCGAGAACCTGCTCAACTTCGGTCGCCACACCTACGACCACCGGGGCGGAACGATTCTCTTCTTCGACCACAAGGCCCGGAACCAACTCAGCCGGCAGATTGCCAGCGACTCCTACAAACAGATCGAGCCCCATCTCGATATCTATGCTGTGCTTAGCTCGGGCGGCGTGATCGTCACCGTGGGTCACAGGACGCAGCGAATCCATCGGCACTGACTTTACATAATTCCCGGTCACTACGAGCATAAAGGGCACATCATGTTCAAGCACTTACCACCCATCCGAAGGTATTCGGTCGAAGGGTTATTCATTGACAGCTTTGACCCCGAGGAAAAATCATGACAGCACAAATCGGTGAAAGGCTCATCTACGATGGGCGCGAGGTTTTCATGTGTTCCGAACCCCTCCGTGATTATTTCGCCTTGGGCGGCCATAACCCCGAGTTCGTACCCGACTGTACAGCGCTATGGCGGGGTTACATCGGTACCTGGGAAATTGTTGAGGACCGTCTCTACCTCATCAGCCTCACAGGTACGCTCAAGGATGGTTCGGTTGCCACACTGGAAACGGTCTTTCCGGGTTACCCCGAGCGAGTGTTCGCGAATTGGTACTCAGGAACGCTACGTATCCCGGAAGGCAAACAGCTCGAATATGTCCATATGGGGTATGCCAGCACCTACGAGCGTGATCGGCTCATCAAGATCAAGAAGGGAATCGTGGTCGGCAGCCATGTACGTCATAACGGTGAAGCAGAAGGAGATGCCGGACCAGAGGGCTACAGGATCGGTGCGATGACGGTATTTCCTCGGCGCAGCCGCGAGGAGGCAGACGGGCAATGATCTACCTGTACTGCTACCTCGGGATCGGCGCCGTCTTCCTGGCTGTTATCTTCATTTCGCACCAACTCACGAAGTCTCGAGATGTTCGAGAACTCGCCGAACTGATTC
>JACXUG010000009.1 GCA_014764065.1 Campylobacterales bacterium
AGGTGCGCCGCCATGCCCGCCGCGGCGATAAAGACCTGAGCTCCTTTCGCTTCCGCTTCCAGGATATAGGCCTTCGTACGTTCCGGTGAACGGTGCGCGGAGGAGATGATCAGTTCATACTGCACGCCGAACGTTTCCAGAGTGTCCGCACACGACTTCATAACGTCATAGTCACTCTTGGATCCGATAATGATCGAAACAAATTTCATTCATGCCCCTGTCTTATTTGATTGCGCGAATTATAGCGAATTCACGGCGGGCGTTAGTGGCGCCGTTATACGGGCGGCGACTGGTCGATCCCGTCGGCGGGGATACGCAGGAAGCAGTATTGGGGCAGTCTGCCCGGCAGGGCGATGGGGTTGACGTTGCCGCTGTGCACCGCCTCCCACTCCCGGCCGTTTTCGGCAATGAGCTTTCCGAAGCGGACATACCAGCGTCCGTCACGCTCGAAGATACTTCCGTGTTCGTTGTCAGACGGAGAGATCACCGCATCGAAAGGCGCCACGATCTCCGCCTCGTCGCCGGGACGGGTCGTGTATTTGCAGAGGAAATGGCGCCCGTCCTCGGTGACCATCCCGCTCACCTGGTGCGTTCCCATCTGCATCGTAAAATCGAGGCTTTGGGTGTCATGCTTCTCAAAGGGGCGGTTGACGAGGTAGGCGTCGGTAAAGCCGCGGTTCTGCATGGTATGCAACTCCTCCTGGTAGCGTCCGCTCGGCTCCCGGCCCGCGTAGTAGTCGTCGATGGCCATGCGGTAGGCTTTGGCAGTGATGGCCGCGTAGTAGCTCGCCTTCGTACGCCCCTCGATTTTCAAAGAGTCGACGGCCCCGGCGTCAAGGATCTCCTTGATATGCGACGCAAGATTAAGGTCCTTGGAGTTCATAATGTACGTCCCTATCCCGGGGTCCTCCTCCAGCCGGAACAGCGTCCCCGTCTCGGGGTTCGCCGCGTAGAGCTCATAGGGGAAGCGGCAGTCGTTGGCGCAGCTGCCGCGGTTGGGCACCCGGCCGCTCTGCACCGTCGAGATGAGGCAGCGCCCGCTGTAAGCAAAACACATGGAGCCGTGGACGAAGACCTCCAGTTCAAGGTCCGGCAGCTCCGTCTTGATCTGCTTGAGGTCCCGCAGCGAAATCTCTCGCGCGGCAATGATGCGGCGCGCCCCCATCTCGTAGTAGACCTTCGCGTCCAGAACATTCATGACGTTGGCCTGGGTCGAGAGGTGCAGCGGAATCTGCGGAGCGAGTTTGTGCGCCAGCTGCAATACCCCCGGGGTTGCCACGATAAAGGCATCGGGTTCCAGCTCCGCCATGGCGAGGATGTGTTTTTCGAGCAGGTTCAGCTGGGAGTTGAAGGGGAAGCCGTTGATCGTCGTGTAGACCTTTTTGCCCCGCGCATGGGCGTAGTCGATCCCCTCTTTGAAGCTCTCCATCGTAAACTCTTTGCCCGAACGGATCCGCAGCGAGAAGTGGCTGACCCCGCCGTAGACGGCATCGGCCCCGAAGTCGATCGCAATTTTGAGTTTCTCCAGGTTGCCCGCCGGGGAGAGTAGTTCAACTTTATGCATTCTTTTTCTTTGAATCTTTTTGCGTATTTTACCTGACCTTCTTGATACGCACCCTATAATGGCATAACTAATATGGGATTCAAGCTATGAAAATCGACCTGCACAACCATACAATACTCTGTAACCATGCCGAAGGCACCGTCGACGAATATGTCCAGGCGGCCATCGCTGCGGGCATCGACGTTTTCGGGTTTTCCGACCACGCCCCGATGGCGTTCGACCCAAAGTACCGCATGCAATTCGAGGAGATGGAGCAGTACCACGCCATGGTCATGGACGCACGGGCGAAGTACGAGGGCAGCATCGACATCCTTTTCGGCTACGAAGTCGACTACCTCGAAAGGCATATGGATGAGAGGGTACTGGACGCCGATGTCGACTACCTGATCGGTTCCGTGCACTTCCTCGACGAGTGGGGCTTCGACAACCCCGAGTTCATCGGCCAGTACGAGCACGAAAATATCGACGTCATCTGGGAGCGCTACTTCGGCCAGGTCGAAGCAATGGCCAAAAGCGGCCACTTTGACATCGTCGGCCACCTCGACCTCATCAAGGTCTTCAAATTCATGCCCGAACGCGATATCGTCTCCATCGCGGCTCCTGCCCTCGATGCCGTCGCCGCGGCGGGGATGACGATGGAGATCAACGTCGCGGGCTACCGCAAACCTGTCGCCGAAGCCTACCCCTCCCCGGAACTGCTCAGGGCCGCTTTTGAACGGGGCATCCCCGTCACCTTCGGTTCCGATGCGCATGCGCCGGGACAGATCGGCCTGTTCAGAGATGAGGCAGAGGCCCTTGCACGGGAAGCAGGGTACACCGAATGTATATACTTCCGCAACAGGAAAGCCTACAGCACGCCGCTGTAACACGCTTCAACCTCCCCATTTCCCTACAAAAAGCGACAAATTGCCTAAATTTTATCCACACTGTTTTCTCAAGCGTAAAGGACATTCAGATATACTTACCGCAAATTATCACCTCAGGAGAAATCAATGGGCAAATTCGTTAACAACATTGACGAGTTCTTTAAATACTGTGAAGAGAACGACGTACAGTTCGTCGATCTCCGTTTCACAGACATCAAAGGGACATGGCACCACCTCACGTACCGCATGAGCGCGGTCAATGAAGGAAACCTGACAAACGGATTCCCTTTCGACGGTTCTTCCATCGAAGCATGGCAGCCGATCAACCGCTCTGACATGCTCCTCAAGCCGGACATACCGACGGCATTTCTCGACCCTTTTACAGCTGATCCAACCATTATCGTCTTCTGTGACGTCTTCGACATCTACAAAGGCGAGATGTATGAAAAATGCCCGCGTTCCATTGCGAAAAAAGCACTCAAATACGCTGAAGAGCTCGGTATCGCCGATGCAGCTTACTTCGGACCGGAAAACGAATTCTTCATCTTCGACGAAGTCCACTTTATCGACACCATCAACGAAGCGGGCTACCGCATCGACACCGAAGAGGGTGAGTGGAACTCCAACACCCGTTTCGAAGAGACCTACAACACGGGTCATCGCCCGGGCACAAAAGGCGGTTACTTCCCGGTAGCGCCGACTGACTCCATGGTCGACCTCCGTGCCGAAATGATGATGGTCCTCGAGCAGGTCGGTCTCGAAGTCGTTCTAGGCCACCACGAAGTTGCACAGGGCCAGGGCGAGATCGGTATCGTCTACTCTGACATCATCGGTGCTGCGGACAACGTCCAGAAGTACAAGTATGTCGTCAAAATGGTCGCACACCTCAACGGCAAAACAGCAACCTTCATGCCGAAGCCGCTCTTCGGTGACAACGGTAACGGTATGCACACGCACCAGTCCCTGTGGAAAGACGGTAAGAACCTCTTCTACAAAGAAGGAAACTACGCTAACCTCTCCGAGATGGCACTCAACTACATCGGCGGTATCTTCAAACACGCGAAAGCGGTTGCAGCGTTCACCAACGCTTCCACCAACTCCTACAAGCGCCTGATCCCGGGCTTCGAAGCGCCGAGCATCCTGACCTTCTCCAGACAGAACCGCTCCGCTTCCTGCCGTATCCCGTACGGCGCGAGCGAAAAAGCGACCCGTATCGAGATGCGCTTCCCGGACTCCACAGCGTGTCCGTACCTCGCCTTCGCCGTCATGATGATGGCCGGCCTCGACGGTATCAAAAACAAAGAGATCCCGGTCGGTCCGATGGACGAAGACCTCTTCGAACTCACCCTCGACGAGATCCGTGAAAAAGGCATCCAGCAGATGCCGCATACCCTCCGAGAAGCGCTGGAAGCTCTCATTGCCGACAACGACTTCCTGAAGCCGGTCTTTACGGAAGAGTTCATCACGACGTACCAGCACTACAAATTCGAACGCGACGTTTGGCCGGACGAAGGCCGCCCGACTGCCTACGAATTCAAAACCACTTACATGTGCTAATTCCTACCCCCGTTACGGGGGTAAACTCCTCTTGTTTTTTCCGCTAAAATCAGCCACCCTTTATCCTACTTTCGCTGTAAATAAAATATATATTCAGAACATTTTCGAATCAGAGACAAGAACGAGTGAAACCGCCAAAGACCCAGACACTAATCGACGATATCCTAGCCCTGTCAAAACAGTGCCACAACGGATTGCGCAAAAAGATCGAGCTCCTGATTTTACAAAAAAGGGGCGCATATCTACACCAAGGTGGAGGAGAGTGCCGGCGGGATCGACCCGGAGCTGCTCGATGAAATCTTCAAGCCGAACTTCACGACCAAACGCGACGACAAGGGAACCGGAATAGGCCTCTACATGAGCACCCAGATTGCCCAGAAGGTGCAGGGCTCTCTTACCGTTGAAAACGAAGCCAGCGGAGCCCTTTTCCGCCTCGAACTCCCCCTCCCCTGACCCGCTTAAACTTTTAGCGGACTGAACAAACACCCCCGTCCGGCACCCCAAAACCGTACCCCGTGACAGTTTTGCTATAATTGCGCACGATTTCTAGCAGGAGATCGACTATTTTAGTTCAAGGAGGAGCATATGAAAAATGCTCACAGCGGTAAATACCGCCCGTACCCAAAGATCGATTTACCACAACGCCAGTGGCCGGACAACACCATCGACAAGGCACCACTCTGGTGCAGCGTCGACCTGCGCGACGGCAACCAGGCGCTGGTGACTCCGATGAATCTGGATCAGAAACTTGAACTCTTCGACCTCCTGCTCAAACTCGGTTTCAAGCACATCGAGGTGGGCTTTCCCTCTGCGTCCAAGGTCGAATTCGATTTTGTGCGTACCCTGGTCGAGAGAGGCCTGATCCCGGACGACGTGACCATCCAGGTCCTGGTCCAGGCGAGAGAGCACCTGATCGACAAAACCTTCGAGGCGCTCCAGGGCGTCAAGAAGGCGATCGTGCACCTGTACAACTCGACGTCGACGGCACAGCGCAAGATCGTCTTCAAAAAAGAGCAGAACGACATCACCGCACTGGCGCTCGAAGGTGTCGACATGGTCAAGAGCCGTGCTGCGTCGTTTGGAGGCGAGATCACTCTGGAATATTCGCCGGAGAGCTTTACCGGGACCGAGATGGAGTTTGCCGCGCAGATCTGTAACGCCGTGACGGCACGCTGGGGCATCAGCGCCGAGCGCCCGGTAATCATCAACCTGCCGGCGACGGTGGAGATGGCGACGCCGAACATCTATGCCGACCAGATCGAGTGGATGAGCCGCCACCTGGACAACCGGGAACACATCCTCATCTCGACGCATACGCACAACGACCGCGGCACCTCCGTCGCGGCGACCGAGCTGGCGCTGCTGGCGGGGGCGGACCGCGTCGAGGGGACCCTGCTCAGCAACGGCGAACGGACCGGGAACGTCGACATTATCACGCTGGCGCTGAACATGTACACCCAGGGCGTCGACCCCGGGCTCGATTTTAGCGACGTCAACACCGTCGTCGACGTCGTCGAGCGCTGTACCGATATCGAAACGCATGTCCGCCACCCCTACGTGGGTGAGCTGGTCTATACGGCCTTTTCCGGCTCCCACCAAGATGCCATCAACAAAGGGCTGGCCTACCAGCGTGCGAAAAGCGAGCCGTTCTGGGAGGTCCCGTACCTTCCGATCGACCCGGCCGACGTCGGCCGGACGTATGAGAGTATCATCCGTATCAATTCGCAGTCGGGCAAAGGGGGTGTCGCCTATATCCTCGAGGATAAATTCGGCTACCAGCTGCCCAAGAAGATGCACCCGGAGATCGGGCGCATCGTCCAGGGCGTCACGGACGTCGAAGGGCGCGAACTGACAGCAGGGGAGATCCTGGGGATCTTCGAAAAGACCTATTTCGAGGTACCGCAGTACGTCGAGTTCGTCGATATGGCCGTCAACTCCGAAACGTCAAAAAGCGGGATCGTCACCGTCAAGCTGACCTACCGCTATGAGGGCAAAGAGATTACGAGCACGGGACAGGGCAACGGGCCAATTGACGCATGCCGCAAGGCCCTGGCCGAGAAGTTCCCGCACGCCTTCGTGCTGCGCTCCTACGCCGAGCACTCCTGCGGGGAGCACTCCTCGGCGAAGGCCGTCGCCTACATCGAGATCGAGACGGAGGATTTCGGCTCCTTCTTCGGTGTCGGACGCGACAACGACATCACAATCGCCGGCGTTATGGCCATGTTCAGCGCCCTAAACCGGGCGTATCATTCATAAGAACGCTATATGGAGCAAAACAAGGGTACCGCTCGCGTAGCGATGTTTCCCTGAACGTTGCTTTTGTCCTCGTTCCTGCGGAATGTTCCAGTGAGAATTCCACTTCGTTACATCCGCCAGGCTACATCGGCAACGGCGTAAGATTCCCTCCCCAAATCATTTATTAATCCCTCTACTCAACCCTCAAAGCCCTTTCGTTGGAGATTAGAAACTGATGGCGGCGGTGAGTTCCGGGTAACCGCGTCTGATCGTATCGCCGTTACTGCGGCTGTACCACTCCTCCGCCCATCCTATCGACAGGTAGACCCGTCCTTCGGCGTAGGCGATGCCGGCCCGGGCACCGAGGGTCTCGTAATCGTCATAGTCGCCGCTGATGAAAGTGTGCCGGTAAAAGGCGCCGGCATAAGGTCGAAACGTAGCGCTGAGGGGGAGAAAATAGGTCGCCGGGAGGTCGACCTCGTTCATCGCGGGTCTCCCGCCGAACCAGCCGCGGTAACCCGCGCCGACAGCAAGACCCTTCATGGCAAAATAGTTCGCACTGATGCCCACGATCGTGTAGGTGTTGTCAAAGCCGGTGCCGCTGCCCACTGTCACCGCGACGCTCTTCGACCCGCGGTCAAAACCCCCCGCCTGAAGCAGGAGCGCCGTCGCCATTAACCAAAGGGTGATCTTTTTCATAGGGACTCCTTGGGGCCATTGTAGCACAGGCGTTTAGAAGAGCAGGCCGTCCTCTGCCTCGGACGGCATCTTCTCCACCGGCGGCGGGGAGGCCTTGGTAAAGAACTCCTCGGCACCGTTGCGCTCAACCTTCGTCACCCCCTCGGGCATGTCGAATTTCCGAGGGACCTGCGGAAAGAGGTGCAGGAGCTGGGTATAGTATTTCCGGAACGCCGGGGCCGCAGCACGCCCTCCCGTCTCTTTTTTCGGCAGTGGCGTATTGTCGTCGTTCCCGAACCAGACGACGGTCTCGACGCTCGGCGAATAGCCGGCGAACCAGGCATCGATGGAGTTGTTCGTCGTGCCCGTCTTCCCGGCCGTCTCAATCCCGCCGACGGCAGAGGCACGCCCCGTCCCCCGCAGTACGACGTCACGCAGGATCGTCGTCATCAGGAACGCCTGGGCCGGACTCGTAATCTCCCGATGTTTCGGCTGCGCATCGTAGTGTGTACCATGTTTGTCGATGCTTGTGATGAGGAAGGGTTCGCTCTGGACCCCGCCCGCGGCAAAGGAGCTGTAGGCCCCGGCCAGTTCGACCGGCGAGAGGGTGATACTGCCCAGGGCCAGAGAGAGGTCTTTCGGCAGGCCGGCGAACTGGTAGCGGGAGAGCTCCCGGTAGATACGCGACAACCCGATATCCGTTACCAGGTTGATCGTTGCGAGGTTACGCGAATGCACCAGCGCTTCGCGCAGAGTGATCAGCCCTTTGTAGTCACGTTCATAGTTCTTGGGCTGCCATTTTTTCTCGCTTCCCTCCGTCTCATAGTCGTAGGTACGCGCGATGTCGACGAGCTCCGTCGCCGGCGAATACCCCAGGTCCAGCGCCACCTGGTAGATAAAGGGTTTGAAGGCCGAACCCGGTTGGCGGCGGGCCTGCGTCGCCCGGTTGAAGGCGCTCTTGGTGTAGTCCACCCCGCCTACAAGCGCAAGGATTTCGCCCGTGACCGGGTCAATACTGACCAGCGCGCCGTTGAGCCGTTCGAACTGGCTCGCATTGGCGTCCTTGTCGCGCTCCAGCGCACGGTTGATGATTCCGTCATAGGCGTATGAGAGGGCCGACCGCCCCGCTTCCTGCAGCCGCAGGTCCACGGTTGTATTGATCGTGTACCCTCCCGTCCGGATGTCAGGGTAGAGCACCTCTGCACGCCGCAGCACCTCGTCCGTGACGTAGGGGGCCTGATTCTGCGTCAGGGTTTCGTCGAACACTTCCGGACGCTCCTGCATCGCCTTGTTGTACGTTTCGTCATCCACCCATCCCAAGTCATGCATACGTGCAATCACGCGGTTCGCCCGCCCCAGGGAGAGTTCGTAATTGCGTGTCGGCGCATAGAACGAAGGGGCCTTCGGCAGACCGACGAGCACGGCAGTCTCTTTAAGCGTCAGGCGGTTTAGCGGTTTGTGGAAATAGCCCATCGCCGCCGTTTTGATGCCGTAGTAGCCGTGGCCGAGGTAGATGGCGTTGAGGTAGCGCTCCAGGATCTCCTCTTTGCTCAGCTCCATTTCGAGTTTCAGCGAAAAGATCAGCTCCTTGAGCTTTCGCGAGAACTTCTTCTCCCGTGTCAGGAGGGTGTTCTTGACGAGCTGCTGGGTGATCGTACTCGCCCCTTCCACCAGTTTTCCGGCTTTGATATCCTTGACGATCGCGCGGAAAATGGCATCGATATTGACGCCGCGGTGCTCGAAGAAGGTCGTATCCTCGATGGCAAGCAGCGCCTCGATCACCTGCGGCGGGATCTCGTCGAAGGTCGCGTACGCGCGGTTCTCCTTATCGAAGATATTGGCGATCTTCTCGCCGTTGCGGTCAAAGATATAGGTGGTCAGCGGCGGATTGAAATTGACAAGCTTCCGGGTCTCGTGGCCATACTGCGCCACGAAGTAGCCGACGAAAAGGAACAGGGCGACCACACCGGCCAGGCCTCCCCACAGCACTATTTTTTTCACGTTCTAAACTCCCTTCCGGCGAAACTTGATTCAATCAGTGTGCGCGTATATGCATGTTGGGGCGACGCCATCACCTGCGCCATCGCCCCCTGTTCCACCACACTGCCCTCGCGGATAACACACACTTCGTCGCACAGCGCGCGTGCCGAGACGATGTCGTGGGTAACGAAGAGCATGCTAAAGCCCATCTGTGTCTGCAGCTCCCGCAGCAGCGCAATGATGACGCGCCGCGTTTCGGGGTCGAGGGCCGTCGTCGGCTCGTCGAGCAGCAGCAGTTTCGGTGCATGTGACAGGGCAATGGCGATGACGGCGCGCTGCAGCTGTCCGCCGGAAAGCTCCGGTGGGAACCGGTCCAGCAGGGCCGCATCCAGCCCTACCCGTGCCATCAGCGTTTCCGCCTCCCCACGCGAGATCCCGTCAAAATGGCGCCCCACCCGTGTCAGGGGGGAGAGGGCCGTAAAGGGGTTCTGGGGGACGAATGCCACGGTCTCGCCGCGGCGGAGCGCGAAGGGGGCATCCAGCTCGATCGTCGGCGTCATCGCGGGCGGCAACATCCCCAGCAGCGCCTTGAGCGTCAGGCTTTTCCCGCTGCCGCTCTGCCCCACCAGGGCCAGCGCACTCTCAATATCGAATGCAATATCCACCAGCGTACTGCCGTCAAAATCGATCCGTAAACGTTTGACCTGAATCATCGCACCTATTTTACCCAAGCGGCGACAATCTCGCAACCGCGCCGCAGCGCTGCCTCGTCGACCCCAAGACGTCCGATAAGCCGGATGATCGCCCGCTCCACCGTCGGCTGGCGAATGGCGCCTACGAGCATGCCCTCTTCCAGCAGCGCCGCCTGGATCGCCATCACCTTCCGGTTATCCCCGACGGGAACCGCCGCGATGAGGCCGTCCGCGTTGATCCCGAGTATGGCGTTCATCATCGCACGGCGCGCTTCGATCTGTTCATGCAGTTCCCCGGCATGTTCCAGGATATGGCGGAGCGACGCATGGGCCAGTGCCGTATCGAAGAGAGAGGGCGCCGTTGCATAGATGACGGGTTTGGCCCGGTTGAGCAGATAGTCGGTAACGTGGCGTGAGGCGAGCACGTAGGCCCCGAAACTGCCGTACGCCTTCCCCAGCGTTCCCATTTTGAGGTGGTTGGGTTTGGGCGTGATGCCGTAGAGGTCGAAAACCCCGAGCATCTGCGGCCCGACGACCCCGCTGCTGTGCGCCTCGTCGACGATCAGCAGGGCGTCGTGCCGCTCGGCGATGTCGAAGATCTCGCGTGCCATCAGGTCCCCGTCCATCGAGTAGATCCCCTCGACGGCGATGATACGGCGGCGGGCATCGGACGCGGCAAGTTTCGCCTCCAGCTCCCGGATGTCGTTGTGCCCGAAATAGGTCACCTTCCCCTCGACAAGTTTGGCGGCCAGCACCCCGCTGGCATGGTACTTCGCATCCATAAAGAGCTCGTCGCCGCGGCGCACCAGGGCCTCGATCATCGCAAGGTTCGCGTTGAACCCGCTCCCCATGACGATCCCCGCTTCAAACCCGTTGGCCTCACAGAGTGCATCTTCGAACTCCCGGTGGATCGCGTGGTAGCCGTTGACGAGCATCGAGGCCTTGGGGGCGTGTACCTTCTCCCCGCGAAGCCGCGAAACGGCGGCGTCAAAGAGCTCCGGTTTCTCCGCCAGCCCCAGGTAGTCGTTTGAGGCGAGGTCGACCATCTCCGCACCGAACACGCGGCGCGCTCTGAAACGGCCGGAGTGCCGGAGCGCGGCCAGCTCTTTGTCGTAATAGTTCATCGCCGGTCCGGGAGGCTTTTCACATACGCCCTGATCGCATCGATACGCGACTGGTCCGAGGGGTGGGTCGAGAGGAACTCCGGCACCTTCTTGCCCCCGGAGGCCTCTTTCATCTTCTGCCAGAACGCCACCGCCTGGTTCGGATCGAAGCCCGCTTTCCACATCAGGTAGATGCCGATCTGGTCCGCTTCGGATTCATGCTTCCGGCTGTAAGGCAGCAGGACCCCCAGCTGTGTAGAGAGCCCGTAGACCTGGCTGTAAAGCCCCTGGTACTCCGCGGGCACCCCGATGGCCGCGCCGAGAAGTTGCCCGCCGGTGTTGCTGACCATCTGCATCGACATCCGTTCCGCCCCGTGGCGTGCCAGGGCGTGGGCGATCTCATGCCCCATCACCGTCGCGATCTGGTCGTCGTTGGCCGTCAGTTTGAGCAGCCCCGTGTAGAAGTAGACCTTCCCGCCCGGGAGGCAGAAGGCGTTGAGGGTGTCGGATTCGATGACATTGAACTCCCACTGGAAATCGTCCTTGCCGCTCACCGCGGCGATCCGTTTCCCGATTCGGCGGATGCGCTCCGTCTGGGCCTTGTCCGTCGAAAGCTTGGCGCTCCGTTTGAGCTTTTCGGACTCGCTGAGCCCCAGGGAGATCTCCTGCTCGTTGGAGATCAGGATCAGCTGGGAACGCCCCGTTACGGGGGTCTTGGCACATCCGGCGATCAATACGATCATCAGTAGGTAAAAAAACGGTTTCATACGCCCTCCAGGAATGGTTTCAGGGCCTCGACGTTGAGCCCCATCGCCGTGCTTTCGTTTCCGCGAACGCTGCGGATGTAGGGTTTGCAGAAGCCTTCGACCATGCAGCCCCCAGCTTTGCCCCGCCACTCCCCGGAGGCGAGGTAGCGCTCGAGGTCCTCGGGGTCGAAGGGGTCAAAAAGGTAGTCTGTCGCGGAGATGTCAATGAGTTTCAGGCGGGGGGAGTGGTAGATCATGCAGGTGATGATGGAGGTGACGTTTCCGCTCTGCATCATCAGGATGTTGCGCGCGTCGTCAAGGCAGCGCGCCTTGCGCAGGATCTGTCCTTGCGACGTGACGACGGAGTCGGCAACGAGGAGCGGGTGTTCCTTTATGCCGAAGGTCCGCATCCCCTCCTCGTACTTGCCCACCGTCGCCTGGTAGACGAAGTTTTTCGGTGAGGCGGCGACGATCTGTTCCTCGTCGTAATCCACCGAGGTCTGGATAAAATCGATCCCGGCCTGCTCTAACAGCAGGGCCCGGCTTTGCGAGGCGGAGGCGAGGCGGAGGGGTGCGGCCATGACCTTACGCGTGCGAGTAGCGCAGCGTGACTCCAAGGTAGATGGCGATGACGCCGAGGATGATGTTCAGCGGGACCATGTATTTTCCGATCAGCCCCAGCAGCCCTTTGGCCGCGGCAAAATCACCGGCATCGATCTTTTTCTGCGCCTTGTTACGGCGGAGGATCATGGCGCCGAGGTTGAGGGCCATAATGAGCCAGATCGCCTCTTTGACATGCACGAGCTGGTAGGTCGCGAACGCCGCTTCGTCAATGACGTTGCCGTTCGCATCCACCGACGCGGCCCGGAAGCCCCAGCCTACCGCCATTATCACGGCCGTGATGATCAGGATGACGACGAAGGGAGTGACGATCGCAAAGAGGCGCTTCAGCGCCTGTGCGGTACGCGCCAGGCGCAGCGGCGGTTCCAGCTCCATAAAAGAGTGGTGCGCGGCGAAACGCATGGCGATCATCCCGCCGACCCAGACGACGGCGCTGAGCACGTGCAAGAAGACGATCAGGGTGCTGTACTCCCAGAAGAAGGTTACCATGGCCTCTTTCATGACAGTGCCTCCGTAATATAGGCTTTGGAGGCTTCAAGCGCCTCGGGGAGCCTGGAGGCGTCTTTGCCGCCGGCTTGGGCGAAGTCCGGACGTCCGCCCCCGCCGCCGCCGAGAATCGGTGCGATGGCTTTGATCCAGTCGCCGGCTTTGGCGGGCGCGTTCTTGACACCTGCGGCGATCATCACCTTGTCCCCTTTGACCTGGAAAAGCATCGCCGCGACACTTTCGTTCATATTCTTGAGCTCGTCGATACGGCTCTTGACATCGCCGCTTTTGATCTCTTCGACAAAAACGCTCACCCCGTTCACCGTTTCGGCATCCAGCGACTCTTTCGCGGCATTGTGGGCTTCCTGCAGCTCCGTTTTCAAGGTATTGATCTGCTCTTTAAGGCGCTCAACCCCGGCGAGGATATCGCGGTTCTTAACCGCCGCCTCCGCTTCGCCGATTAGGTGGCGCTGCTGTTTGAAGTAGTCATACGCCGCCTTGGAACATACGGCTTCGATCCGGCGGACGCCGGCACTGACACCGCTCTCTTTGGTGATGACGAACATCCCGATCTCGCTCGTGCTGCCGACATGGGTACCGCCGCAGAATTCGATGGAGGCGTCGCCGAATCGGACGACGCGGACACGGTCACCGTACTTCTCGCCGAACTGCGCTTTCGCGCCGCACTGCTTGGCCGCTTCGATATCCATCTCCTCTGTCGTGTTCATGATGTTGCGCTGAACGACAAGGTTCACGCGCTCTTCAACCGCCGCGATCTCCGCGGCGGTCATCGCCTTGGGGTGGGAGAAGTCGAAGCGCAGACGGTCGGCTTCGACGAGGGAGCCCGCCTGGGAGATATGCTCGCCCAGCTCTTCGTAAAGCGCCGCATGCAGCAGGTGCGTCGCCGAGTGGTGGCGTTCGATCTCCCGGCGCGCTTCGTCGACGACCGCGGTGACGGTGTCGCCGACGTTGATCGTCGCGGTCGCACGGATCTTGGAGAGGTTCAGGCCAAAGAACTTCTTCGTCTCCAGGACCTCGGCGACCCCTTCGAGCAGACCGGTATCACCCGTCTGTCCGCCGCTTTCGGCATAAAACGGCGTTGCATCAAGCAGCACCCACCCTTCGTGGCGCGCATGCAGGCTCTCCTCGCGGCCGAAACCGTCGCTCAGCAGGGCCAGGACCTTCGACGTTGCCTTCATGGCGCCGTAACCGACGAAAGCGTTCTCACCGAACTGCTCCAGCAGCGCTTTGAAGTCCCCTTCGACGTGCGCGTCTCCGCTCCCTTTCCAGGCCGCTTTGGCACGTGCACGCTGCTCGGTCATCAGGCGCTCGAACGTCGCCGTATCGAGGCCGAGCCCCTTTTCGCGCAGCATATCCTCGGTGAGGTCGAGCGGGAAGCCGAAGGTGTCGTAGAGCTTGAAGGCGGTCTCGCCGCTGAAGACCTCCTTCGTATTCTTGAGCTCTTCGCTGAAGAGGGCGATCCCATCCTCGATCGTTTTGAAGAAGCGCTCCTCTTCGAGCATGATCTGCTCCTTAACGACGGGCGCTTTTTCCGCCAGGTAGGGGTACTGGTGCCCCATCAGCTCTACGACAGTATCGACGATCTCGTGCATGAAAGGTTTGCCAAAGCCCAGGAGGTAGCCGTGGCGCACCGCGCGGCGGAGGATGCGGCGCAGGACGTATCCGCGCCCCTCGTTGGAGAAGTTCGTCCCCTGCGAGAGCAGGAAGGTGACGGTACGGATATGGTCCGCGATGACGCGGTAGCTGGCACCCCCGGCATAGTCATACGGTTTGCCGATGAGCGCTTCGACCTTGTTGATAATCGGCATAAAAAGGGAGGAGTCGTAGTTGCTGAACTTCCCTTCTTTGACGGCGACGACGCGCTCGAGCCCCATCCCCGTATCGATGGAGGGTTTGGGCAGAGGGTTGAGTTCGCCCTTCGCGTTGCGCTCGTACTGCATGAAGACGAGGTTCCAGATCTCTAAGAAACGGTCGCCGTCGCCGCCCATATAATCCTCGGGGCCGTTGAAGTGCTCCGCACCCTGGTCGATAAAGATTTCGGAACAGGGACCGCAGGGGCCCGTATCGCCCATCTGCCAGAAGTTGTCTTTGTCCCCCAGGCGCATGATGCGGTCAGCCGCGATGTGTTTCTTCCAGATCGCCTCGGCCTCGTCGTCGCTTTCGTGTACCGTAACCCAGAGCTTTTCCTTTGGCAGTTCAAGCACCTCGGTTACGAACTCCCACGCATAGGCGATCGCCTCCTCTTTAAAGTAATCCCCGAAGCTGAAGTTGCCCAGCATCTCAAAGAAGGTGTGGTGGCGGGCCGTGTGGCCGACGTTTTCCAGGTCGTTGTGCTTTCCACCGGCGCGGACACAGGTCTGGCACGACGTGGCACGGGGGTTTTCGGGTATCGGCACCTCGCCGGTAAAGATCGTCTTGAACGGGACCATTCCTGCATTGTTGAACAGCAGCGTGGCGTCGTCGGGCACGAGCGGCGCGCTCGCCACCGGTGTGTGGCCCTTGGATTCAAAAAACTTCAGATAGGCTTCACGTACATCCATACTCTCATCACTTTGTGCGGCAGAGCACCGCGTAAAATATGCGCGATTATAGCAAAGCGGGGATTAAGCGTACCTCTAATGACCGGGAGGCAGTCATGCAGCGCGGAAAGCTAAAGGCGGGAAAGCGCGGTCGCGATATGGCGGCGGATGGTCCCGAGGGTAGCAATAAATTCGAAGTAAAAGTGCTCACTCTCCTCGTCCACCTCGCCCGTCTGCCCGATCACCTCAAGCCACTCCATCGCCTCGCGCAGCGTATCGCGCTCGATCGCGCAGGCGCAGCAGACTTCGGGATCGCTGTTCATGCCGTCGTTGAGCATCACATAGGAGCGGGTAACGCAGTCGGCAAGCTGCACGGTGTAATCACGGCCCTGCAACATCTCTGCCGACAGCGGATCGATTTAGGCGATGAGGGGATCGAACTGCCAGTGGATCGACTCGATCATCTCTTTCATGGGGTCTCCTGGTGCCGCATTTAACCCTCCATGATACATAAGTTTTCCTAAAGAGTTACTCAAACCTCATCGGGGGTTTCGCGCCGCCGTCGCCGCCGGTAGACATAGAAGGCGACGAGCAGGGCCACCCCGGCGAAAACCGCCAGGGTGATTTCACGCAGGTGCATCTTAAGCAGGGTCTCGTTCTCCCCGATCAGGTAGCCCGCCATCACCAGGATGAGGCTCCACAGCCCCGCCCCGAGCGCCGTATAGCCCAAAAAGGGCGCAAGGGGCATCCGCGCCAGTCCGGCGGGGATGGAGATGAGCTGTCTTATTCCCGGCAGCAGGCGCCCCGAAAAGGTCGAGATCGGCCCATGCGCCTCGAAAAACGCATCGAGCCGTTCCAGGCTCTTTTCGGAAATGAAGAAGTAGCGGCCGTAGCGGCGTAGCAGCGGCAGTCCGAGCAGCAGCGCCAGGTAGTAGTTGATGAGCGCCCCGGTCAGCGAGCCCAGCAGCGCCATAAGCATGACAAGCAACGGGTGCATCTCCCCCCGGGCGATAAGATAGCCCGCCGGCACGAGGACGACCTCGCTCGGGAAGGGGACAAAGGAGCTCTCCACCGCCATCAGGGCGAAGATCCCCGCATACCCAAGTCCCAGGAGCGTCTCGACGAGCCACTGCGTCAGTTCCGCCAGCATCAGCACGCCTCCCGGACTGCGTCCATGATCCGTGCCGCCGCATCCTCGCGCTCCAGCGCCCGCAGCCCGCGGCTGGCCGCGGCGACTCCCTCATCGAGTATTCCAACCAGCGTCTCGGGACGGAGCGCCTCCTCGCGGACGACCCAGGAGAGCTCCCGTTCCGCCAGAAACGCCGCATTGTAGTACTGGTGGTCGCCCGCCGCATAGGGGTAGGGAACGTAGAGCGCCGGCAGCCCGTTGGCCGCCAGCTCCCAGAGCGTGCTCGCCCCGGCCCGGCTGACGGCAAGGTCGCTGCGTGCCAGCAGGACGGGAAGTTCCTTCGTAAAGCCGTAGAGCTCCGCCTTGATGCCGCTCTGCGCATAGGCGGAGCGCACCCGTTCATAATCGCGTTCGCCGCACTGGTGGATAACGGCGATCCCTCGCCGGGTGAGTTCCGGGGCGACGGCAAGGGCGAAATCGTTGATCGCTTTCGCCCCCTGCGAACCGCCCAGGAAGATCACCGTCTGCACCGTGTCCCGCTCCCGCGCCGTCTCGAACAGCACCCGGTTGACCGGGTAGCTCCTGACGGGGCTGCCCGGGTCGTAGGAGCTGAAAAAGCGGCGCGCGTAGCGGCGCAGAAGATGGTTGAGCCTTCCGGTGACGGCGTTTTGTTCGTGGATAAAGAGGGGAATCCCCAGGGAGAGGGCCGCAAAGGAGGCTGGGGCCGCCGAGAAGCCCCCGACGCTGATCACCGCGTCGGGCCGGTACCCCTTCAGAATCCGCCGCGCCTCCGGTGCCGACCGGGCCAGCCGCCACAGCGCCGCCAGTTTTGCCGCGCCGCGGCGGTTGACGACCCCCGTCGTCTCCAGGAAATGGGTCTGTGCGAACGCCGACCCCTCCCCGAACCACATCCGGTCCTGCCCCGTGGTCGAACCGATAAAGATCGCCTCGTCGCCCGCGACGGCGATAGCGTCGAGCAGCGCTTTTGCGATGGCGAGGTGCCCGCCGGTCCCGCCGCCTGTCAATACGAATTTCAATACTGTGCCTTTTTCGAGATCATCAGGACCATACCCACGCCGACGGCCGACGCGATCATCGCCGAGCCCCCGTAGCTGAGGAAAGGTACCGAGATCCCCTTGATGGGGGTGATGCCGCTGATGCCGAAGGCGTTGAGCAGAAACGCGAAGGCCAGCAGCAGCCCGATGCCGACGCAAAAAAGCGCATAGCGGGCATTGCCGGTGCGGTTGGCGATGGTTAAGATGCGTTTGAGCATCCAGACGAAAAGCCCCGTCACGACGGCCACGCCGATAAAACCGAACTCCTCGGCGATCCCCGCCAGGATGAAGTCCGTATGCACCTCGCTGAGGAAGCCCAGTTTGAACGTCCCGCTACCGAGCCCCGTGCCGATAATGCCGCCGTTGTGGATCGCGTTGAGGGAGTGGCTGATCTGGTAGGGTTCGTCGCGGGACTGCACCCGCAGATGCGAGGCGATGAATTCGGGCATCAGCGAAAGGATGGAGTCTTGCGCCAGCGACCACCAGGAGATGATCCGAGCGACCCGGTGCTGGGCCGTAAAGATAAAGACAACGAAAGCCCCTACCGCCAGGGCCATCAGCACCAGGAAAAAGCGGAAACTGCTGCCGGCGAGCATCAGCATGAAGAGCAGCGACATCGCCAGGACCATCACCTGTCCCAGGTCCTTCTGCATCACGGCGATCAGGACCATGACGAGGATGAAGAAAGCGGCGTAGGGGATAAACTGCCGGAACTCCCCCTTGATGCCGAGTTCGCTGTGGTGGCGGATCTTGCGCGAAAAACTCCAGGCGAGGAAATAGACGAACCCGATCTTGAAGAGCTCTACGGGGGCCAGGGAGACCCCGGCAAAACGGATCCACCGTTTCGCCCCGCCCACCTCGGTGACGAGTGAAGAGGGCATGAAGGGCATCCCCATCATCAGCACGAGCCCGCCCAGAAAGAGAATGAAGCCCAGACGGCCGAGCCAGACGTCGGGATCGAGCTGGGCGATGGCCCACATGAGGAGGATGGAAAAGAGGCCGAACGCCATCTGGCGCAGGGCGAAGTGCATCGGGGTGTAATCGAAGAGCACGACCGCATACTCCGAAAGGGAGTAGATCATCACGACACTGATCGCGATCAGGGTCGAGGCGGTGACGAACAGGGTTCTATCGGGCATGCACACTCCGGCTTTTTGGGACGTATTTTAGCCGCCGTCGGCTTATGCCCACCTCTGAAGCGACCCTCTCCAAAACGTTCTTACGCGCGGAGGTCTGCCTAGTCATAGGTGTGGTTCGGCAGACGGAAGGTCTGGCCGTCGCCGAAGTAGAGCGTGTTGCTATCCGGGCGAACGGTGTAGCGTTCCGAACTCCCGTCTCCGCTTTGCCGCTGCGGCAGAGCCACACTTCGCGCTTCTCGGTAAACGTGCCGCTGTTCTGGTAAAAGACGAAGTGACCGCCGGTGATACGCTGGTAGATCCCCTCCATATGGGACGGCAGGGCACGCAACGCGGTGAAGCCAATACTGTCGCCAACCGAGATTATCGTCTGGCGCATCCCGTCATACCCTTCCGGGGTAAAAAAAGCCGTACAGCACGATCGCACGCCCCCTGCGGTCCCAGGACGACGTAGGCCAGCGCCCGTGTGAAAGGCCCGAGCCCCTCGACCCTGTAGAGCCGGTAGAGCAGCGACATCCGCAGGGCCGACGGCTGTGACGGGGAGAAGAGTTCCAGTCCGTAATAGATCATCCGTTCGGGCAGCATCTGAAGGGGAGAGCCGAGCAGCTGACATTGGCCTCGGCGAGAATGTGGCCGCTGCCCTCTGGCGACTGCAGGATCAGGGGGGCACGCTCGCCGGAGAGCTGCGCATTCCACCGTGCGGGGAGCATCAGCGACGCCCCCAGGCTCGGAACACCCAGTTTCTAAGGCCCCGTATAGACCCGGCCGGTTTCAAGGGCCTCGGCAGAAACTATTCCCGATACGAAAAGGCACAGTAACATAAGGGTGCGAACTATCATAGACACACTATACACTAACCCCCCTTTCAAGCACAAAACGCTATAGTCCGACTACCGAAACATGCAGGGCGGAAGCAGCACGATGGTCAACGTTGAACTGAACAAAAAGAAAAAGATCGTCATTCTCTTTTTGCTGATCACCTTCGCGTTTGCCGTCTTCGCCCTCGTCATGGCAAGCAAAGCCCTGGGCGAACGCCATACCCCGCGCCTCTACACCTCCGCCACCACCAAAGCGATGCGCGGCAGCATCGTCAGCGCCGACGGCTTCCATATCGCCACGACACGCAAACTCTACAAGGCCACCGTCGACACCCGGAACATCGACCCCGGGAAAAAAGAGCTCTTCGTGCAGCTCTTCTCCATCTACAGTGGCATTCCGGTTCAGAAGATCCGCCAGAAACTCGCCAAGCGCCAGGGCATCGTGGTGCTCAGTTACGACATCTCCCCCAAACGGGCCCAGTACCTCAAAAGCCTCGCCTTCGAGCTGCGGCGCCTCGGGGTCTTCGTCGAGTATGAAACCCCCTCGGGCGACACGATCCTGCACGGCCTGAATGTCGTCGAAAGCGGCGAGGCCCGCGTCTATCCCTACGGCGACCTGCTCACCCCGCTCATCGGCTACCCCCGCAAGTTCGAGGAGGACGGCTATACCCGCAACCGTGGCATCAAGGGGCTGGAGAAACAGTTCGACGACTCCCTGCAGGCGCGCCGCAACGGCTACACCTACGCCCCCCGCGACGCCAACAACTACAAGCGTCTCACCAAGGAGAGCCTCTTTACCCCGCCGCTCGACGGCTACGATCTCCAGCTCACGATTCCCGTCACCCTGCAGATCAGGGTCGAGCGCATCGTCGACGCCATGCAGGCGTACCTGGGGGCCGAAGAGATCATGGTGGTGATCATGCGCAGCGACGACGGGAAGGTCCTCTCGCTGGCCAGCTCCAACCGCTTCCAGCCGACCCGGATCAAAAAGAGCGACTACAGCGCCCTCAATACGGGGGCGCTCGAATACAGCTTCGAACCGGGTTCAGTCCTCAAACCCCTCGTCTTCTCCATCCTGCTCGAGCACGGCAAGGTCAACCCCTTCGACATCGTCAACGGGCACGGGGGCCGCTTCAAGATGGGCCGCAAAGTGATCACCGACGAGCACAAATTCCACTGGATCAGCGCCGAGAACGTCATCGTCCACTCCTCGAACATCGGGATCGCCCAGCTGGCCCAGAAACTCGACGGCGACGAGTTCGCCGAAGGACTCCGCAATTTTGGTCTGGCCCTTCCGACAGGGATGGAGTTCCCCTACGAAAAACACGGGGTCCTCCCCAGCGCACGGCAGCTGAACTCCGAGATCTACAAGGCCACCACCTCCTACGGCTACGGCCTGCGCGTCGACCTGATGCAACTCATCAAGGCCTACAACGTCTTCAACAACGGCGGCAAGGCGGTGGTCCCGACCGTCGTGGAGCAGCTTATCGATCCCGCGACGGGTGAGACCATCGCCCTCGAAACAGACGACCCGGTCCAGGTGCTCACCCCCTCCACGGCGGAGCGGATGAAACAGATCCTTGTCAAGACCGTCCGGGAGGGGACTGGAACGGGAACGATCACCCCCGGCCTGGAGATCGGTGGCAAAACGGGAACGGCCCACATCGCCGAACGGGGGCGCTATGTCAACCAGTACAACACCTCCTTCCTCGGCTTCGCCAACGACGCGCAGGGGCACCGCTATACGATCGGCGTCACCGTGATCAGGCCGAAAAAGTACCACTTCGCGTCGCTGACCGCCGTCGCGGTCAACAAAAAAGTGATCGATATGATGGTGCGGGAGGGATACCTCGTGCCGGACCCTGAGGCGGCAGCGGCAGAGCTGGCAGAGACGAAAACGCAGCACTAAGGGCGATCGCCGAGAGGAGTTCTATGGGGCGAGTGCTAAGTGCTAAGTGAAGGATGCAAGAATCCGCTTCGTCTGTCAAGTCAGCAACGGTATTTAGCGGTCGAGCGAGTCCCCGGGGAGCGGAATGTCCCGAAAGCGGCAGCCTTTCGCACTCTCTTCTTTCGGGTTCGGTTTCTTCTTTGTGCGAGCAAAGAAGAAAGGGAACGAACAACCTAACTTAAATCCAGACGTTATCAAGCAGCCGCGTCGTCCCGACAACCGCCTCGACGAGAATGATCGTATTGCCGACTTCGACAGTTTCGATCGGCATAAAGGCCCGGTTGACGATGGCAACGTGTTCAACTTCCAGCGGCTCCAGGACGGCCAGCATCTCCGCGTAGAGTCGGTTACACTCCAGGACCCCCTTGCCGACCAGGTGCGACGCCTTCGTCAGTGCGCGGGAGATCTTAAGCGCTTCGCTTCGCTCGTCGGCGGAGAGGTAGGCGTTGCGCGAACTGAGCGCCAGCCCGTCGCTGTCGCGCACCGTATGGCACGGCACGATCTCGACGTCCATAAAGAGGTTCTTGACCATCTCACGGATGAGCATCAGCTGCTGGGCATCTTTCTTGCCGAAATAGGCTCGGTCGGGGCGGACGATGTTGAACAGCTTGTTCACGACCGTCAGCACGCCGCTGAAGTGGCCCGGCCGCGACGTACCCTCCAGGATGTAGCCGCGTACATCCGGGGCGATGAGGCTCACTTCGTCCTCGCCGTACATATCCGAGACATCCGGGCAAAAGAGGAAATCGACACCGGCAAGGGAACAGATCTTTTCGTCCGCCTCTTTGCGGCGCGGGTATGCGTCTAGATCCTCGCCGGGCAGGAACTGCGTCGGGTTGACGAAGATGGAGACGACGACGATGTCGTTCGCCTCCCTGGCCGCCTGGATCAGCGTCTTGTGACCGATGTGAAGTGCCCCCATCGTCGGGACGAAACCGACACTCCCCTGCGCCGTTTTAAGCGCGTCTTTAAGGGCATTGGGGCTCTTGATAATCTCCATGTTTTAAGCCTCGATTGAATATAATCGGCATTATACTCACAGCAATATTACGGAGATATTTTTGGACCACTACGAATACGGCGAGCTCTTGAAAACGCTCAAAACGAAAATGAAAAACATCACCGGTGTCGTCCGCCCCGACGCCATCAAAACCCGCCTGGGCGAGATTGCCGACCTGGAAAACTCCCAGGATTTCTGGAGCGATGCCACCAACGCCACGGTCGTTCAGAAAGAGAAGACCCAGCTCAAGCGCAAGCTGGCCAAGTACGAAACGGCGGCCGCCGCGCTGGGCGACGCCGCCGACCTCTACGAGATGGCCAAAGATGAGGGGGACGACGAGACGGTCCAGACCCTCTTCGACGAAGCCGCAGACCTGGAAGAGAATGTCCGGACCATGGAGATAGAGGTCCTGCTCAGCGACCCCAACGACGGCAACAACGCTATCGTTTCCATCCACCCGGGTGCGGGTGGAACGGAGTCCCAGGACTGGGCCTCCATTCTGCTGCGGATGTATACCCGCTGGGCGGAACGCCGCGGTTTCAGCGTCGAAACCCTCGACTACCAGAGCGGTGAAGAGGCGGGGATCAAGGATGCCTCCATCATCATCAAGGGAGAAAACGCCTACGGCTACCTCAAGGTCGAAAACGGCATCCACCGCCTCGTGCGGATCAGCCCCTTCGACTCCAACGCCAAGCGCCACACCTCCTTTACCTCGGTGCTCGTCTCCCCGGAGATCGAGGATGACATCGACATCGTTATCGAGGAGAAGGATATCCGTATCGATACCTACCGCGCCTCCGGTGCCGGCGGCCAGCACGTCAACAAAACCGAATCGGCCATCCGCATCACCCACATCCCGACGAATATCGTCGTACAGTGCCAGAACGACCGGAGCCAGCACAAGAACAAGGCAACGGCGATGAAGATGCTCAAGTCCCGCCTCTACGAGTATGAACTCGAACTCAAACGTGCGGAGGAAGCGGGGGTCGAGAAGAGCGAGATCGGCTGGGGGCACCAGATCCGCTCCTACGTCATGCAGCCCTACCAGCAGGTCAAAGACACCCGTTCGAACGAGGCCTACACCAACGTGACTGCCATCCTCGACGGCGACATCGACAAGATGCTCGAAGGGGTACTGATCGCGCAGAGCAGGAGCTAGCATGCGCGGGCTGATCCTCGCACTGTTTCCACTGCTGCTGCTCCTGGGCTGCGGTGAAAGCAACAGCCCTCAGCAGCCCTACCTGACGGGACAGAACCCCAATGGCCCCTACGCGACACCGCAGCAGGTGCGTGAACGTTCCGAAAAGATCGAAACCGCCAAGATCAAAGCCGACGCGGACAAAGAGATCGCCCTCATCAACAAAGCCCGCGACATCGAAGTCCAGAAGCTCATCTCCGAGACCGACATCGCCATGGCCGGCATCACCAAAGAGGTGGCGATGGAAGAGGCACAGACGAAGAAGATCGCTATTGAAAAAGAGCATGAGCAGACGACCTACCTCTACTGGCTCATCGCGGCCGCACTGCTGATGCTCTTCTGGTTTCTCTTCTATTACACCGGCAAGAACCGTAAAGAGCGTCTCAAGATCCACGAGGACGAGCTGCTCTACAAGCTCCGGGTCCAGGAGCAGGAGATGAAGATGAAGATGGCTGAGAAGATGCTCGACTCCATCACCTCCGGCAAGCTCTCCCCCGAACAGGAGAACCGCCTCATCGAGACCCTCGAATACACCACCACGAAGCTGATTGAGCAGAAGCGATGAAAACCCAGGGCGCGAACCGGCTGCTCAAAGAGTGTGCCCTCGAAGAGAAGTGCGCCTACCTCCCCGGACAGGGGCAGACAACCCATTACAAGATCATCTCCGACTGCTCCTCCGCCTACTGCGACCACCTCATTCGCCGGGGCTGGCGCCGTTTCGGCGAAATGTTCTTCCGCCCTATCTGCGCCGACTGCAGTGCCTGCGAAAGCGTCAAAATCGACGTCAATGCCTACCGTTTCAGCCGCTCCGAGAAACGGGTCCTGCGCAAGAACGGGGATCTCACCGTCATGATACGGCGTCCGGGTATGAGCCGCAGGCACCTGGAGCTCTTCAGCGCCTACCACCATTACATGCACCACCGCCGCGGCTGGGACGAGCAGCCCGTGACGCCGCGCAACTACTACAGCTCCTTCGTCCACGGTTACAACGATTTCGGCTACGAAGTGCTCTACTTCGACCGTGAACGCCTTATCGGTGTCGATCTCATCGACATCCTCCCAAGCGGCATCTCCTCGATCTACTTCTACTACGACCCCGAATATGCCGACCGCTCGCTGGGAAAATACTCCCTTTTGCAGCAGATCAGCCTGGCCAAAGAGCGCGGGCTGCCGTGGATCTACCTGGGTTACTACGTTGAGGGGTGCCAGAGCCTGATGTACAAGCGGGACTACACCCCGCTGCTGCAGCTGCAGGGCAGGCCAGCCGAGGAGGAGCGCGACACGTGGACCAACCTTCCCTCCTAGGCGGCATGATACGCCCCCTGCTCCCGCTGCTTATCACCGCCGCACTCGGCCTCCAGGCCGCGACGATCGAAGCACGCTACAGTATCTCTTTCTGGGTCATCGGCCGGGTGGGGACCGCCTCCTTGAAGCTGACGACTGAACAGCAGCGTTACCGCATCGAAGCAAATGCGACCCTCGAAGGGATTGCCGCGCTGCTGGCGCATCATCACAGCGAACACTTTCTGAGTGAGGGGCGTATCGACGCCCAGGGTCATCTCATCCCCGAACGCTACCGTGTCCTGCGTACAATGGACGATTACCGCCGTGAACAACTCTACCGTTTCGGCCCTAATGGTGTCACCGTTTACCAGCATGAAAAGATGCTCTTGACACTGCGCCGTTTCGACCCAGACACCATGCGCTACGTTTCAAAGTCCCGGCCTGCAGAACGCCGTTCGTTCCTCCGTCTACCCTACCGCGCCTGGGATGACCTTCTCACCATCTACTTCAATGCGCGGCCTCAGCTCGAGATGCTTACTCCGAAAGACTCCCTCACACTGCGTGCAGCGGGGGCAGACAACGGTGAAGTCAATGTCACGCGCATGCCGGCACCGTACCGTTACAGCGTTCAGCTCGACCAGGATATATTCCGGAGTGCGCACGGCGAAATGGAGATTGAGACGGACAAAGCCTATTATGTCAAAAATGCCGTCTTGAAAGATGTGTTGCTGTTTGGGGATCTGGAGGTAGAAAGGGAGTGGTTGAGACAGAGCCCGTAGGCTCTAGACGCAGCGGCTTAGCCGTTGCGCTTCTTGATGATCTCTTCTGCGACGTTGCGCGGAACTTCTTCGTAGTGATCGAACTCCATCGCGTAAGTCGCGCGGCCCTGTGTGGAAGAACGCAGGTCTGTAGAGTAACCGAACATCTCGGAGAGCGGTACGAAGGCGTCGACGATCTTGTTACCACCACGGTTGCCCATGTTGTTAACCTGGCCGCGGCGGCGGTTAAGGTCACCGATAACGTCACCCATGTACTCTTCCGGAACCTCGACTTCGACTTTCATCAGCGGTTCGAGGATCGCAGGGTTCGCCTTGCGTGCACCCTCTTTGAAGCACATGGAAGCAGCAAGTTTGAACGCCATCTCTGAGGAGTCGACCTCATGGTATGAACCGTCGTAGACCGCAACTTCAACGTCTTCGATCGGGTAACCCGCGAGAATACCATTCTGCATTGCTTCTTCACACCCCTTCTGGATCGCCGGGATGAATTCTTTCGGAATAACACCACCCTTGATCTCGTTATGGAAGATATACCCAGAACCCGCTTCGCCCGGCTTGATGCGCAGGAAGACGTGGCCGAACTGACCGCGACCGCCTGACTGCTTGGCGTATTTGTACTCCTGCGTAACTTCGTTCTTGATCGATTCACGGTAGGCGACCTGCGGTGCACCGACTTCCGCTTCGACTTTGAACTCGCG
>JACXUG010000069.1 GCA_014764065.1 Campylobacterales bacterium
TCACAGCGTCCGTACAGTATGCTTCAGTGCTGCCTGCACTTGCAATCGTCAGATTCCCATCCGTACCCGGTGTCGCGGTAAAACAAACCAACGAGCCGCACGCTGTTGAGGTAGATTTGTTCATATCTCCCGTCGCAGTATATTGTGCACCCATATCGCTGATACACGTTGCCAGGTTGGACATTTCACGTGACGTTTTTGCATCATCACGCGTTGCCGCCAGTTTCGGAATGGCGACCGCCGCCAGAATACCAAGGATAACGATCACGAAGATCAGCTCGATCATAGTAAAACCAGCTCTTTTCATAAGAGACTCCTTCATTTTAATTCTTGGCTACTCTTGTAACCTGATGTTATTATGTGTTAAAACTACTTACAGTAATATTAAAAACTTAAACTAACTAACTACAGCTAAATTTAATCGTGTGCAATCGTTTCCAAGATATCGTCTATCTTGCGCTGCTGTTCGAAAAGGGCATAATTTGTCCTGACATATGCCTGCAGTAGCACCTTCAGGTCATTATTACCGTCAAGCTTGAAATCCCGCCGAAGCTGCGAAAGCAGAAAATCTGCAAAGGCATCGTCCAGCTCGATATCGAAACGGCTTCGGTTGACGGTAAGCGTAACTTTTTTGCTCATGCGGGTTGCGGACTCCGCCTTATCCCAGAATGCTTTCGATCTTGTTCACGATCTCTTCGATCTCGCGCTCTTTGGCGGCATTGTCCGCTTCCAGGCGTTCAATCTGGACGCGGTAAGCTTCATTTTGCGCCTGCCGGTTCATCAGATCGTTTTTCAAAACTTCATTCTCTTCTTTGAGCGCCTGGAGCTGCGCCATAATCTGCGCCACTTTGCCGCCGAGCCTGTCAAGTACGTTTTGTGCCTGTTGTTCCATCACACCTATCCTGTTCTGTCATTTCGCCGGCAGACCAATACCCCCGCCGCTCTTGGCTATAATTCTATCACAAAGAGACAATTCTAAAGGTTAGGTGTGGACGGAGATCATAAAAATTCCAAATCAGCGAGACAGCGAGATGGGTAAATTCGAGGTCGTCACCGCATATACACCGGCCGGGGACCAGCCGGGTGCCATCAAGACCCTCTCTGACAGCATCATAGCAGGCAACCGCTACCAGACGCTCGAGGGGGTGACGGGCAGCGGCAAAACCTATACAATGGCCAAGGTCATCGAGAAAACGCAGCTGCCGACGATCATCATGACCCACAACAAGACCCTTGCCGCCCAGCTCTACAGTGAATTCAAGGCGTTCTTTCCCAACAACCACGTCGAATACTTTATCAGCTACTACGACTACTACCAGCCCGAAGCCTATATCCCCCGCCAGGACCTTTTTATCGAAAAGGACAGCTCCATCAATGACGAGCTCGAGCGTCTGCGCCTCTCGGCGACGGCCAACCTGCTCAGCTACGACGATGTTATCGTCATCGCCTCCGTCTCCGCCAACTACGGTCTGGGGGATCCGGAGGAGTACGCCAAGATGGTGCAGATCCTCGAAGTCGGCCAAGAGATCGGCCAGAAAGCACTTCTGCTGCGCCTGGTGGAGATGGGCTACAGCCGCAACGACACCTACTTCGACAGCGGCTACCTCCGTGTCAGCGGCGACGTCCTTGACATCTACCCGCCCTACCTCGAAGACGAAGCGATCCGCGTCGAATTCTTCGGCGACGAAATCGAGGCCATCTACACCTTTGAGGTGATCGCCAACAAGAAGCTCGAGGAGAAGGAGAAGGTGACCGTCTACGCCACGAGCCAGTTCACCGTCAGCCAGGAGAGACTCTCCCGCGCCGTCAAGACGATCGAGGATGAACTCGGCGAGCGGCTCGACACGCTTCTGGCCAACGAGAAGATCGTCGAAGCGCAGCGGCTCAAACAGCGGACCGAGTTCGACCTGGAGATGCTCGAGACCGTCGGCATGTGCAAGGGCGTCGAGAACTACTCACGCCACCTCACCGGCAAGAAGCCCGGTGAAGCCCCCTACACCCTCCTGGATTACTTCGCGATCAACCACAACAAGTATATGATTATCGTCGACGAATCCCACGTCTCCCTGCCGCAGTTCCGCGGCATGTATGCCGGCGACCGCAGCCGCAAAGAAGTCCTGGTTGAATACGGATTCCGTCTGCCGAGCGCGCTGGACAACCGGCCGCTCAAGTACGAGGAGTTCATCAACAAGGCGCCCCACTACCTTTTCGTCTCCGCCACCCCCGCCGCAACGGAACTCGAGCTCAGTGCCGTCAAGGCCGAACAGATCATCCGTCCGACGGGGCTGCTCGATCCCATCGTCACGATCAAGGACTCGGACAACCAGGTCGAAGACCTCCACGACGAGATCAAAAAGACCGTGGAAAAAGGCGACCGGATCCTGGTCACAGTCCTGACCAAGAAGATGGCGGAGTCACTGACGACCTATCTGGCCGACCTCGGCATCAAGGTGCAGTATATGCACTCCGATATCGATGCGATCGAACGCAATCAGATCATCCGCAGCCTCCGGCTGGGAGAGTTTGACGTCCTCATCGGGATCAACCTCCTTCGCGAGGGGCTGGACCTGCCCGAAGTCAGCCTTGTCGCCATCCTTGATGCCGACAAGGAGGGCTTCCTGCGCTCGGAGACTTCGCTGGTCCAGACGATCGGACGCGCCGCCCGCAACGCCGACGGCCGTGTCATCCTTTACGCCAAGAAGATGACACGCTCGATGCAGGCCGCCATCGACATCAACAAGCAGCGCCGCGAAAAACAGATGGTGCACAACGAAGCCCACGGCATCACCCCGACGACCGTCAAACGCAAACTCGACGAAAACCTCAAGCTCGAGGAGACCGGGGAACTTTACAACAAGCGCAAGAAACTAGAAAAGATGCCGGCCGCCGAGCGCAAGAAAATTCTCAATGAGCTGAACCAGAAGATGAAAGAGGCGGCGAAGAAACTGGAGTTCGAAGAGGCGGCGCGCCTGCGCGACGAGATCGCGAAAATTCGGCAACTGTAGTGCCAGGTGAAGGATGACAGCTCATCCTTAAAAGCGCCTCCAGCATCCCTAAAACCAATTTTCTTCGTTAAAAACTAAGCTTTTTTCCGCGTCGCCCGTCCAAGATAAAACCAGATCAACCCGCCGAATGCGACCAGAATAACCGGGGCGATGTAGGGACGCTCCGCAATGAACTCGTATACACCCATGATCGGCTTACCCGCAAAGTAGCTGCCGATGCCGACGATCAGTGTCCAAAGAATGGCCGCCGCGAAGTTAAGCACGGAAAACTTTGCAAAGTCGTATTTTGTAATACCGATCGCTAGCGGGATAAGTGTTTTTATCCCGTACACGAACTTCTGCATGAAAATGATCCAGCTGCCGTGTTTCTTCATCAGCATATGCGACAGGGCCAGCTTGCGGCGGTGTTTATGAAAATAGTTCAGCACCTCTTTCTTGTGGTAACGCGCCATGTAAAACAGCAGTGTATCGCCTAAAAAATTCGAGACCATTGCCACGGTCATCGCCGTCACCAGGTCCATCTTGCCCATGTAGGAGAGGACCCCGGCCGCCATCAAACCGACAAACCCGCCGCCGAGTGAATAGAGGAAAAGTGCAATATAGCCGTACGTCGTCAAGTTGGAGAACATATCTTCCATAAACAGTCCGAAAAAGAGATTTGGGGGATTGTACTCTAAAGAGGAGAAGGATAGGCCAACGGGCAAGCCCGTCGGGGTTAAGACTCGATTTTCGGTCCGGCCTCATGGTAGTCGAATTCGTGACCACCCGCCTCTTCATATTTGCGGAAGTTGTCGATGAACATCGCCGCCAGGCGGTCACGCGTCGCATCGAACTCCTCTTTGTTTGCCCAGGCGTTGCGCGGGTTCAGAACCTTCGGATCGATTTCGCCGAGTGTCTTCGGTACTTTGAGACGGAACGTTCTCGTCGTATCGAATTCGCAGTCGTTGATGGAACCGTCAAGGATCGCGTCGATACAGGCACGCGTATCTTTGATGCTCATACGTTTACCGACACCGTAAGGCCCGCCCGTCCAGCCGGTGTTGACCAGGTAGACGTTGACGCCGTGCTTGTCGATCTTCTCGCCGAGGAGTTTCGCATAGACCGTCGGGTGCAGCGGCAGGAACGCTTCGCCAAAACAGGCGGAGAAGGTTGCGACCGGCTCGGTAATCCCCCGTTCGGTCCCGGCGACTTTGGCCGTGTAGCCACTGAGGAAGTAGTACATTGCCTGCTCTTTGGAGAGTTTGGAGACCGGAGGCAGGACGCCGAAAGCGTCCGCAGTGAGGAAAATGATGTTTTTCGGATGCCCGGCCATCAGACCCGGCTGGCGGTTATCGATGTGCTCGATCGGGTAGGAGACGCGGGTGTTCTCCGTTTTGCTGTCGTCACCGTAGTCAACGTTCCCTTCTTCGTCGAAGACCACATTTTCCAGCAGGGCACCCCGGCGGATCGCCGCGTAGATCTCAGGCTCGTTCTTCGGATCGATATTGATAACCTTTGCGTAACAGCCGCCCTCGAAGTTGAAGACACCTTCGTCATCCCAGCCATGCTCATCGTCGCCGATCAGCGCGCGGTTCGGGTCGGTGGAGAGGGTTGTCTTGCCCGTTCCGGAAAGGCCGAAGAAGAGTGCCGTATCCCCATCCTTGCCAACGTTGGCGGAACAGTGCATGGCCATCTTGCCCTCGAGCGGCAGCCAGTAGTTCATCATGGAGAAGATCCCTTTTTTCATCTCCCCGCCGTAGAAAGTACCGCCGACAATCGCAATGTTCTCTTCGATATTGAACAGCACGAATACTTCGGAGTTGAGACCATGCTCTTCCCACTTTTCGTTGACGGCTTTACAGGCATTGAGCAGCGTGAAATCCGGTGTAAACCCTTCAAGTTCCTCCGTCTTCGGAACGATGAACATGTTACGTACGAAGTGGGACTGCCATGCGATTTCGGAGACGAAACGGATATTGCGGCGGCTGGAGGCGCTGGCACCGCTGAAGAGGTCGTTGACATAGAGCTTTTTACCGGAGAGCTCTTTGACAGCAACAGCATATACCTCATCAAACACTGCTTTGGAAATAGGCTGGTTGACGTCGCCCCAGGCAATGTATTTGTTGGAAGGCTCTTGAAAGACAAAGAATTTGTCTTTGGGGCTGCGGCCGGTGAAGATGCCGGTATCGACCGTGGTCGCACCGCTGCTCGTCATATGACACTCACCGTTTTTGAGTTCATGGTCGATCAGATCGTCCAAGGAAAGGTTATAAAAAATCTCTTGAGTATTCTTAATGCCTAATGCTTCCAGTGCTTCCGCATTTATCATCTTGTCTGCCTTCTCTCTTTTGCTGTTCTTATATGGTAATAGGCCCTCCGTTTGCTTTCGCTTAAGACACTGTGTGCGGGCTGCATACAAAAACGAAGTATGGAATTATACGTCGTTGAAGGCATAACCATCCTGAAAGTGAGAAGTTAAGCCACCCCATTCGGTTTCGAAGCGCTGCGATATTCCCCTGTAGCCCGTTATTCCAAAGCGTTGTCTCTCTGCGTCTTTTTTTCATCAGCCGAAAAATCATTTGCCCTGTTCTTGGGCTTCACAATCCCTCCACAATGGTTTTCTATACTGCCTGTATCAAAACATTAGGAGATACACCATGAAAAAGTCACTGTTACTCATCACCATCCTCGGCGTCGCGCTCAGCGCAGCGGACGGTCAGGCCCTCTTCAACAAATGTGCAGCCTGCCACGGAGCCAACGGCGAAAAACACGCTCTGGGCAAAAGCAAGGTTATCAATACAATGACACCCGCAGAGATCGAAACCGCCCTCAATGGCTACAAAGAGGGCTCATACGGCGGTTCTATGAAGGCGCTGATGAAAGGCCAGGCCGCTTCCCTTGACGATGCGCAGATCAAAACAATCGCCGAGTTTATCGGGGCCAAGTAAGCACGAAACGGGTTCGTTTCCCCTCCGTTTCCACCGCAATACTGATGCAGTAGCGCGCCGCGATCTGCGCGACCAGGTGCAGCCCGATGCCGAATCCTCCCCGGCTCTCGTCCGCCCGGGCAAAACGCTCAAATATGTGAGAGCGTTTTTCTTCCGGGATCGGGACGCCGGTATTCTCAAGCCACAATCCATCCACGCTGATCCCCACCAGAACAGACGTATCTCTGTCGCTGTATTTGACGGCATTCGAAAGAAGGTTGTCAATAAGACGTGCTGCCAGCGTCCGGTCCATCACCACGTTCGCCGTCGCGTCCACTTCCATCTGCAGATGCAGCCCCTTGGCATCAAAACGGGTCTGAAAATACTCCAGCCGCTCTTTCACAAATGCCGCCAGATCAATCGGGACGTTCTCGATACGGACATCGCGCCGCAGCAGTAGGAGCGTCAGATCGTCATAGATCGAACCGATTGTCCGCGCCGCCGTTTCGATGCGGGCGATCTTTTTGCGCTCCTTTTCATCCAGCGCCGCCATATCAAGACGCTCCACGTTCGTCAAAATCGCCGTCACCGGAGTGTTAAGTTCATGGGTCGTATCCTTGATGAAACTGTCCAGCAGCGCTACCGCCCCTTTCATCGGCCGCAGGAACAGGCGGGAGAGCCCCACCCCGGTCAGAAGCAGAAGGAGGAACAGCGCCGTTCCGTACATGGCTACACTGCGCCAGTAAAGCTCCAGCCACAGTCCGTCATCCCGAGTCATCATCACCGTCTTGCCCTCCTTAAGCCCGTAAGAGCCCATCGGGATCACCAGGTAGATCATTTCCCCGTTTTCATGGATACCGGGCGAAAAATCAGCCGGCGGCATCGGAAGACGGCCGTCTACATGTTTTTTGCCGAGGTAAAATGCCGTATCATAGGCCGGATCGACCGGGAAGCCCGCACGCTCCCCCTGCATCCATTTGATCAGATTCGGCAGATAGCTCTCCCCTTCCAGCTGCATCGACAAGCGGTGCGATGAGAGCATCTCCGCCTTGGAGGCACGGAAATAGAGCAGCCCGAGCAGCGCCAGGATTGCAAGCCCCATCAGGGTATAGAGCAGCACAAAAGAGCGGAACGTCCGGTTTTCAGCGAAACTGATAGCCCGTACGTTTGTGGCTGATGATACGCTCTTTGCCAACGGCACTCCTGAGGGTTTTGATGTAGGTGCGAAGGGCTTCTTCGCTCGGGGTCTCTTCAAAGCCCCAGAGGTGTGTATTGATCACTTCATGGGTCACGACGTCACCGCGGCGCTGCAGCAGCAGTTCGAGAAGTTTCCGGGGTTTTTCCGCCAGTTTGACCGGCTCGCCGTTATCGTAGAGGAGTGCATTTTGCAGGTCAAACGACAAACCGCCCCCCAGGTCCAACCGCTCGCTGACCGGGTGGGAGAAGCGGCGGCGGAGCATGCTCTGGACCCGCAGCAGCAGCTCTTTGAGCGAAAAAGGTTTGCGGACATAGTCATCGGCCCCGCTCTTAAAACCCCGTTCTGCATCGGCCGCACTGTCGCGGGTCGTCAGGAAAAGCGCCGGGGTCTCGACTCCCCTTTCGCGGGCCTCCCGCAACACCTCGAAGCCGTTCTTCCCCGGGACATTGACATCCAGGATCAGCAGGTCAAAACTGCGTTCATACAGCTGGTCTTCCGCCGACTCTCCGTCGAAACAGCCGACTACTTCGAACCCCTCCTCGTCGAGGTATTCACTCAGGGTTTCGTGCAGGGCAGTATCGTCTTCGAGCAGCAGGATCGTCGCGTTCTTCATACGGTTGATTGTATCAAGATATGGTAAAATTCTCAACCATGCAGCGAACATTCATCTGGTTACTTCCACTTCTTATCATTATGCTGGGCACGGGTTGCGCCAAAAAGCCGCTTCCGGAGACCCTACCCGACCCCATGACGGAAGCGTACCTCCTGGAACATATTGAGGTCTCCTACCCGGAAGAGAACCTGGTCTCCATCGTTCTGCCGAGCCATATCTCCTCCCCCCGCTACCTGGGGGAGCGGGCTGGACTCAGCACCACCTTCAATGCTCAGCTCACCCTTGACGACAGGGACGAGATCACCGACATCATTCCGCCACGCTACCTGCTGCTTTTCAGTCTCAAAGCGACTGAATGGGGCGGCTTTAACAAGGCCGTCGATACCGCGGGTAAGCAGCACGACGTCTTTGCCTACACCTCCTATATCCGCGACGGTGTTTATTACGACAACTATTACATCAGTGTCCCGCGGAGCTGGCTCGAGACTGCCGCTCAAAAAGAAACGACCCTCCTCTTCCTAGGACCGAAGAGTGAGCTCGCCGTCACCATCCCCCCCGTCTATCCCAGGACACTTCTGAAATACATTAGCAGCGGGGCGTTCCGCTCCGCGGCACCTGTCGACGACGACAAATAATCGTTGAATTGCGCCGGTCAACATTACGTTGACTTCCGTGTTTTTGCATTTTCCTGATAAATCCGCTACAATCAACAAAACCGAACAGGATTGCGAAAATGGTTCTTGTACGCAAAAACGACCGCTCCCTCTCCTACTACAAGATCGCACTCTACCCCACGCTATTCAACGATTATCTGCTCATTCACCACTGCGGGAAGCACTGTTCCAAAACCACCAAGAAACACTATTTTAGCAGCAAAAAAGAGGCTCTTCTCAGTTCGCTCAACCTCATCTCCGCCAAAAAAGCAGAGGGGTTCGAAC
>JACXUG010000070.1 GCA_014764065.1 Campylobacterales bacterium
CTCTCCTACGACATCAAAGAGGCGATCGCCCTGCTGATCTCCAAGGAGAAGAGCTGCAAGATGTGTGTCGATGTGCACAAAAATATCGCGAAGATGCTGGGACTGAGCGAGGAGCGCATCACCCAGATTCTCGAGGGGATCGACAGCATTACCACCGACGAGAAAGAGAAGGCGCTGCTGGCGGCCCTGGCATCGGCCCAGGAGTACAGGGCGGTCTTCGACTGCAGCTCTTCCAACCCGCGCTACATCCTTTCGCGTTTCAACCTCATTGAGAAGACCATGCAGATGATCGAGGCCCATGGTGACACAGTCCGCTTCGCCGTGACGATGCACGGCGGCTGCGCCAAGGTGGCCTCGGAGAGCGCCGATTGCCTCGCTCCCGAGGAGGAGGTGCTCTATGTCAAGAAGGCGCAGGAGAGTCTGGAGCGTCTCTCCAAAGCCAAGACGGTGGAGCTGGTTGTCTGCGCCATCGCGCTGGAGGGCAACGGGATCGACCGTGAAGACGTGCTGCCCTACCTGCGCATCTCGGAAAACAGCTATCTCGATACCATCGCGTACCAGAACAGGGGCTACGCACTGATGCCGCTCAAGTAGGCGGTGTTTATTAAGCGTTCGCACAATCCGTTTAGGATTTGATGTGTCATTACGTTCCCGTGAGAGAGGACGGGAACGGATCCCGGCGGCAGGCGAGGACCCGCCGAACCGGTGATGAAAAGGAGGCTAAATGATTCGGGTGGTTTCTCTGCTGCTTGTGGTTTCCGCGCTGGCCTGGGCGGGCTGGAAGCGCAGCGGTGACACGGTCATCGATACGACGGCCAAATTGCAGTGGCAGGATAATGCCATGGCGGCCAAGAAAGATACGGTCTGGAAGGATGCGCGCAGCTACTGCGCGAATCTGGAGCTTGAGGGGTTCCGCGACTGGCGCCTGCCGACGCGGGCGGAACTGCAGACGCTGCGTAAGGCGGCCGCCGCGAAGAAGGTGGAGCTGAAAAACACGGTCTCCAACGTCTACTGGACCTCGGAGATCTACCGCAAAATGCCCATCAATGTCTGGGCTGTCTACTGGGGCAACGGCCACATGTTCGATATGGACCGCTGCGACGAAGCGCATGTGCGCTGCGTCCGCCAGCGCTGACGTGCTTTAGCGGTTCGGACCGCCCATACCGCCCCCGCTGCATTTACCGCTGCCGCACTTCATCCCTTTGCCCATTGTCTGCTCTGTGTAGGCGACCAGGGTGTCGGCGCGTGCTTTGTTGCCGGTCAGTTTCCCCAGCAGCGTGAACTGGCCGACGAGGTCGCGGATCGAGGCGTTGCGCACGAGCAGGACGGGGATGCCGAGCGCGTCGAACTTGCCGACGATCTTCTCTACCCCTGACATTCCTCCCCAGACGAGAATGACGTCGGGGTGCGCCTGTGCCAGCACTTCGAAGTTCGGGGTCTACCCCTGCCCGAAGACCCCCGGGCGACGGGACGGTCTGCGGCGGCCCCGGCGTAGGGGCGCTGGGCATCGCTCCACGGGAAGTTGAGCGCCGCGATGAGCGCGGGGTCGAAGGCGAGCACGCTCATCGTCAGCGGCGGTGACGCCGCGTAGAACTTTGTCACCGTCTCGGGGAGATTGTCCGTCCGGCCGTAGTCGTCCGTGAGGCTCCGCGCCTGCAACGAACCGGCGAGAAGGCTGAGGGCCAACAGAAAAAGAGACCCGTTTTCATGCGCAGACCCTACGGAAGTGCGGCAGGCACCAGTTCTTGTCGCGGTGCGCGACGATATCCGCCTCGACGCCGTAGACCCGGCGCAGCATCTCGGGGGTGATGACGGCGTCGGGCACGCCTTCGTCGATCATGTGGCCGTCGTGCATGACGGCGACGCGGCTGGAGACGAGCAGGGCGTGGTCGGGGTAGTGCGTCGTCTTGAGGATGGTCTTCCCCTGCCCTGCCAGGTGCGAGATCATCTCCAGCAGGCGCATCTGGTTGCCGTAGTCGAGCCCGGTGACCGGTTCGTCCATGATAAAGGTGGAGACCTCCTGGGCCAGGGCGCGCGCGAGCAGCACCATCTGCTTCTGCCCGCCGCTGAGCTGCCCGAAGGGGCGGGAGGCCAGGCCGTCGATGCCGACGGTCCGCAGCGCCTCCATGGCGACCTCGCGGTCGCGCTTTCCTGGCTGGGCGAAGAAGCCGAGTTTGGCCGCCCGCCCCATCATGACCATCTCTGCGACCGTGTAGTTGAACGGGACGCTGTGGTGCTGGGGAATGTAGGCGATATGCTGCGCGATCTCCCGGTGCGAATAGCGTGCGAGCGGCGCGCCGTCCAGCCGGATGTCGCCGCTGCCGCGCATCAGGCCGAGCATCAGGCGGATCAGCGTGCTTTTGCCGCAGCCGTTGGGGCCCAGCAGGCTGACGACTTCGCCGGGGTAGAGCGCGAAGTTCATCTTTTTGAGCACCTGGTGTGCCGGGTAGGAGAAGGTGAGGTTTTTGACTTCGATGATCGGTTTCAGTTCCATGTGGCCCTCGCGTGTTTGAGTACGATGATAAAGACGGGGATGCCGATGAGCGAGGTGAGGATCCCGATGGGGATCTCCACGCTCAAAGCCAGCCTCGAGACCGAGTCGGCAAGGAGCAGAAACGCGGCTCCGGTGATGGCCGAGAGCGGCATCAGCAGGGAGTGGGAGGGGCCGAAGGCCATCCGGACGATGTGGGGGATGATGAGGCCGACCCAGCCGATGATCCCCGCCATGACGACGCAGAGCGCACTGGCCAGGGTGGCGAGCACGATGGCGATGAAGCGGATGCGCGCGACATTGATCCCCAGCGCGCGTGCCTCCTCGTCGCCGAGGCTGAGCAGGTCGAAATAGCGCCCCAGCACGATCAGCCCGCCGATACCCAGTAGCATCGGGACGGCGGCGAGGGCGACCCCGTCCAGGTCCGCCATCGAGAGCGATCCCATCAGCCAGTAGACGATGGCGGGGAGGGTGCTGTAGGGGTCGGCGACATACTTGACGACGGAGAGCAGGGCCGTGAAGAGCGACCCACTGATGACCCCGCCGAGCACAAGCATGATCGAGGAGCGCCCGGCGCGGACCATGCCGCCGACCATCACGGCAAAACCGACGGCGACGAAACCGAAGGCGAAAGCCAGCGCCTGCACGACCCACCACTGCTCGCTCACCAGCATCCCCAGCGCCGCACCGAAGGAGGCCCCGGCGAGGACGCCCAGGATCCCCGGGGAGACGAGGGGGTTGACGAACATCGCCTGGAAGGCCGCGCCAGAGATGGCGAGCGCCGCGCCGATGAGCATCGCCAGCAGGATGCGCGGCAGGCGGATCTGCACGATGATGTTCTCCAGCAGCGCGTACTGCGGCAGGGCCTCGCCGCCGAAGAGCTTGTACTCCAGGAAGCCCGCGAGCGTCCGGGCGTCGACGGGGTACTGCCCCCACATCAGCGTCAGCGTGGCGACGAGTAGCAGCACAATGAAGGCCGCCGAGAGGGCGAGTGCGCAGCGGCGCTGCATCAGAAGTTCACGGTCAGCGAGCCGAAGAGCTGCAGCGGCGCACCGGTCATGTAGGTCGACGAGGTTCCCGTCGTCGCCAGGACGTTGTCCGCGGAGATGATGGTCGCGACGTGCTTCTCGTCGGTCAGGTTCGTGCCGCTGAGGCGGAAGACGGTGCTCTTGCTGCCGAGGAAGCCGTCGATGCGGTAGGCGACGTCGAGGTCGAAGAGGGTGTAGGCGTCGACGGTCTGGCTGTTCTGCAGGTCGCCGTAGCGCTTGGAGGCGTAGCGCACGCTCGGGGTGATCATCCAGCCGCCGACGCTGTAGGAGAGCGCCGCCTTCGCCATCGCTTTCGGCGTGTTGGGGACCTGTTTGCCCTTCGTATCGATCGTCGTCGTCGGCGAGCTCTTGAAGTCCTGCGTAAAGGCGTACTTGTTGTAGGAGAGCCCCGCGATGAACTCCAGCGATTCGCTGACCGGGCCCGAAGCGGAGAACTCTGCGCCGTAGCCCATCGCGTCGCCGACGTTGGCGGGATAGTTGACGCCGTATTCGGGGTCGTAGACGTTGGCCTGTTTGTTCTTGACGAAGGAGACGAAGAGCACCGGGTTCAGCGCGATGCCGCCGACCATCGTCCTGTAGCCCAGGTCGATGTTGTCGGAGGTCTCGAGTTCGAGCTTGTTCCACATCTGCTGCAGGGTCACATTCTTGTCGACGAAGCTGGCCCGGTTCTTGATGTAGGTCGGGAAGAGGTTGACGTCGAAACCGTAGGTGCGGGCGTAGGAGACGTAGAGCGTGTTGCGCTCATCGAAGCGGTAGCCGGCATAGAGCGACGGGTTCCACGTATAGAAGCTCTTCGCCTTGACGCTGGCCCAGGGGTCGAGCGTCTCCTCGGCGATCGCCGTGTCGTAGTTCCGGCTGCTGTTGAGATCGGTGCCGAAGGTGTAGCTCTCGAGCGAGCCGATCTCGAAGCTCTGGTACTGGAGCCCGACGTTGTAGTCGAAGCCGCCGAGGCTGCCGGAGAGCTCTGTGAAGGGGGCCTGGAGGGTGTGGTAGCCGGTTTTGGCCAGGCAGGCGTACCCGTCAAAGACAAGGTCGCCGCCGACGGACTTGTACTTCAGGTGGTCCGTCGGCGGTCCCGGAGGCTGCTGCTTGTGGTACCAGTAGCCCAGCGTCGTCTTGAGGGCCTTGGAGAAGCGGTGGGTGTAGTCGGCGACGCCCCCGTAGAGGTCATGGTCGATCCGCCACTGTATGACGCGGTTTTTCGCGGGATTCGCATTGACGCTGGAGCTCCAGTACTCCCCTTTATCCGTTTTGTAGTAGGGTTTGATCGTCACCGTGTCGTCTGCGCTCGGGCGGAACTGCAGGGTTGAGAGGACGGCCGTCGTGTCGAAGCTCTGCTTGTTCCAGTCGTAGTAATTGACGTCGTTGTTCGCCGTCGGCCGGGCGGCGGCGTAATCCTTGTCCCAGAAGCTCTCCAGGTTCTGGGTTTCGGTATAGGAGAGGGCGTAGTAGTTGTGGTGATCGTCTTTGTTATAGATGACGTAGGCTTCCGCGTTGAACATCTCCGAGGGGGTATAGGCGATCCCCGCCATGGCGTTGAAGCGTTCGAGGTCCCCGTCGCCTTTGTACTTGTCGTATCCGAGGTGGGAGATCGATCCGAAGAGGCGGACGTCCCCCATCTTCCCGCTGTCGAAGCGTCCGTAGGAGCGCGTAAAGCTGTCTGAACCGAACGACTGAGAGAGGATGGCATTCGTCTGCCGCCGCGGCGTGTTGACGTTTATGTCGACCTTGCCGATCAGGCTGGAGAAACCGATGTTCTTCTCCGGCGGCAGGCACCCTTTGAGCAGGTCGATGGAGGCGACGTTCTCCATGTCGAGCATCTGTTTGCCCCCGCCGGGGTTGCTGGAGATCGGCATGCCGTTGATCATGTAGACGCCTCCCGGGCCGGACTGGGATTTGCCGCGGATGCGAATGGGGTCGTGGTAGGAGGGTTCGTTGGAGCCCGCCGTATCGGCGGGGGTGTAGTTGACGGATGGGGAGTACTGGATGATCGTAAAAGGGTTCATGTTCGCCTGCGTCCCGAGGGTCGTGATGCTCTTCTTTTCGAAGCGCTGGTCGGAACCGTTGACGTCGCCCAGGTAAAGGGTGTTGTCCAGGGCAGTGTCGGAGACGACGATGTGCTCGATATTGACGGGGCCGGCCCAGAGGGCGGAGGCGGCCATGACGGCGACGAAGGGGTAGGTATAAGTGGGTTTCAAAGGGAATCTCCTAGTAGTGTATTGATCTCGCGTGGACTCAGGTCGATGCCGAGAAAGAGTTTGTAGAAGGTGGCGACGCGCATTTTCAGGTCGACGTCGTACGCCTCGGGGTGGAAGAGCGAGGCGAGCCACTGGATGCCGATGACGCGCATGAAAGAGGGCGGACGGTCGACCCAGTTGAACGGCACGGTCGGCACAAGGTAGATCCGCCCTGCTTTGACGGCGCGGAGCTGCTGCCACATCGGATCCTCCACGAGGTCGTCGTAGACCATGGCGTGTTGGACGATGATCACTTGCGGATCGTAGGCCAGCAGGGTTTCGAAGTTGATCTTCTCCAGCCCGCGGAGGTTGCTCTGTCGGCACTTATGGACGTTCTCGCCGCCGGCGAAGTTCATGGCGACGACGTGGAAGGAGGTGTCACACTCGGTGGAGAGGCCGTCGAGCCCCTCGGCATAGTAGTAGCGCGTCGGGACGGTGCCGGCCAGCGAGGTGTTGATCTCGGCAATGACCGTGCGGGTGTAGTCGGCCAGTTGCCGGCCGCGTTCGCCCGCACCGACGGCGTCGCCGACGCGCTCCATGGCGTCGGGCATCGACGCGATCTGCCGGAACGGCACCGTCAGCGTCGGGACGCCGAGTTTTTTAATCTGGTCGGTGATGGTCTGTACGAGCATGTCGTCCTCCCAGATCAGCACGAGGTCGGGGCGGGCGGCGACGAGGGTCTCGAGGTTGATGCGGTTGCCGCTGCCGTGGAACGACCCGATGACGGGCAGCTCCAGGAAGTGTTGGTCGAGGTAGGCGGGATCGGCGCTGTTGAAGGGGTTCTTGGCCTTGAAGTTGAGGCCGATCATCTTGTTGGGGTCGAGGGCATAGAGCAGGTAGTTCATCGGCGGCGAGGAGCCGAAGACCCTCTGGACGGTTGCCTGGTCTTCTTTCATATCGCTAAGCGCCTGGGGCACCGAGACGAGCATCGATATGAAGAGGGTAAGCAGAAGTCTGTTCATGGTGAATTCCTAAGAGTGTGAAAGTGAGAAAGTGATCGGGATCGTCAGTTGGGTCGGCGATTCGAGAGAGGGAAAATCGCCGCTGAGATCCCATAGCGTTTGCAACGCTTTACGGTCCAGAACGGTACTGCCGCTGCTGTGCAAGATTTCGGCAGCAGCAACCGAACCGTCAGAAGCAAGTTTGAACGAGAGCGTCACCACCCCCTCGAGCCGTAGCCTTCTTGCGGCGGCGGGGTAGGTGATGGCGGATTCGATCATGGCACGTATCTGTCCCAGCACCGTTGCGTCCGGCCCGGTTGGGTCAGCTTTGTTGTTGTTTGCAAGCGGTGTAGCGCTTGACGCATTGTCTGGTGTGTGAGGAGAAGTTTCTGCGTGCGAGGCCGGAGCGACGGGCGGGGACGGAAGGGAGGCAAACGCCTCAGATAAAGACGCGTCGTCTGGCGCCTTTATCTCAGGGGTTTTGCGTTGGGGAATGGGCAGCGTGACCGGGGTGGGTTTTGCGGTGACCGGCGCCGGTTTCGGTGCCGATTTCACCGTGGGGAGCGGGCGTGCAGCCGGTGTGGCGGGGAGGGGTTTTGCTTGCGGCGCGACGGCCGCAGCCGGTGACGCGGCACGCGGAATATAGGCGGCAAGGGAGATTGCCACCGTCTGCCGTTTGGCTGCTGGTGCGGGCAGGACGGGGTGCGGCGCGTACAGGAACGCCCCCAGTAGCACCCCGTGCATCAGTACGGAGGCGCCCATCGCCAGCAGGCGGTGCCGGCGGTCGTTTTCATGTATCATATTTGATATAACGATAGGCGAAAGAGAGTGCATCGTCTACTTCGCCGCCTGGCGCCCCGCGAGGGGTTCATAGGGGTAACGCGTGATGGGGGTGAGCGTCGTGCGGCGGTTGATCATGCGGATGGAGAGTGCTTCGATCCACCCCCAGAACTCCCGGGCGTGTTCGGCGGGCATGGCGCATTCCGCCATTGCCTTGCGGTACATCATCAGCCAGATGTCGCGGGCCTTCTCGTCGACGATGAGGTGAAGGTGGCGCATCCGAAGTGCGGGGTGGCCGTGGGCATCGCTGAAGGCTTTCGCACCGCCCAGTGCCTCGACGAAGAAGTCGGCGGCCTTTTCGGTGGCGATGGCGAAGGCGTTGTCGTCAACGGGGAACATCTTGCCCAGTACCGTCTTGCGCAGTAGAGCGTGGTGGTACCGCACGAGCTCCCGGATGTTCGCTTCGCCCCAGGTGCGGTAGAGTGCGTCGGAGGGGAAGATGACCTCGGGGTAGATGAAATCGATTTTCGCCTCGACGGTGTGCGGGGCGGCACCGGCCCCTTCAAACGGGCGGGTGCCGCACTGGTTAAAGCTGTGGATCGGCGTCCCCTCTTCGGTAAAGACATTCATGTTTTCGTTCCATTATATTTTAAATGATATAACGATGTTTCAGCCATAGATGCAGCTGATACCCCATGCAAATCGTACATTTTGCGTTATTTTTGGAATGATATAACGAAAATGCCTTGTTTTGTCTTAAACGGTATGACTTTTGTCATGCGAGGGCGGCAAACCCTCCGGCCGGACAGCCGCATTGTGTCGATACGCTTTGGAAATACAAGGAGGCAGGGCATGTGGAGTGCCCCGGAAGCAATGGACTGTCCTGCAGGAGGGTTCCCCCCGGGCGGGGTGCCCGGGAGTACCCGTGTCAGGCAAAGCTGTTTTTGAATACGGTGAACATCCCCCAGCCGAAATAGATCAGACACCACACGATCAAAATAGCGAAGGTGGAGTTGGCCAGCTTGGTAACCAGGGGGTCTTTGCTGGCATCGAATACCCCTTCACTCTTGCCGGCTCTCCATGCCAGCGTCGCGATGAACGCGACGCCGGT
>JACXUG010000071.1 GCA_014764065.1 Campylobacterales bacterium
CTGCCAGGGTGCGGCGTTCGAGTACATCTTCAACATCGAACACGAAGCGCGCAAAGCGGGCATCCGCGACAACGTCGAGATCAAGTGGATCTCCAACGAGTCCTTTCTGGGTGACTTCGGTATGGGCGGTCTGCATATGAAAGTCGGCGGCTACGTCGTTAGCTCCCGTATCTTTACCGAGTCCCTCTTTGCCGAGCGCGGCGTCGACTACGTCATCGGTGCGCACGTCAACAAGGTCGAAAAAGGCAAAGTCTATTACGAACTGCTTGACGGTTCCACCGGCGAAGAGAATTTCGACTTCGCGATGCTGATCCCTCCTTTTGCGGGTGTCGGCCTCAAAGCCTACAACAAAGCGGGCGAAGAGATCACTGAGACGGTTTTCGCGCCGAACGGCTTTATGAAAGTCGATGCGGATTACACGCCGAAACCGTACGAGGAGTGGAAAGCGAGCGACTGGCCGCGTACCTACCAGAACCCGACGTACAAAAACATCTTCGCCGCCGGTATTGCGTTTGCGCCGCCGCATATCATCTCCAAACCGATGAAATCGCCCAACGGCACGGTGATCAACCCGACACCGCCGCGGACGGGTATGCCTTCTGGTATCATAGGCAAGGCTGTTGCGCACTCCGTCGTCGACCTGATTAAGAACGGCGAAAACGCACACCTGCACGAAGCCTCCATGGCAGAGATGGGTGCGGCCTGTGTCGCCTCCGCCGGTAAAGGCTGGCTCGATGGTCAGGCAGCCGCGATGACGGTTTACCCGGTTGTTCCGGACTTCGACAAGTACCCGGGTACGGGCCGAGATACGAACTACACCTTCGGTGAGATCGGTCTGGCAGGACACTGGATCAAGCACATCCTGCACTACCTCTTTATCTACAAAGCGAAGCTCAAGCCGGGCTGGACACTGATTCCGGAATAAGAAAGGAGGAGATGAATATGAGAAAAGAAGAAGTGAATTTCGCGCTGAATGACAAGTTTAACACCTCAATGATCCCGGGCCGTTTTGCCCGGATGATGCGTACGTGTAAAATCTGGCAGTTCATCCGTTTCGTCATCATCAACATCAAGATGATCATCGTCGTCCGTAAAAGCCACGGATAACCTTCACGGCCTCCGGGCCGTCACGAATTGACCCCCTTTAAAGAATCCATCGATGATCCAGCCACTGCTCAAGTACCCCGACCCGCGCATCCGTCTTATTTCGGGTAACATCCGTTTTTTCAATGAGACCCTCAAAGACATTATCGCAGATATGACCGACACGATGGAGGCCAACGGCCTCGACGCGCTCTCCGCGATCCAGATCGGCATCCAGTACAACGTTATCGTCCTCAAAGAGGAGGGAAAATACACCCCCTACATCAACGCCCGCTTCCTCAAAGAGCAGGGCAAAGCGGCCGCGGTGGAGCGTTCGACCTATTACGACTTCACGGCGGAGGTGGAGCGCTACACCTCCCTGACGGTCATCTACGAGGATGAAACGGGGCAGATGCATTCGCGCGACGTGGAGGGGGAGCTTGCACGCACCTTCCAGCACCAGCTCGACTACGCCTTCGGCAGTACCTTCGTCGACCGGGTCCCGCGTGCGGTCAAGGCGCAGATCGACGCCTACCTCGAACACGGCCTCATCAAAGAGAGCCGCTTGCCCGGGCAGACGAGCGGCAGCTGCCCGACGCTCTTCGTGCGCGACTACATCAAGAAAGCCTACCGCCTAATGATGCTGGGCGTCCTGCTCAGTTTCCTCGCACCCTTTATGCTTGGAGAGACGGCCGTAGAGAGTGTTGCCCTGGCGGACCTTGGCGCCCTGACCCTGATCTTCGTGCTGATCATCGCCTACTTTTTCTATGCCGAGTATGAGGCGAAAAAGTACAAGCAGTGCACCAGCTGCCAGACGGGCAACATCATTGGGACCTCCGCGATCGCCCTGGGGCAGCTGGCGCTGCTCGGCCTCGGCGTCGTCGCCTGGGTGACCCTCTGATCCATCCGTTTCCCCCGATGTGCTAAAATCAATTTTTTTAATTTGAATATCGCAGGAGGAGCGTATGCCGTCCGTTCCGCAGCTTCAACGGGTCATTGACCGTTTCCGGGAGGCCAAGGCGACCATTCTGCAGCGCTGGGTCTCCTATGAGGCGGCCGGATCGGTGCTGCGGCGCCACGGGATCGAAACCGACTTTTTTATTCGCCAGTACGCCTCGGGGGTCTACGACTATTTCGAAATGGTCATCCGCGGCGAGATGCAGATCGACGACTGCCCGGTCATGGCGGAACTGCTCGAATACCTCAAAGACCACGAGGTGACCTCGGACGAACTTTTTATGCTCTGCAGCCATTTCCGCCGCGCGATGGTGGATGTCTCCTACGAGATCGGCGTCAATTCGCAGGAGGTCTATGACGAGATCAGCTACGTGTTCGACCTCAACTTCTCCGGGGTGCTCAAACGCTATACAGAGACGATCTACCAGAAAGAGCGGGAGATCGAGCGCAACGTCAAACTGCTCGAGGAGTATCGCCGGGCCATCGACGAAAGCGCCATCGTCGCCAAAACGGATGCGCAGGGCATCATTACCTATGCCAATGAGAAACTGACATGCGTCTGCGGCTACAGCCAAGATGAGCTTGTCGGCAGCTCCCATACGATGCTTTACGACCCTGAAATGCCGGGGAGCTTTTTCAATCACCTGGCGGCGGCCATCAGCGAAGAGGGGGTCTTCAAAAGGACCATCAAGGGGCGGGCGAAAGAGGGGCGGACCTTCTACATCGACACGACGGTCGTCCCGATCACCGACACGCAAAGCGGGGTGATCGAGTACATGGCGATCAGTTACGAGGTCACCGACCTCGTCGTGGCCAAAGAGGAGGCGATCGCGGCGGGGGAGGCGAAGGAGTACTTCCTCTCCAACATGTCGCACGAGATCCGTACGCCGCTCAATGCCATCTTGGGGTTTGTGGCCCTGCTCAAGGATGAAGCGCAGACGGCCAAAGAGCGCCGCTACCTCGATATCATCTACAGCAGCGGCGAGAACCTGCTGAGCATCATCAACGATATCCTCGATTTTTCCAAACTGCGCAGCGGCGAGTTCACCGTCGACCCCGTGGCGTTCAACCTGCACTGCGCCATCACCCATACCCTGGAACTCTTCGTCCCCAGTGTCAACCAGCAGCATCTCACCCTGACAAGCTTCATCGATCCGCGCATCCCCTACGAGCTAATCGCCGATCCGCTGCGCATTCAGCAGGTGATCTCGAACCTGCTCGGCAACGCTATCAAGTTCACCCCGCCGGGCGGGGAGATCACGGTCGAGGCATACTACACCGACGGGCGGATCAGTATCAGTGTCATCGACACCGGGATCGGGATCGCGGCCAAAGAGCAGCGTCACATTTTCGACCCCTTCACCCAGGCGAGGAGCGCGGACCATCCAGCCGCAGGCGGTACGGGGCTGGGACTCTCCATCAGCGCCCAGCTGGTGCGGCATATGGAGGGGGAGATCACGGTGCACTCGCACCCCGGGATCGGGAGCACCTTCACCATCACGCTCCCCGTCCGCGTGGGGGACGAAACGCGCCCGCTGCTGACGGACCTGGAGTGCATCCGCACCAAACGGCTCGCGCTCTACTGCCCCGAACAGAAATTCGACCCGATGGCGGCGTCGCTCGTTCGCTATCTCCAGAGCTTCGGGGTGGAGATCACGGCGGTGGAGCAGCTTGACGGCAATTACGACCTCCTCTTTTTCTCGGAACACTGTGTCGGAGCGCCGCAACGGGATGCGCTTCTGGCACTCGAGTGCCCGAAAGTCGTGCTGATGGATGCCCCCTATGACACCTACGAGGGTGTCAGTGGGGTGACCCCGCTCGTGATGCCGCTCTACTGCGCCAAACTGCAGGAGGTGATCGAAACGGCCCTGATGGGCGACGTCGAACCGGAGCCCAAAAGGGATACGGCAGGAATGCGTTTCGACGGCCACCTCCTGGTCGCCGAGGATAACGAAGCGAACCAGGAGCTGATCGGCACGCTGCTGGGGAACCTCGGGGTGACCTATGTGATCGTCGGCAACGGGGCCGAGGCGCTCAAACGGTTCCGCTCTGAGGCGTTTGACCTCGTGTTGATGGACGAGCAGATGCCGGTTATGAACGGGCGGGACGCGGTGTGTGCGATCCGGCATATCGAGAGCCGGGAGCGGCGGCCGCACCTGCCGGTGATCGCCCTGACGGCCAATGTGCTGGGCGGGATCGAACAGCGGCGTATCTATGACGACTTCCTCGGCAAACCGATCCGTATGGAGACCCTGGTCGCTTCCCTCGAACGCTATCTTCCCCGCGCCGAAAGGGCAGACGAAGCGGAGGTGACGCCCGAAGTGACGGTTCTGGAACACAAAGAGCTGTGCGGGATTCTGCAGGTCACGGAGGCGCAGCTCCAGATGCTCCTGGGCGTCTACCGGGAGAAGATGCAGCAGAGTTTCGGGGCGCTGGAGGAGGCGATCGCCGCGGGGGACCTCAAGCAGGTCGCCCTGCTGGCCCACTCCGTCAAGGGCTCCAGCAGCAATTTCCGCTTCGAGGCGATGACCCGCCTGGCCGAATCGATGGAGTTTGAAGCCCGCGGGGGCAACAGCGCGCTGGATTATGCCGGCGTGCTTTCGGAGATGCGGAACTGTTTCAATACCTTCGTGGCGGAAAAAGGCTGATTCGTTTTGAAACATTTCATTATTTGGTGAATTTTGTTTATGTGACATCTCTATGATAACTTTGTAATAAAGTCCTTTTTCACTATAATTATTTTTAATGCACTTATGATGCACTGATCGAGCTTGTAGAAGGGTGGGAATGGAAAGTTACAAAGTTATGATCGTCGAGGACGATCCCGTTACAGCGATGAACCTGCGGATCGCTTTGGGAAACCAGGGGTATGAGGTTGCTGCGACGGTCGATTCATCGATCCAGGCACCCAGCAAGATTAAGGTGTATGAACCCGACATCGTCCTGGTCGATATCAGTCTGCAGGAAGATGCGGACGGGATTGAGCTCGCGAAGTATATCCGTGAAAAACACGCCCTTCCGTTCATCTACCTCACGGCCCACTCCGATGCGAACATCATAGACGAAGCAAAACAGACCGAACCCTACGGCTACATCGTCAAACCTTTCGACCCGGAATCGCTGCATGCGACGATCCAGATGGCGATGTACAAATACCATGTCGAAAAAGAGCGTGAAGAGAATATGGAGGGGCTTAAAAACGATAAGCTCAACCTCGAAAAGCTACTCTATAATAAGAAGCTCTCCGACAAGCCGATCGTCCCGTTCGGCGACGACTACTATCTCGACATCAGCGTCTGCGAAACGTTCTACCGTGGCAAGAAGATCAAGCTGACGAAGAAAGAGAACGCGTTCATGCGCCTGCTGGTCGCCCAGCTGGGCCTCGTGGTCAGTTTCGACCAGGCGATCAACTACGTCTGGGAGGAGAAGGGGGCGACGGAGAACAGCGTGCGCACCCTAGTGTGGCGGCTGCGCAACAAACTGCCCACAGATATTATCCAGAACGCTTCGGGGATCGGGTATTACATCGAAGATTGATGGTTAGGAAAGCGCGGCGGCAGCCTGCCGCCGCAGAGAAAGAAGTGGCGTGTAGCGGTTTAGAAGAACCACTGCGTCGTGACTCTGAAGAGGGTGACGTCGCGGATTATTTGATGTTCGTTGTCCAGTATTCGCGGATCATCTGCTTCGTGCTTTCGGGCAGGGGAATGTAGCCGAGTTTTTTGGCACTCTCGTCGCCCTGCTTGAAAGCGTAGTCAAAGAAGGCGGTTACCTTCTTGTCCATCTCCACTTTCTCTTTCGGCAGGAGAATGAAGGTTGCCGCGACGATCGGGTAGGAGGTGTCGCCGGGCTGGAGTGCCAGCAGCGCGTAGAAGTTGTCCTCTTTCGTCCAGCTGGCGTACTGTGCCGCCGCCTTGAAGTTTTCTTCACGCGCTGTGACCCATTTGCCGTTTGCCGTCTGCAGCGTTGCCGCGGCGAGGTTGTTCTTCTCTTTGTAGGCGCTTTCGATGTAGCCGATGGTGTACGGCGTCTGTTTGAGGAGGTTGGAAACCCCTTCGTTACCTTTGCCGCCCATTCCGACGGCCCAGTCGATCGCCTTGCCGGCACCGTACGTGTTTGCCCAGTTCTCGGAACTCTTTGTCAGGTAGTAGGTGAAGTTGTGCGTCGTGCCTGACCCGTCGGAACGGTGGACGACGATGATCTTCTCGTTCGGGAGTGCCAGCCCTTTGTTCTCTGCGGCGATCGCAGGGTCGTTCCACATCGTGATTTTGCCGGCGAAGATGTCGGCGACGAGAGTGTTGGAGAGTTTAAGCTGCTCGTCGGCGATACCCGGGAGGTTGTACGCGACGACGATCGCGCCGATGACGGCCGGGAACTGGAGCAGTTTCGCCTTGGCGAGCTCCTTGGTCGTGAGCGGTTTGTCGGAAGCGCCAAAGTCGACGATGCGGTTCGTGATCTGCTTGATCCCGCCGCCGGAACCGATGGACTGGTAGTTGACACTGTTATGGGTCTCTTTACCGTAGTTGAAAGCCCAGTCACAGTAGAGCGGGGCGGGGAATGAGGCGCCAGCGCCGCTGATCTTGTCGGCTGCAGATGCAGAGGTCAGCGCAAACGATGCAAGGGTGAGGGCGGTTGCGATGCGTTTGAACATAAACGATCCTTCGTGTTGTGGTGGCGGAATTGTAGAACCGCACGGTTATAAAATGATTACACTTCGTTTTTTTCGGGCAGGTGGATTGTAACCTTTATGTTACCAAGCCCCCGTATAATCCCGCCCATATTTTTTTTATAAAACACGGCTGCCGCAGCCCGGATATACCGGCGCGCCCGGGAGTTGTGTTACACTATCTGAAATAAAGTAAGGATGAGCATGCTTCCACGCTACGAAACAAAGTTGCGCGAGATACAGGGGATGGTCGCCGAGATCATTCATAAAGAGGTCAGAGCAAACCGTATGGCCCTCGAGGCGTACAGTGCCAAGAATGCGAAGGGTTTCGAAACAGCGACGGAAACATTGAAGATGATCGAAAACGACGGCAACACCGTCGATAACGAGATCGTGAAGACGTTTGCGCTGTTCGGACCGGAAGCCCAGGAGCTCCGCGGGCTGGTGGCCTACCTGAAGATGACGAACGAACTGGTCCGCATCGCCGATGGGACGAAAAAATATGCCCGCCGCATCCGTGAACTGATGCAGAGCGATTGCAACCTTGAACCTTTCGATAACGCCATCGTCCAGCTGCACAAGAGCGTCGTCAATGCGCTAAGCAGCATCTACGAGTGCGTGTCGAAGATCGACTCCTGCGATGTCGAAGAGACCTACCGGAAAGTGATGGTCGAAGAGAGCAAAAACGACGACCTCTTCGCGATCCTCGAAAAAGATATCATGTCGCTGATCATCTGCGAGCATGAGCTCTCCGCATCGTATGTCCGTATGCTGGGGACGCTGCGCAAGCTCGAACGGGTCTGCGACCGTGCCGTCAACGTTGCCAACCTGCTAATGTTCGAACACAAAGGCGGGAAACTTCAGAGCTATTAAACAAGGGAGTGGGAAACGCGATGCAAACGACGATAGCCATTGTTGAGGATGAAGTGGACCTTCTTGAACTCATCGAGTACAACCTGGAAAAAGAGGGGTTTGAGACGATCGGATTCCTGAACACGAAAAACGTCCGCCGCGTGCTCGAGGAGGAGTCGGTCGACCTGATGATCATGGACCGGAACCTTCCCGGAGCGGAGGGGAGCGAATTCGTCGCTTCGCTGCGCAAGGAGGGGATCCAGACCCCGGTCATCTATATCAGCGCCAAGAACAAAGAGAGCGACATCGAAGAGGGGTTCATGCGCGGCGGAGACGACTATATGACCAAGCCTTTCAACATGAAAGAGCTGCTGCTGCGCATCAATGCCGTGCTTCGCCGGACCAAGGGCAGCCCTTCCGAGGGGGTCGTCGCCTACCGGGACATCCTGCTTAACCTCGCCTCGCGGGAGGTGACCATCGAGGGGAGCCCCATCACGCTGACTAAACTCGAATTTGACCTGCTGCATACGCTGATCGTCAACCAGAACGTCGTCCTTGACCGGGATTACCTGCTTGAACATGTCTGGGGGGGCGATGAGGTCTACCAGGATCGCACCGTCAACGTCGCCATCAACCGCCTCAAAGAGAAGATCGACCCGGACAAGAGCAAAGAGTACATCAAAACGGTACGCGGAGTAGGGTACACACTTTGCTGAAAATCCACCACTCTTTTGTACTCCAGTTCCTCGGTATCTTCGCGCTAATGGGGATCACTGCTTCGTTTGTGGGCTACTTTACCCTCAAAGAGTCCGTCATCACTGACTACGAGGTGCGGCTCAAGCAGGAGATCGGGCTGATCGAGTCCACCCTGCAGTACGTTCCAAGCCTTGACGCTTACATTGCGGAGACGGCGCCGCGGATCGGGAAACGCATCACTCTCATTG
>JACXUG010000010.1 GCA_014764065.1 Campylobacterales bacterium
CTCACCAGCCTCTACCTGAAGCCAAACGATATCGTTTATGTCCAGCCGCGGGAGATGAAGGGCTACAATATGGCCTTTAATGAGATCTCGCCGCCGTTCCAGCTGCTATCGGCGATGCTTCAGCCGTTCGTCAACATCGTATATCTTGATAACAACTTAGGGAAATAGGAATGGCATTGGATAGCGTAAGAACGCTGGAAGAGGATGAAATTGATCTGAGAGAGATATTTACGACACTTTGGCGTCGTAAAATCGCCATCATTTTCTTTACCTTTTTTGTAGGTCTCCTCGCTGCTTTGTATGCGTATATTACGCCTAATACATACCGGGTTGATACGACCGTGGAAGTTCAGGAGGAGAGTAAATTCAACGGATTGTCCGGCACTGATTTTATGTCCCAGGCTTTCGGTGTCGGCGAAGCCAACCTCGATAACGAACAATGGGTGATTAAATCACGCTTTTTGCTGCAAAAAGCCCTGGGCTATCTCGATGTCGGCACCCGCTACTTTACACAAAAGCATTTCCGGGAGATTGAACTCTACAAAGAGTCTCCGTTTGTCGTCAATACGATGTTCCTGGACAAAGCGGCGTACGGTGTGCGGATGGAACTGATTCCAAAAGATGATAAAAACTTTGAGTTGCGCATTGACCCCCCTTCGCCTTATAGTATTCGCGGGCTTCTCAGAACAGTAGGGATTCTGCCGCCGCTCGAAGAAGAACCGATTACCTATAGCGGTATGCATAAGTTCGGTGAAACCATCGCGACACCATGGTTTAAAATCCAGATCGACCCTATCGCAGAACTTAAAGAGCGTGTGTACAGTTTCAGCATCACTCCCAACATGGAAATGTGGGAAATGATTCAAGAAAATCTTTCAACCTCGCTGGCTTCAAAAATGGGATCGATCCTGATCCTCTCCTATGAGGATGGGGTTCCTTTGCGGGCACAGGAGGTTGCCAATGCGATTACACGGGCGTACCTGGATCAGGAGATCGAACGCAAAACGGCTGAAGCCGACAATACATTGAAATTTATCGATCAGCAGCTCAATGCGATCAACAAATCCCTTCAAGCGTCGCAGAGCAATCTTGAAGCCTTTAAAAAGCGCAATATTGTTGTCGATATTTCTCAGAAAGCGTCGATCACGACCGATAAATTGAGCGAATACGAAAGTAAACTGCAGGAGTTTGATATTCAGCAAAGCGTGCTTTCAAACCTTGAACAATACATGCAGAACAACAAAGATATTTCCGGCATTGCACTTGGAGCGGCTGGGTTCGCCAACCAGGATCTGCTTCAGATGATCTCGGAGCTGAAAGAGAAGAGTGTTCAGCGCAAAACATTGCTGGTTGAATATACGGAACTGCACCCCGACGTTATCCGTCTTTCCGAATCGATCAGTTCGTTGCGCAAGTCGGTCCTCTTTACGATCAACAGTTCGCTCAAAGTGATTCAGCAGCAAAAACATGCGCTTTCTAAGATCGTCAACGAATATAAACGATCGCTGGAAGCCCTGCCGAAACAGGAGCAGAAATTGGCCAACCTGACGCGAACAGCGATGGTTAATGAAAAAATTTACAGTTTCCTGCTCGAAAAACGGGCGGAGACGGCGATTTTGCGTTCATCAACGGTTTCAAAGACACGGATCCTCGACTCTGCGCTGCTGCCGGACGAACCGGTCAAACCGAAGCGGGCGCTGATTGCAACGGTCGGATTGATTTTGGGCTTTATCCTCGGTATTTTCTACGCCTTTGTACGGGAATATTTTGATAATACGGTAAAAAGCAAAGAGGAGCTTGAACGGCTAACCTCCATCCCGGTATACGGCGTAATTCCGACGGTTAAAGGCAAGAAGTTCGGATCGGTTTTCCTGGAGGCGTTTCGTGCATTGCGCACCAACCTGGAGTTCATGCGCAGTGACAAAGTCTATAAGGTAATTGCCGTAACGTCGACGGTTTCCGGTGAGGGAAAAACGACGGTTTCCGCCAACCTTGCTGCGATTCTGGCCAAGAGCGGAAAAAGCGTTGTTGCAATCGATCTAGATATGCGCCGTGCAAAGCTGAGCGAATATTTTGATTTACAGAATGATCGCGGGGCAAGTACGCTTCTGAGCAGGAAGCATGACCTTGATGCCGTGATTCAGCGTTCCGAACAGCATGGGGTCGATATTATTGCCGCAGGGCCGGTTCCTCCGAATCCTTCGGAATTGATTATGTCCGATTTTGCCAAAGAGGTGATGCGGCAGCTGCGTGAACGGTATGATTACATTGTCCTTGACACCCCTCCGGTGGGATTGGTGACGGATGCGACTATTTTGATGCACCTTGCGGATGTCTCGCTCTTGGCGGTGCGGGACTCCTATTCGAAAAAAGAGTTTGTGCGCTATCTTGATAAGTTGGTCAAAGAGCATCATCTCGAATATATCGGCGTCGTCTACAATGATGTTGACCTGGAGAAAAATTACGGCTACGGCTACGGCTACGGCTATAAATACGGCAAGGATAAGTACTATACGTAAACGCCGCGCCTAAAGCGCGTTGTTGCGCAGGGTATTGTTGCGCTGCACCTTGGCGACAACGTCGGCATGCAGCGTCTTGGTGAGGGCGTCGATATGGCGCCTGTGGTGCGTGTCGGATCCCAGGTAGGTGATCCACCCTTCATCCATCAGACGGCGGGCGGCTTTCTCTACCGGTTTGGAGTAGTAGCCCCCCAGGGAGTTGATGTTGACCTGAAAACGGACCCCTTTCTCCCTGAGCCGGGGATAGGCCTCTTCATCCTTGTGCATATAAAGAAAGCGCTCCGGGTGAGCGAGTACCGGCTGGTAGCCGCAGCTTTGGAGCTCGAAAATGATGGTGTCGAGGTCGACGGGGGGAATGATGTAGGAGAGCTCGAAAAGCACCTCATTCTCACCGAAGGTGAGCAGTTCCCCCTTGCCGATCAATTCGCGGAAGTGCTCGTCGACATAGTACTCGGAAGCCGCGTCGATCGTCACGGGGATCCCTTCGGCGTCGACCGCGCTGCGGAGGGTGTCAAGGCCGCGCAGTATCGTGTCGCGGGAGTTGGGAAATCGGTGCATCATGATGTGCGGTGTCGTGATCAGGCGGCGGTATCCAAGGTCGTAGAGGGAGCGCACGAGGTTCAGTGACGCTTCAAGGTCTTTCGCACCGTCGTCGATCCCGGGGACGAGATGCGAATGCAGGTCGGTCGTCAGCGGTTCGGAGCTCTGTTTTTTGGGCCGAAACAGGCGTTTTAGTCTCGCGTACATCGCGCAATCATAGCAGAAGAAGATTAATAGTTTTGTAATACTTTTCAGTTACGATTCGGTATGGCACGTTCCCCGCAGGCATTTCTGGTTTCACTGTCGCTGCACCTGACGATCGGAATTCTGCTGATCATTGTCGTCCTGCCAAAAATTCCGATGTCGGTATTGGCGGAAGCGCCCCATTACTGCCTCTCACTGTCGCGGGTGGCGCCGAAACTGCCGCCGAAAAAGAGCCAACATGCTGCGAGCCCTGCGCCTGCCGAGGCAAAGGCTGCCCCTGCTAGAAAGCAAGCGCCCGAGAAGGTCGTAAAGCCGGCGGTTGCCATGAAGGCCCCTGCAGTCAAACCGCTGCCGGTTGCCAAAGAGGAACCGGTGGTTGAACCGGAGCCGATCATCGAAGAGGTGCTGCCTGATACGACGGCGGAAGTGATGGAGATAGCCGAACCCGTCGTGGCGGCCGAGGGGGAAAGTAGAGTCGAAACACCCTCGACAACGCAGATAGGCTCGGCCGATAGCGCCTCAAGGCAGAGCAGTGAGGGTTATATGAACGAGCACCTAGCCATAATCGCGCAGCTGCTGGAGCGCCACCTCTACTACCCTCGTATGGCACGCAAACGCCATATCGAGGGGGAGGTTATCGCCAGCTTCCGTGTGGAGCCAGACGGCAGCGTCCACGACGTCACGATTCAGCAGCATGCCCGCGAGATCCTGGACCGGGCGGCCATCCGAACGATCACGTCGCTTTCGGGCCATCTTCCACACCCCCGGCACGCTTTGACATTGAACGTCCCGATCCGCTTTGTGCTCAAATAAATCCGCGAAATGTTAGAATAAAGTATCGATTAAGAATTCAAGGATTTCAATGAAAACCCATACGCTTTTAATGCCTTTGGACATGCACCTCCACCTCCGCGATGGGGTGATGCTCGAGACGGTCGCCCCGCTCAGTGCTTACAGCTTCAGCGGCGCCGTCGTGATGCCGAACCTTGTCCCGCCGGTTACCTCCAAAGAGGATGTCCAGGCCTATAAAGAGCGTATTTTTTCAGCCCTCGGTACCCCCCTCACCGACGAGGACGACATGTTCGAAACGACAAATGCCGACTATTTCGAGCCGTTGATGACCCTCTTCTACCAGCATTACGAGCGCGAATTCCTCGAAGAGGTGCGCGATGACATCTTTGCCATCAAGCTCTACCCCGCAGGGATCACGACGAACTCCGAAGGCGGCGTGAGCCGTTTTGACCTCGATGCTATGCGCCCGACCCTCGAGGCGATGAGCGCGTTGGGTATTCCGTTGCTGATCCACGGCGAGACCGACGGTTTCGTTATGGACCGCGAAGCGGAGTTTATGAGCATTTACGAGATGCTCGCCACCAACTTCCCCGACCTCAAAATCGTCATGGAGCATATTACGACCAAGGCGGCCGTCGATATGTTGGACAAATACCCGAACCTCTACGCGACGATCACGCTGCACCACCTCCTCATCACCCTCGACGACGTGGCCGGCGGGCTGATGCGGCCGCACCTCTTCTGCAAACCGATCGCGAAGCGCCCGGAGGACCGCGAAGCGCTGCTCGGCGTCGCGCTTGAAGCCCATCCAAAGGTGATGTTCGGCTCGGACTCCGCGCCGCATCCGCAGCATAAAAAAGAGGCCTGCGGCTGTGCCGCCGGTGTCTTTACGGCTCCCATCGCGCTGCAGGCCCTCTGCGAGCTCTTTGACCACTACGGCAAACTGGACAACCTGCAGGCCTTCATCAGCGATAATGCCCAGAGTATCTACGGCATCTGCCCCGAGTTCAAAGAGATTACCCTCTCCGATACCCCCTTTACCGTTCCGGCCAAATACGGTGACGTCGTTCCAATGTTCGCCGGCGAAACGATTGGCTGGAGTATCGAAGACGTGCTATGACGACGGCCAGCATCCTCCTGCTTGAAGACGACCTTCTGCTGGGCGAGACGCTCGGCGATCTGCTAGAGGATGAGGGCTACACTGTACACTGGTGCCACAACGGCCAGGAAGCGCTCGATGTCACGTTTGAAGAGAGTTTCGACCTCTATCTCCTCGACATCAACGTCCCGCAGGTCGACGGGCTGACCCTACTCTCCGAGCTGCGTTCCGCGGCCGATACGACGCCGACGATATTCCTGACGTCGCACAAGGAAAAAGAGAAGCGTAAAAAGGGCTTCACCGTGGGGGCGGACGACTACCTGACAAAACCTTTTGACAACGATGAGCTGCTGTGGCGGATCACGGCGCTACTGCGCCGAAGCGGGCGTCTCAATGGTCTTTGCAACGGGCGGCTTTGCCATGACGCGGAGCACCATACGGTTCTCTTCGACGGCAACGCCCTGGAACTGACGCGCAAAGAGTATGACCTGCTGACCTTGCTGATGCGCCACTGCAACAAGACCGTCACGAAGGCGATGATCGAAGAGGTGCTCTGGAGCGCCGGCCAATCGGGGAGCGAAGGGGCCGTGCGCGTCTACATCAACCGCATCAAACAGCTCATCGGTACGGAGATGATCGAAAATATCCGCGGGGTGGGGTACCGCCTTGTTTCGTAACTTTTTCCTGGCGATCGCCTTCTTCTACGTGGTTTCGGTGCTGACTATAGTCGCTGGGGTCTATGTGCTTCAGCTGCAGTTCCAGATCTTCTCCATCGTCTCGCTGTTCTTCATCGCCCTGCCGTTCGCGCTGCTGCTGGGCTGGATGTTCTCCAAGATCGCGATCGAACCGCTGATCAGCCACTTTGAGACCCTGGAGCGTTTCTCAAAAGAGACGCTGCACGAACTTAATATCCCTGTCAGTACGATCAAGACGAATGCCCAGATGCTCGAGAAGGGGTGCACGGATGAAAAGTCGCGCAAACGGATCGGCCGGATCGCCTCGGCCTGCGAACTCCTGGAGGCCCGTTACGACGAACTGGACTACCTGATCAAAACCCAGATGCAGCGTGAGCGGATCGACACCGTTGCGATCGCCCTGCTGCTGCAGGAGCGATGCGAGGCGCTGCAGGAGATCTACCCTGGCGTCACGCTGGCGTGCGATTTAGAGCCTATTAGTCTGAAACTCGATAGAATGGGCTTCATCAAAGTCGTGGACAATCTGATCGACAATGCGGTCAAAAACTCGCCCAAAGGGACGACGATCAGCTTGAAGCTGAAAGCCAAACGCCTTGAGATCCGGGACGAGGGGCGGGGCATGGATGAGGTCGAACTCTTCAAGGTGTTCGACCGCTACTACCAGAGTGACGACTCCCTCCCGGGGTACGGGATCGGGCTTGACCTCGTCAAACGCTACTGCGACCGGCACAAGATCGGGCTCAGTATCGATTCGGCGCCGGGGCATGGGACGACGGTAACACTTAATTTAGCGGAGGTAGCAGAAGATGCAGGGTAATTGGTTGGAGTTGGCAGAGAGGTTGTTGGATTACGGAGTGATGGGCACATTGTTTTTGATGAGTGTGGTTGCCCTGTGGCTCTTTATTGAACGGCTGATGTATTACAGAGGCGTCGATGTCAACTCCTATGACAACAAGGAATTGCTGGAACTCGATCTCAGCGACAACCTCTCGACGATTTCTGCCATCGGGGCCAATGCCCCCTATGTCGGTCTGCTGGGGACGATCCTGGGGATCATGATCACCTTCTACGGGCTCGGCGAGATCGGTACGGTCGACACGAAAAAAGTCATGACGGGGTTGGCGCTGGCGCTGAAGGCGACCGGGTTTGGTATTCTTGTGGCCATCCCTTCCATCGTCTTCTACACGGCGCTGCTGCGCAAAATGGAGCGGCTGCTCACCTACTGGGACGTCAACACGCAAAAAGGGAACCGGCAGGATGCAGCGTAAACGCTTTGATCAGATCAATGTCATCCCGCTGATCGACATCCTGCTCGTTCTGTTGGTCATGGTCATCACGACGGCCACCTTTATCAAGCAGGGGATCCTTCCCGTGGAACTGCCCGATGCCAAGTCCGCAGACAAGAAAGAGGAGCAGAAAGAGATTGATGTTTACGTGACCAAGGATGGGAAATACCACCTAGAAAAAACGCCTATCAGCGTCGCGGAGCTGGAAAAACGCATATCCGAGATCCCCAAGGATCAGACGGTGGTGCTGCGTAGCGACAAAGACGCGACCTTCCAGAACTTCGTGACGGTGATGGACCTGCTCAAGAAGTACAACCACGAGCAGCTCTATATCGTGACGAAAGAGTAGGACGGCAAAGCGATGGCGGAGAAACCCAAAAGCAAACCGCAGGGGCAGAAGCCCGGTGGCGCGAAGCCCACTGCATCAAAGAGCGGCGGCAAACCGAAGCCCAAAAGCCAGAAACCCGTCGCGCTCTTCACGGCGCCGGGGTGCAAATGGTGCGCGACGGCCAAGAAGTACCTCAAGGAGAAGAAAATCCGCTTCCGCACCATCGACATCTCCACGAATAACCAGGCGGCGAAGGACTGTCTCAAACACGGCTGCCGCGGCGTCCCGGTCGTGCTGATCGGCAACCGCTGGATCTGCGGCTTCGACCAGAAGACGATCGACAAAGAGCTCGGGATTTCCTGATCTCTTTGCCGGACATCATGAAAGGCCCCACGGCATACTTTATTGGAAACTGTTCTGAGTCAATTTTGATTTTTAGTATTTGAAGTTTTGGGAGGATGGTGTCAAGAGAGAGACTTGAACTCTCGACCTCCGGCTTATGAGACCAGCGCTCTAACCAGCTGAGCTACCTTGACATCCGTTTGAAAGACCGAAATTATAGTTTCAGAGTCCTTAGATTTTCCTAAAAGTGATTGTCTTCTTTTTCGCAATAGTTTAGCTAAACAGTTTATATGTTAATCGGCTAATTATTCTTTAGTCAAATGCACTAAATTTCTTGACAAATAAATGGTTATCAAGTAAAATTAGCGCGTAAAATTTTTAGCACATAGTGCTTTGTAAAGCAAAGGAGAACACATGAACTTTCAACCACTTGGTAACCGTGTGCTTGTCGAGCGTGTCGAAGATGCGCAGACCACCGCTTCAGGGATCATCATCCCCGACAACGCAAAAGAGAAGCCTTCCCAGGGTGAGATCGTTGCGATCGGCGCCGACGTCGAGACGATCGCTGTCGGCGATACTGTCGTATTCGGCAAATACTCCGGCAACGAACTTTCCCTTGACGGCAAAGAGTATCTCATCATGGATGCCGACGATATTTTTGGAATCATCAAATAAATTTTAGAGGAGACAGATATGGCAAAAGAGATTCACTTTTCGGATGAAGCACGCAATACCCTCGCCGCAGGCGTACAGAAGCTGACGGATGCCGTCAAGGTTACGATGGGGCCGCGCGGACGCAACGTCCTGATCCAGAAGAGCTACGGCTCTCCGAACATCACCAAAGACGGCGTCTCCGTCGCCCGCGAGATCGAGCTGCAAGATCCGCTGGAAAACATGGGCGCGCAGCTGGTCAAGCAGGTCGCGTCCAACACGGCCGACGAGGCGGGTGACGGTACGACGACCGCAACGGTCCTTGCCAATGCCATCTTCCAGGAAGGCCTGCGCAACATCACGGCCGGTGCGAACCCGGTCGAGGTCAAGCGCGGTATGGACAAGGCGACCGAAGCGATCCTCGCCGAGCTCAAAGCCATCTCCAAGTCCATCAAGGACAAAACCGAGATCGCCCAGGTGGCGACAATCTCCGCGAACTCCGACAGCGAAATCGGCAACATGATCGCCGAAGCGATGGAGAAAGTCGGTCAGGACGGTGTCATCACCGTTGAAGAGGCGAAGGGGATCAGCGATGAACTCGAAGTCGTCGAGGGGATGCAGTTCGACCGCGGCTACCTCAGCCCCTACTTCATCACCAACAGCGAGAAGATGATCGCAGAGATCGAAAACCCGTTCATCCTACTCTTCGACCAGAAGATCAGCAACCTCAAAGACCTGCTGCCGGTCCTCGAGCAGGTGCAGAAGACGAACCGTCCGCTGCTCATCATCGCCGAAGACGTCGAGGGCGAAGCGCTGGCGACCCTGGTCGTCAACAAGCTGCGCGGTATCCTCAACATCTCCGCGGTTAAGGCGCCAGGCTTCGGTGACCGCCGTAAGGCGATGCTGCAGGATATCGCTATTCTCACCGGCGGCCAGGTGATCTCCGAAGAGATCGGCCGTACGCTCGAGTCTGCGAGCCTTGCCGACCTCGGCCAGGCGTCCCGCGTCGTCATCGACAAGGACAACACGACCATCGTCGACGGTGTCGGCGACAGCGCGCACGTCCAGGCACGTATCAACGAGATCAAGACGCAGATCGAGGCGACGACGTCCGAGTACGACAAAGAGAAGCTCCAGGAGCGTCTGGCGAAGCTCTCCGGCGGGGTTGCCGTCATCAAGGTCGGTGCCGCGACGGAAACGGAGATGAAAGAGAAAAAAGACCGCGTCGATGACGCCCTGTCCGCAACGAAAGCTGCAGTCGAAGAGGGGATCGTTATCGGCGGCGGCGCGGCGCTGATCCGTGCTGCGACCAAAGTCAATCTCGACCTCGAAGGTGACCAGAAGATCGGCTACGAGATCATCCTGCGCGCCGTCAAGGCCCCGGTCAAGCAGATCGCTGCCAATGCGGGCTTTGATACGGGCGTCGTCGTCAACGGTATCGAGACGGCTACGAACGAGAACGTCGGCTTCAACGCGGCGACAGGTGAGTATGTCGACATGTTTGAAGCGGGTATTATCGACCCGCTCAAAGTCGAGCGCGTGGCCCTGACGAACGCGACATCCGTCTCCAGCCTTCTGCTGACGACGGAAGCGACGATCCACGAGATTCCGAAAGAGAAACCTGCACCGGATATGGGCGGTATGGGCGGCATGCCGGGGATGATGTAACTTCCCGCACGCCTCCGCAGGCAGACCCGTAAGCGACGGGTTCCCGCCATCTTCTACACCTCTTTTCCCCCTATTTTATTCCACTTTTTTTCCTGTGATCAGACCGGCGTCGTTGTCGTATCGGAAGTGTTGTTCAGGCGTGCTGTATGACAAGGGGTTGTAGAGACGATGCTAAAAGCATGAGCAAAGGTCTTCTTCCCGCGGAAGCAGAGGGGGAGAGATTTACTTAAGCCCTTTGGCCGAAGTGAACGTCACCTGGTCGGAGATAAACTTGATATCGATCACGGCACCGTCGTTTTTCCACTGGCAGCTGCTGATGCCGAGTGTTTCCGAACACCATTCGGGTTTCCCGATCAGTTTGACGACCTCGTCATAGGACATGCCGGACTCGATCTTGTTGTAGTTCTCTTTGGTGACTTTGCTGCAGCCGCTGATAAGGAGCACGAGGAGGGTAGGGAACATGATACGTTTGTACAAGAGGATTTCTTTGAATGGAAGTAGCAAAATTATAGCATGATGACAGTGACACCGGCATGCAGTAGATGCCAGCGGGTGGAGTAGGGTGTATTTATTCCGTTTCGTAAGCGTAGGTCCAGCCGGTCAACTGTTTCTCTTTGACTTCGGGGAAGTTGTCGGAATCGGCCTCGAAATCCATGACGAACATCACCGTGGAAGGGAGGCGCATCTTCTCTTCGGGCTTGAAGAGGTGCAGGGGCATCGGCGTCTTCTGCGAGGTTACGGCGAAAGCGACACGGTCAGGCTGGCTGAAGAGGTCGGCGATACCGCGGAATCCGTACTGGTCGGCGAATTTGTCAAGGACGGCCTGCTGTATATCAGCAGGCAGGTTGTCGGCCGTATTGAGAAAAAGGGTGAAGTGGATCGGCGCTTTGGCGGTGTCGCGTACGGCCGGGGCTGCCATGACGATGTACTCGACGCCTTCGAGGTGGGCAGCGATCTCCGCCGGGTTGAGGTACTGTTTGGTCTTGAGGGCTTGGTGTTCCTCTGTCATCACGTTTTAGCCTTTATTTCATCAGGGGTTCGAGCGCACCGGCAATGCCCGTGTGCAGGTTGTAGTGGGCGATCGGAAAATCGAGCGCTTCGTTTTCGAGGTTGACCATGTAACTGCTCAGGTAGGTGCCGAGCAGGGTCAGGTCGACCGGCGCATAGGCTGCGCAGGCTTCTTCCTGGAGGGAGGTGCGCAGAAGCCGGCCGGCCTCGTTGCTTTTTTGCAGCGTGAACGCCAGGGTCTTGAGGCTGACGAGGTCGCACCAGCGCAGGAGCAGTGCGGGTGTCAGCCGGGGCTGGGGTTTGCCTTCGGGGTCAAAGAGCAGCCTCTGGTCGCGCAGTGGTACGAGGACGGCAAGCAGGGCCTGGGCCAGGGGCATGACCTTCTGCGACCAGAAGGGGGATTCGTTCGCGTTTGTCAGCGCCGCCTTCAGTGCGCTTTCAATGGTGTCGATCTTCTCCTCCGCGAGGAGTTGTGCAAATGTTTTAATCATGGCGCGATTATAGCAAAGGGGGTGTTTAGAGGCGCATTAACGGTATGCAAATCGTACGCGCTTCAGACGGTCTTAATGGTGACGTCGCCGATCTGGATGGTTTCGCCGGGGTGGATCTTCGCCCGTTTGCGGGTTTCGACCTCGCCGTTGCGGAGGACCAGGCCGTTTTCGATCAGCTGTTTAGCCTGACCGCCGCTGTCGACGAGGTCGAGCAGCTTGATGAGTTTGTTGAGTTCAATGAATTCGTTTTCGATCTTATATGTCATGCGTAATTATAGCCTGAATCTTGAGTCTGTGTGCGGGCGGATGTGCTGTTTACTCTTTGTCGGTACACTGTCCGGATATCAAAATAAACGGCAAGGAGAGTGAATGCGACCGGTCATGACAGTTATGGGTTCTTTGATTCTGGCGGGTAATCTGCTACTTGCCGTACCGCTGCGTCCGAGCGCGGTGACTGTCCGCAGCGCCGAGCAGTCCGAACACGAAGTGCGCAAGGCCGTCGCCGAAGCGCTCGTCGCCAGAGGGCTCGAAGCGGGCACCGCCCAGCAGATCGTCGCGGAACATTTCGCACCGCAGGGCAGCAGCCTCGCGGTATCGTACGCCCACTTCCGGATGCTTTTCCCGGAATATGCGGGTGACGCCGTCCTCGCCGAGATGGCGCGGCGTGTCCTTCACAATGAGGGGCTCGCTTTCAACGACTATGACCAGCTCATCGGAATGCTACACCGTCTCGAAGGTGTCGCCCTGAGCCCCTCCCACTACGAACGGGCGCGTCACTGCGCCCTGATGAGCCACTACTTTTCCGCCGCGTAACCCCTTTTGGCGCGGCATGGTATGATGCGCCCGTCATTTGAAGGAGAGGATATGCAGTGTTATTGCGGCAGCGGGAAAACCTTCGAGACGTGCTGCGCACCGTTGATAGAGGGGCGTGCACCGGCGTCCGGGGCGGAAGCGCTCATGCGCTCGCGTTACAGCGCCTATGTGCTCGGCGCGGGCGAGTACCTCGTGGCGACGACCGTTCCCGAGAAACAGGTGCCCGACGATGCCAAACTGATCCGGCAGCATGCGGAGGTGACGACGTGGCTTGGACTGGACGTGCTCGAGGCAAAAGAGGCGGAAAGTGGGGCAACGGTGAGCTTCAGGGCCTACTACCGCGAAGGCGAAGGAGCCATCAGGGTGCACCACGAAAAGAGCACCTTCCGCCGCATTGACGGCCGCTGGTTCTATGACGAAGGCACCCTCTATGAAGCCTCCGTCGGGCGGAACGATCCCTGCCCCTGCGGCAGCGGAAAAAAATTCAAAAAGTGCTGTATGGTATAATCGCGAAAAAATTACAGAAGCGATGACATAATGGTACAAGTTACAAACCTGACAAAACGCTTCGGCAGCCGTGTGCTGTTCGAAGGCATCAACCTCAAACTCGACCCGCACAAGCGCTACGGTCTCATCGGTGCAAACGGCGCCGGGAAAACGACTTTCCTCAAGATCCTCTGCGGCCAGGACAAAGAGTACGAAGGGGAGATCTCCATCGAATCGGGCCTGAAGGTCGGTGTCCTCGGCCAGAACCAGTTCGCCTTCGAAGATTACACTATCGCCGACGCGGTGCTTTACGGCAACAAGCGCCTCTATGACGCCATCAAGGAAAAAGAGGAGCTCTATGCCAACGGCGATTTCGAAGATGACGCCGTCAACAACCGTCTGGCGGAGCTGGAAGTGATCAGTGTCGAGGAGGACCCGACGTACGAGTATGACGTCAACATCACGAAGATCCTCGAGAACGTCGGCATCCCGGCGGAAAACCATCATAACCTGATGTCCTCGCTGCCGAGCAGCGACAAGTTCAAGGTTCTGCTGGCCCAGGTGCTCTTCCCGAAGCCGGACGTCCTCTTCCTTGACGAACCGACCAACAACCTCGACATCGAAACGATCAGCTGGCTCGAGAACGAACTGCAGCGCCACGAGGGGACGATGGTCGTTATCTCCCACGACCGCCACTTCCTCAACGCCGTCGTCACGAACATCCTCGACGTTGACTTCCAGAAGATCCGCGAATTTACCGGCAACTACGACGACTGGTACATCGCCGCGAACGTCATGGCGAAGCAGATGGAGATGGAGCGCGATAAGAAGCTCAAGGAAAAAGAGCAGCTCGAAGCCTTCGTCCGCCGCTTCTCCGCCAACGCCTCCAAAGCAAAGCAGGCGACGTCGCGCCAGAAACAGCTTGAAAAGCTGGAGATCGAGGATATTAAGCCATCAAGCCGCCGCGACCCCAGCATCGTCTTCAAAGCCAAGCGCCAGATGGGTGACGAAGCGCTGGATGTCATCAAGGTTAGCCACGACTACGGCGAGGGCCCGGTCCTGAACAACATCAGCCTCCACATCGAGCCGGGCGAAAAGATCGCGCTGATCGGCCCCAACGGTGTCGGTAAAACGACGCTCTGCCAGATCATCATGGAGGAGCTCAAGCCAAAAGCGGGCGAAGTGAAGTGGGGTGCGACGATCGAGCCGGGCTACTTCCCCCAGGATACGACCGACCGTATCAAGAGTAACGAAACCCTCTATGACTGGCTGCGCGCCTTCGACCCGAAAGCTGATATCTCCGAGATCCGCAACTGCCTGGGGCGTATGCTCTTCAACGGCGAGCAGCAGGAGAAAGCGGCGACGAACATCTCTGGTGGTGAAAAGCACCGGATGATGCTGAGCAAACTGATGCTCGAAGGGCCGAACTTCCTCGTCATGGACGAACCGACCAACCACCTAGACCTCGAGGCGATCGTTGCCCTCGGTGAAGCGCTTTTCAACTTCGACGGCAACGTCATCTGTGTCTCCCATGACCGGGAACTTCTCGACGCCTTCGCGTCGCGTATTATCGAACTCAAGCCTGACGGCAGCTATATCGATTTCAAAGGTAGCTACGAAGAGTATGTCGAGGCGAAAGAGCATGGAAAGTTTTAAGGCTTACGCCGGGTTCGGCATTGCCGGCAACTTCGCCCTGCACCTGGAGCAGGCCGGAGAAATCGAGGAATTCAAAGACCTCGAAGTCGCCGACGAAAACGGTCCCAAGGGGATCTTCCCTTTCTACATGCCTGGTTTTGAGACGCCGATCGGCGTCTACCCCCTCTCCCACGATACCATCAGACTGCCCGAAGACGCCTCGCTGAATGTCCAGGCGGAACCGGAAGTCGCACTGGAGTGCAGCCTGCGCTATGAAGATGGCCAGGTCGTTGCGGTCGTGCCGGAGCGTTTCGCCCCCTACAACGACTGCTCCATCCGCCGCCCGGGAGCGAAAAAGATATCACAGAAGAAGAACTGGGGTGAAATGAGCAAGGGGCTCGGGGCGGAGATGACGCCGATTAACACCTTCGCGCCGGGCGGCGTGATGGACAGCTGGCACATCGCCTCCTTCCTGCGCCGCGGCAGCGAACTGCACCGTTACGGCGAAGATGCCGCGCTGACGGGCTATAGCTATTTCCACAGCAAGCTGACGAATTGGATCGTCAACCAGCTCAACACGCAGACCGATACCGGTCCGCTGGAACCGGTCCGCTCCTATCTGGCAGCGGCGGGCTACCCCGAGAAGATGATCATCAGCATCGGGGCGACGCGCTACACGGCTTACGGTGAAACGACCTTCCTCCGGGAGGGGGACGAGGTGATCGTTGTGCTCTATGACACGAACTGCTGCGACGCCGATACCGTCATGGAAAGCATCGATGCGGGCGCCTACAGTGCGGTCGGGATGCGGGTTCTCTCCCAGAAGGTCGTCGGTGCTTAAACCGGGCCGCTACCAGCACTACAAGGGGAACCACTACGAGGTGCTCGGCGTTGCGAAGCACTCCGAGACGGAGGAGGAGCTCGTCGTCTACCGTGCCCTGTACGGCGAACACGGGCTCTGGGTCCGCCCGCTCTGCATGTTTACCGAATGCATCCCCCACGAGGGCGTCTGCATCAAACGGTTTGAATATATCGGGGAAGTCCGTGAGCCGCGGTAAGAAGCTCGACCTCTTTATCGGCGGGGAGCTCGGCAGCGGTTGGTCGGAAGTGGAAGCGCACCGGGCGGAAGTACCGGCGGAGCCGCTCGCACCCGAAAAACACCTTCTCGTCTTCAAGCGCGAAAAACGGCGGGGAAAAACCGTCACCCTCGTCGGGCCTTTTGCCCTGAAAAAGAGCGATGCGGAAGAAGTGCTGAAAAGCGTGAAGAAGAAGCTCGGTTCCGGCGGCAGCTACAAGGCGCCGTGGATGGAGTTCCAGGGAGAGTGCAGCGAGAAACTGCGCAACCTGCTCGAAGTCGAATGCTTCCGCTTCAAGAAATAACCGTTCAATACAGCAGCAGGTACAAAAATCCCCAGAAGAGAAAGACGATCAGCGCAATGACGCCGAAAACGGCGGCGGCCCGCAGCAGGATCAGCAGGGCGATTTTAAGCGCTTTCACTGATAGGGGATGATGGGGAGGCCGACGCTGTAGGCGGTCATGATCCCACCTTGCAGGTTATAGACGGTATAGCCGTAGGTCTGGGCCAGGAAAGGGGCCAGCATCGAGGTGCGGCTGCCCGTGCGGCAGATCAGGGCGAAGGGTTTAGTCGTATCGACTTTTGCCTTCAGCTCCAGCATAAAGCGGTCGACGTTATAGCCCCCTTTTTCGTCGAAGAACATGATGGGGATACTCCCTTTGAGCAGCCCTGTCTCTTTCCATTCGCCCGGGGTGCGGATGTCGACGACGGGGATCTGTTTGGCCAGGAGTTCCTGGCTTGCCGGAGCGTTGATGACTTCGGCATGCAGGAGGCCGGCGATGGCTAAAAACCATAAAATAATCAGTTTTTTCATGTAGTGTTGCTACCTTGTTAGAATAGGTATAATTATAGCGACTGAGCTTCCAAAAAAGGTGAACTATTGGCAAAGGTTTCGGCGAAAAAAGTGGAAGATGCCGCAAGGCTCCGCTATATCCGGGTACTCGAGCGTTTTACGAGCAGTATCACCAAGTACCTTTTCAAGGCGGAGGATGCGACGCGCGAGCAGTTCGACAAGAAAGTCGACAACAACCGCAAATACCTCGACCGTACCGAAAAGGTCCCGCTTTACAAAGGGGATTACAACGACCTCGAAACCCTCGTCACCAAGATCCTCTCCTACCGCGACAGCGATGCCCCGATCGAAACGCTCAAAGAGGACATCCTCTATACCGCCAACCAGATCGAGAAGTCCATGAACCGCCGCCGCTACAAAAAAGACAAACACATCTCGGATAAATTCAGGGATTGGGAATAAAGGTAGCACTATTTGGCGCTTTCCTTGATTTTTTTTCTTAAGAATAAAGATGTTTTTGGCGCTTATTTCCCAATAATGTATCGTTTTTACGCATAAACCTTAAGCCTTCTACCCACAGTGTCACCGAAGGTATCAGGAAATACCTATTAGAATTTCTTAATTATTTTATATAAAAACATTATTGGTAGACCCCGTACGCCCTTTTTCTGTAAAATTCCACGCATTTTTTTGACGAGGAAACCCCAATGAAACGTCTAGTGATACTTTTCTACGCCACGACCGAATTCCTGCGTGCCGCACTCACGCCGGAGCAGCTCTCGACACTGCAGACGGTCCGGGACATTGCGCGGGCCGTCCCCGACCGTAGCGGCGAGACGTATGAAAACACCCTGAGCGCCATCTGCCTCACCGAGAGCAGCGCGGGGCGGAACATCATCGGCGACTTCCGCAAAGGGGTGGATATCACCAAGGCGTCGCTGGGGCCGATGCAGGTCCAGGTCGCAACGGCGCGTTACGTCGCCGCACGGGTCGAAAAGCTGGCGTGGCTGAAGGCGCGCAGCGACATGCAGATCGCCAACCTGCTGCTCACCGACCTCAAACTCTCCGCCGGCATCGCCGCGCACTACCTCGTCATCCTAAAAAACCGTCGCCACGACTATATGAAAAGCGTCAGCGGCTACAACGGCGGCATGGTGAACTGGCCCTATTTTCAGCGGGTCATGAACCATATGAAACTGGTCAAACGCCTCGTGGCATCGGGCGCGTTACGCTAAAAATTATTGGTAATTAAAGTGCTTTGGATTGAAGTGCTTTTGAATCGTGATTGTTGTTTGGGAGAGTGGTGACCCCACGGAGACTCGAACTCCGGTAACCAGAATGAAAATCTGGGATCCTAACCGCTAGACGATGGGGCCACTATAGGAGTAACAATGGTGTCCCGTGTTGGATTCGAACCAACGGCCACATCATTAAAAGTGACGTGCTCTACCAGCTGAGCTAACGAGACATTCAAACGTTAAGATAATCTCTCTTCGTTTGTGGACGGGAATTATACGAAAAACGTTTCTCAAAGTCAATAGTTTTTCCGAAAAAATGCAAAAAAACCGAAAAAAAGTCTGCCGTCGCATTTTCGGTGCCGAAATCCCTGTTTTTGGCATCGGCCGTCTCCGCCGCTTCGGCATCGGGGCAGGGGAATCTATACCTTCAAGACGTTATAATGGTCGCTATTATCCTTATAAAGGTGATTGATGTACTCCAAAATCGAAGCGATCAAGTCCGAGGTGGCGAAAGTCGTCGTCGGCCAGGACAAGATGATCAACGGACTGCTCATCGGCCTGCTCTGCGAAGGGCACATTCTTATCGAAGGGATCCCCGGACTGGCGAAGACGACGACGGTCAAGGCGCTCTCCCAGAGCCTGGGGCTGCAGTTCAAACGGGTACAGTTCACCCCGGACCTGCTCCCCTCGGACATTCTCGGTGCCGAGATCTACGACCCGCAGCACAGCGCGTTCAAGATCAAGCACGGTCCGGTGTTTACGAACCTGCTGCTTGCCGACGAGATCAACCGCGCACCGGCAAAGGTGCAGTCGGCCCTGCTGGAAGTGATGCAGGAACGGCAGGTAACGATAGGCGAGGAGAGTTTCAAACTCGACCCCCCCTTCTTTGTCATGGCGACGCAGAACCCCGTGGAGCAGGAGGGGGTCTACCAGCTGCCCGAAGCGCAGCTGGACCGTTTTATGCTGAAACTGAAGGTCGGATACAACACGAAAGAGGAGGAGCTCGAAATCGCCCGCCGTATTGCTGCGGGCGTTTCCGAGACGATCCATGCCGTCATCACGCATGAAGACCTAGAAGCCCTCAAGGCAGAGGTTAAAAAGGTGCATGTTGACGAAGAGGTCGAGCGCTACATGATCGAGCTGGTCAGTGCGACCCGTGACCCGAAGGCGTACGGGCTCGATGCCCTCGAAGCGCAGCTGCAGTTCGGTGCGAGCCCGCGGGTCAGCATCGATATGTTCAAGGCCGTCAAGGCGATGGCTTACCTGCGCGGTAAGGATTACGTCAGCCCGGTCGACGTCGCTTTCATCATTAAGGAGCTGATGCGCCACCGTATCGTCCTCAGTTACGAGGCCGAGGCCGACGGCGTCACGTCGGACGAGATCATCGACAAGGTGATCGAAGCGGTCCCGCTGCCGTAGGGGTCTTATGGGAACGGTCCAGCGCATTCTCGTCAAGGCCCGGCGCCAGGTCTTCAGCGAGCTGATCGGCAACAACCCCTCCATCTTTCACGGGGAGGGTTACGACTTTATCGAGCTGCGCGAGTATATGCCCGGCGACGATATCCGCCATATCGACTGGAATATCACGGCGAAGATGCGCACCCCCTACATCAAGATCTTCCGCGAAGAGCGGGAGCTCAGCGTCGTCGTCGCGATGATGCTCGGCGGCAGCGTCCATTTCGGGCAGCACCGTTTCAAGCAGGAGGTCATGGCGGAGATCGCCGCGACGGTGGGGTACGCCGTGCAGTACAACAGCGATGCGCTGGGCTATATGCTCTTTGCAGACCGGCTCTACGACGAGGGGCGCCCGACGAAGAACCGTTACGCCGTCTCCGAGCTGACGCAGAAGGTGGACGCTTTCGAGGCGGTCGGGAAAAAGAGCGATTACGACGCGATGGCAAAGACGCTCTACCAGCGTATCCGCCGCCGCTCGCTCCTGCTCGTTGTCGGGGACTTCTTCGAACTCCCCCAGCTGCGGCTGCTGGCAAAGAAGCACGAGGTCGTCTGCATCATCGTCCGTGACCGCCTGGAGGAGCACCCGCCGCCGTTCGGTTTCGCATCGCTGCGCGACCCCGAGAGCGGGATGCTACTCGAGGGGGATTTCAACACCCGGGCCGTACACGATTACGAAGTGAAAGTGCGTGAGCACGACCATGCCCTGTACGAGCAGCTCCGCAAAGACGGCATCCGTTTTACGAAAGTCTATACGGATGAGCATATCGGCGTCAAACTCCGGCGCCTTTTCGAGGGGAGATAATGCGTTCAGACGATATCCCGCTGCATGACATCAAGCCCCTGGTCGAGATCCATGACTATACGCCCTACTACCTGGCGGCCGCGGCGGCCGTGGTGCTCTTTTTCCTGCTGCTCGTCCTCTACCTGTTGATCCACCGTTACCTCGGGGAGCGGAGGGAAAATACCCGGCGCGCGTGCCGCAGAGCCCTTGAAGCGATCGATCTGGATGACGCGAAACAGGCCGCTTATGCCATATCCCGCCTCGGCCGTCGTTTCGCGGAGGACTCACCGCGTCTTCAGGAGGCCTTCGAAAACCTCGAACGGCGCCTTGAACCCTACAAGTTCCGCAAAACGGTGCCGCCCATCGACGAGGAGACCCGAGCGTATTTCAGGATCTATCTCGGGATGATCGATGTTTGAGGGGATCTTCTTCGAATTCCCGAAAGTCATCTCCTTCCTCTTTATCTTTCTGGCGTGCGAGGCGCTCTGCCGCCTGCGCCACCAGGGTTTTTACTTCCCGCACCTCGCCGCCTTCGCCGCGGTCACGCTCAAACCCCCGTTTTGGCTCTGGTTGCTCAAATGGGCTTCAGTCATCCTGCTGCTCGTCGCGTTGATGTCGCCGGTGAAAGAGCAGGCCTACCAGCCCGTGAGCGCCCCGGGGTACGCGATCAGCCTCGTGGTGGATGCCAGCGCCTCCATGCGCAACGGCGATTTCGACCCGGCTGACCGTACCCGCAGCCGCTTCGAGGCGGTACAGGAGATCCTGCAGGCGTTTACGGCGCAGCGCAGCAGCGACAGCGTCAGTCTGGTCGTCTTCGGCACCCACACGTTCACGGCTGCACCGCCCACCTCGGACATGGGGATGCTCTCGCAGATTATCGGGCAGCTCTATGTCGGCATTGCGGGCAAATACACGGCCCTTTACGAGGCGATGGCCAGGGGGATCGTCTCGCTGCATGACGTGCAGAGCGCTGAAAAGATCGTCGTCGTCCTGACCGACGGCCGGAACACCCCCGGTGCCCCGGTGGGAAGCGATGTCGTCGGGGGGCTGGCGCTCAAAGACGGGGTACGCCTCTACGCCGTCGTCATCGGGGACACGCCCGCCGCCCAGGCGTCCGTACTGGAAACGCTTACAGCAGAGAGCGGCGGCGCCTATTTCACGGCCCGTGATAGTACATCCCTGGCCGACGTCTATGCGCAGATCGATGCCCTGGAGAAGTCGCCCCAGCGCCCCCCGGTCCTGATCGTCAAGGAGTACTACTACATCTACCCGCTCTTCGCCGGCTTTATGATGCTGCTGCTCTATATCTACCTGCGCAACCGGAGGGTGGCATGACCTTTCTCCACCCCGAGTTCTTCTATCTTATGCTGCCGCCGGTACTGGTGCTCTTCTACTTTATCCTGACCCAGAAGGAGCCGGCGGCGGAGCTCTTTTCCGGCCCCGTTTTCGAACGGCTGCGGGTGAACGAAAAGCGTCTCAGCCTCCGGCAGCGCAACCTGATCTACCTGGCCGTTTTCATTCTGCTGATCGCAGCGATGTCCCAGCCCGTCATTACCGAAGCGACGGCCGTCGTCAGGGCCCCGGACGAGGCGTTGACGGTCGCCGTCGACATCTCGGCCTCGATGCAGACGGAGGATGTCTACCCCTCCCGCGCCGCCGTCGCGAAGGCCAAGCTGATTGCGCTGGTCGCACAGGCCAAGCGGGAGCGTATCGGGGTGCTCGCCTTCGGGCGGGACGTCTATGCCGTGGCGCCGCCCACGGCGGACAAAACGGCACTGACGGAGCTGCTGGACGCTTTCGCACCCGACACTTACGCCGAGAAGGGAACAGATATCATGGCGCTGCTGGCCGCGGCGAACGGGGTGATGAGTAATCCGGGGCGCAAGAATCTCCTCATGCTGACCGATGGAGGCGACGGGCGCGATTTCTCCGAGGCGGTCGCCTACGCCAGAGTGCAGAAGCTCCACCTTTATATTCTCGGTATCGGAACGGCCGAAGGGGGCGTGCTGAAACAGGAGGGCAAACCCGTCATGCAGGGGGGAGAACCGATACGGACGGTGCTGAATCCTTCTCTGCGCTCCCTGGCCGAATCCACCGGCGGCCTCTATGTCGAGATGACGGTGGGCTCCCGCGACGTGGCGGCCCTGCTTTCCGAACTGCGCCGCCACGCCGAAGGGGGCGAAGCGGGGACAAAGGAGATCCGCCGGTATGGCCAGCTCTACATCCTGCCGCTGGGAGTGGCGCTCTTCTTGCTACTGCTGGCCAACGCCTCCATGAGCCGCCGCGAACACGTGGCCGTCCCTCCCGTACTGCTGCTGGGCGTGCTGCTCCTAGGAGCTGTCGGACCGCTGCGGGCGGCGCCTTTTGACTATGAACTGCTTGAATCCGCGAAAGGGTTTTATGAACAGGGAGACTATACACGGTCCGCCCGCGCCTTTTACCGCTACGGCGTCCATAACGACAACGACCCGGCGGCGATGTACGACAGCGCACATGCCCTTTACCGTGCCGGAAAATACGATGCGGCGGCTGCGTTATGGGAACATGTCCACAGCAAGGACCGGATGCTGCAGTTTTCGACGCTGCACAACCTGGGAAATGCCCGGGCGATGCTGGGGGGCAGGGAGAACCTCGAAGCCGCCATCAAGGTGTACCAGAAGGCGCTTTACCTCCAAAACGACCCGCAGACGCGGGAAAACATGGCCATTGTCCGCGGACGCCTGATGCGGCTGGTACAGGCGGAGCGCCGCCGCACGACTGCGGCAGTGACAGAGGCGGGCGAGGAGCATAACGCTTCGGACGCACCGTCTCCAGCGAACGGGGCGCAGAATGCTCCCGCACAGACGGAGACTCCCGAGGGGGAGGCGGCGAGGCCTTCGAAAGCCTCGGGCGAAGCGAAGAGGGCCGTGATGAGCGATTACGAGGCGGCGATGTGGCGGCAGTCGCTGCAGCGGCAGAGCCGGACGCACCTCTACAAGATCACGCCGAAGCGCGCAGGGGGAGGCGACCATGTCGTTCCGTGGTAAGGCGCTTGGGCTACTGGTGGTCGTCAGTACACTTTCGGGGTATGAACTGACGGTCGACAGCTCCTCCCGCCAGCTCTACCAGGGCGAACCGCTGCGGCTCGTCTATCGTTTCGCGCACGCCGCGTCGGACAAGGGGGTTGATTTCCGTTTCGCGGCACCGGAACTGGCGCATTTCCAGCTCCTGCAGAGTTTCGTTGAAGAGCGGCGCGAAGTGGGGGCGGATATTTGGGAAAAGACTTACGTCGTCGCCCCGATGCAGGGGGGAGAGCTCTCGACCGGCAGGGCGGCGATGAACGTCGCCGAACGTACCTATACGAAAGATGCGTGGGGGCAGTGGATGCCTTCGGTCGCATGGCGGCAGCACCTTTTCGAACCCGTAGTGCTCTTTGCCAATCCTATCCCCGGGGGAGTGCAGGCGGTCGGCGCTTTTGCGTTGCAGGCCGTCGTCGACCGCAATGCGACCGACAGCGGGCAGCCCGTCCGTCTGACCCTGTCGCTTTCGGGATGCGGGAACCTGGACACGGCGGAACCGCTGCGGATGGCGATTGCCGGCGTCAGCGTTTTCGAGGAGGGACATACGCAAAACGCCGCATGGGAGGAGGGGTGCTACAGCAATGAAGTCAACCGGACCTTCGCCCTCGTCGGCGAACGGGATTTTACGATTCCCTCGGTGAGCTTCCGCAGTTTCGACCCGGCGACGCAGCGTACCGTTACGGCCTCGTCGCAGCCGATCCCGGTCCATGTCCGCGCGGCGGCGGAACCTAGGGTGAAGAAGAAAAATACGAAGGAGGAGACGATGACGATCTGGAGTTTGGCGGCAGGGGGCGTCGCCGGTTTCGTCCTCGGCGTCGCGCTGACGCTGTTTGCCGTGCGCCGTAGGCAGAAAGAGGAACGGGTCCGTTTCGACTCGCTTCGAACGGCACTGGTGGCACTTTTCGGGTACCTGGACGACCCCGATGCGAAAAAGAGTGCGGAAGCGCTGGAACGGCACCTTTACGAAGGGGCGGATGCCCCGGACCCCAAGGGGATCGCCACACTGCTCGGCCGGTTGCAACAGGGGAAGCGAAAAGCAAATTGACGGCACAGCCCTGCAGGTTTATTTGCTATACTTGTGTAAAGACGGAGGAGTAAAGCATGCTCGATTGGTTAAATTCAAACGTAGAGTGGTGGCACTGGGTTATACTTGGAATGGTGCTGATAGGCCTGGAGACGATGGCCCTCACTTTCCTGCTGCTGGGGATAGGCGTCGCCGCGATCCTGACAGGGACGCTGGCCTATCTCTTTGATCTCTCCTTTTCCGCCGAACTGCTGACCTGGTCGATCTTCTCCACTCTTTTCATCGTGGGGTGGTGGCGTTTCATCCGCCAGCGTACGGTGTCGGAGAGCGGCCAGCCCAACTACCGGGTCGATACAAAGGGGAGCGTCACCGAGGGGATCGAACCGCCGCAACGCGGCAAAGTGCTCTTCGACATCCCCGTACTGGGCAACCGCGAATGGCCCGCCTTCGCCGATGAACCGATTGCCATCGGCACAAAGGTCTGTATTGTCGACGTCAGCGGCCAGCTGATCAAAGTGACCCCCCTGAAGGAGGATTAAATGGTTTCACTCTACCTTATCGGCGTTTTCGCCATCGTCATCATCGTCACACTCTATAAAGGGATCAAGGTCGTGCCGCAGGGCGAGGAGTGGGTCATTGAACGGCTGGGCAAGTTCTACCGCACTTTGACCCCGGGGCTGAACCTCATTATCCCTTACATCGACAGCGTGCGCGAGCGGATGACAACGCGAGACATCATTCTCGACGTCCCGCAGCAGGAGGTCATTACGATGGATAATGCCGTCATCCTTACCAACGCCATCGCCTTCATCCGTGTCACGCGCCCCTCGGATGCGGTCTATGGCGTCGAGGATTTCCGGAAGGCCATCGTCAACCTCGTCATGACGACGCTGCGTTCCATTATTGGGGAGATGAAGCTCGACGAGGCGCTCTCCAACCGTGACATGATCAAGGCACGCCTCAAAGAGCAGATCATTGACGACGTCGCCGACTGGGGGGTGACCGTCAAGTCCGTCGAGATCCAGGACATCAGCCCGAGCCCCTCCATGCAAAAAGCGATGGAGCAGCAGGCCGCTGCCGAGCGCGAACGCCGCGCCGTCGTAACGATGGCGGATGGGAATAAGAATGCGGCCATCCTGGAAGCCGAAGGGAAACTCGAAGCCGCCAAGCTCGAAGCCCAGGCCCAGGTGGCACTGGCCACGGCTTCCGCCGAAGCGATCGCCCGCATCTCCGAATCCATCCAGGAGCGCGAACTGCCCGCCATGTTCCTCCTCGGCGACCGCTACATCGCCGCGCTGGAGAAACTGAGCGAGAGCGAAAACGGCAAGTTCGTCGTCTACCCGGCCGATATTCAGCAGGCGGTCAAGGGGATGCTCGGCAGCGTCTTCAAATAGCGCCGGCTGACATAGAAGAAGAAAAAATAGAAAAATAGGGGTCGAAAAATAGGGGTCA
>JACXUG010000072.1 GCA_014764065.1 Campylobacterales bacterium
CAGCCTGAGCCAGGCCGTCAGCGACCATATCAAGGTCGACCAGGCCTTTATCGGTAGCTGTACCAACGGCCGCCTCAGCGACCTGCGCATCGCCGCGAAGATCCTGGAAGGCAAGAAGGTGCACGAAGATGTCCGCCTCATCGTCACACCCGGGACACAGCGTATCCTCCGCGAAGCAACGAAACTGGGCTATATCGACACTATCGTCGATGCCGGCGGCGTTGTCTCCAACCCGACCTGCGGCGCCTGTCTGGGCGGCTACATGGGGATCCTCGGCGACAACGAAGTCGCCATCTCCACCACCAACCGCAACTTCGTCGGCCGCATGGGTTCACGCTCTTCCAAAGTCTACCTGGCCAACTCCGCCGTCGCGGCGGCCTCGGCAATCACGGGCTACATCGCCGACCCGGCGACAATCGACTAAACCGTACCCATGTCCTGGAAGGCGATCATACTCGGGGCCGTTCTGCTTATCGTCATCGCCTGGAACGCGGCCGTCGCTTTCGCCGACTTGCAGCTTGAAAAAAGGCCGTACGACGGCGTCTACGACAGCTGTCACAAGGTCTGGTCTTCCCGCGGACTCTACGACACCAAAGAGGAGCGCAACTCGCCGACGGCCTTCCGCCGCGCCTTTAAAGCGGGCGCACACGGCGTCGAAGTCGACTTCAGTTACGACACGGCCACCGACCGCTTCATCATCGGGCACGGCCATCCCCGCAAAGGCCTCGACGGCCGGCCGGTCTACACGAAAAAAGAGGGCGAGCTCTTCACCCTCGAGCTCCTTTTCCGGGAGCTGGGCGAAGGGCACGCCTTCTGGCTTGATTACAAGAACCTCGATCATCTGAGTGTCGAAGCGACGCAAAAAGCGATCCGCCGCCTCAAGACCATCGCTGTCAACGGCAACGTGCACGACCGTCTCTACATCGAAGGCTCCAACCCCTTGCGCCTCTCCCTCTATACCGACGCCGGTTTCAAAACGCTCCTCGGTACCTTCCCGCTGCCTGATAGCAATCCGTTCGCTTCCATCGTTCTCGATGCCTACAAACTGCTCTTCGCCGCCTTCAACATCACGGGGACCGCAATGAACTACGGCAGCATCGACACACCCATCTACGGGGAAAATACCCAAAAACAGCTCGGGAATCTCCCGGTGTTCGTCTTTCACATCCCCGACGACCCGTCGCTGCTGCAGCAGTTGGCGCACAACGCCATGTCCGCGTCATGCTCGTCGGCCGCGACATCAGTATCGACCGCTTCGCCGTCACCGCCTGCGGCCGGGATTGACGGACAGCCCGGTTCACCAAAGGAGCGCCATCATGCCTGAAAACACTTTTCCCCTTCCCTGCGTCATCTTTGCCGGCGGGAAGAGCTCGCGGATGGGCAGCAACAAGGCCCTCCTCCCCTTTGACGATTCTGCCACCCTCGCCGAGTACCAGTATGCTCGTCTCGCACCCCTCTTTGACTCGACGCATCTTTGCGTCAAAAGCAGCGAAGGGTACCCGCGACTGCTCCCCTACATTACCGACGATCCTTCTCTAACGGACGCAGCCCCGACTGTCGGTTTCATTGCCGCTTTCCGGACGCTTGGGGCGGAACGCATCTTCGCGCTCAGCGTCGACACCCCTTTTGTCGATGCCGCGGTCGTCCGGGCCCTGCTCGCCGCAGACAGCGGCGGACTTGATGCCGTGATCGCCCGGACGGCCTCGGGTGCCCACCCGCTGTGCGGCATCTACCACCGCAGCCTGCTGACGCGCTTCGAAACGATGGCAGCGACCGGTGATCACAAACTGGGCAGGATGCTCTCAAAGAGCCGGGTCTGTTATGTCGATTTTGACGATGAGCAGCTTTTCAGTAACCTCAACCATCCGCACGAATACGAATCGGCATTGGAGATCGTGAACAATAAAACGTAAATAAAGGGGAGAAAAGGCGCCGCCATGTGGCGGCAGGAGAGGAGAAACGTTTTTTAATGATACATCAATCATGGGGCTTACCTATAGTAGGCGGCTATAGTGCCCAAAGATGCATGTTTGGCTTTGAAAACTTCGTAGGCAAAAGGTCTGCTCCCTGTTGCACCCTCAAATCATAGAACAAATTATCCACAATCAATCCAGTGTAATGATTAATTATTGAACAATAGCCTGCCCATACTCTACTTTTCGCCATCAAGTTCCCTCTAATCGGCTTTACTATAAGATAGCGTTAAAAACGGGATACAATATATGCAGCTGACCCATCTGGATGAAAAAGACCGGCCGAAGATGGTCGATGTTTCCGCCAAGACCCCAACAGAACGCGTGGCGGTCGCCAGCGGTAAAATCACGATGAGCCTGGATGCCTACAACGCCATCGTCGAGGGGCGGACCAAAAAGGGACCGGTGCTCCAGACGGCCGTGATCGCCGCGATCATGGGGACCAAGAAGACCTCAGACCTCATCCCGATGTGCCACCCCCTCAACCTCAGCGGCATCAACTGCGACGTGGAAGAGCTGCCGGAGCTACCGGGCTTCAGGCTCAGCGTCACAGCCAAACTGACGGGACAGACCGGTGTAGAGATGGAAGCGCTGACCGGGGTCAGCATCGGCCTGCTGACCATCTACGATATGGTCAAAGCCATCGACAAAGGGATGATTATCTCTGACGTACAACTCGAAACGAAACGAGGAGGCAAAAGTGGTGAATATCAACGATCTTGATCAGAAGCTCGAACTGGAATACCCCTGCAACTGGTGTTACAAAGTCGTCGGCGAAGAGCGTAAAAAGCTGGAAAACGCCGTCCGGGAAGTCATCCTGGAGCGCGAATACAAACTCGCCCACTCCAATACAAGCCGTACTGGCAAATACATCAGCCTGAATCTCGAACTGATTGTGCACAACGAAGATGACCGTCAGTTCATCTTCGATGCGCTGAAAGCACACCAACACGTCAAAATCGTTTTATAGGAGCCTGTGATGCTGGACCTGGAACAACTGCAGCGCGATATCCGCAACCACTACAAGAACCAAGAACCGATGGGCCTCGAGGCTCGCATCGCCGACCTCATGGGCTACCTGGGAAGCGAGTACGGGCTGGACGAAACGGATCTGACCCTTCCGGAGATCCGCCTCGTCGTCAACACGATCCTTGCTGGGCAGACAGCAGCCTTGCAAGAAGAGCTTGAAGCGCTGCTGGTACAGAAAGAGCGCATCGAACGCCAGATCGAACGCAAGAGCGAACGGATCCAGGAAGAGAAACACCAGATCTTCAATACCCTCGAGGGAATCCTCAGCAACGCCCCCGGTGAAGCCCAGGCGAAACTGCACCAGATCAAGCTGCAGTCCATCGACCTCTTCGATATGCTCGAGGAGGTCGTCGAATCCGCCATCATCACGACCCTCGAGAAAAACCACGACATCGAAGAGACCATCGAGGAGATCTGCAAAGAGATCACCTATGAGACGCTAGGAGAGGGACCGCTGGAGACTGGGCGCATCCGCCTCGTTATCGGCAGCATTCTTCACAGTGCCGTCGAAGTCGGCGAAGCCACCCCGAACCAGGCGGAAGCGATTCTGCTCGGAACCCTCCGGGGGGTCCGCAGCGGTCTCATCAAAGCCATCCGCCGTCTCAAGAAGCAGCTCCTCTACATGCCCGAAGAGCTGAAGCTGACGGCGTCCATGCAGACGGAGCTTCTGCGGACCGATATCCTCTTTACCCAGGTGCTGCAGGACGAAGCGCTGCAGTGCAGCAGTGAAAGCCGCACCCTGCTCGAAAAGCTCGCCAAAGAGATCCGCTACGACCTCGAGGAACTCGTCGAAGTCTCCAAAGAGACGGTCGACCTGATGCGCACCCAGCTCAGCCAGGCCATTTCGCGTTCGCAGGTCCTCAATTCAAAAACCGCCGCAGAGGCCAAGCGGGTCGGCATCTCCGCCTGGCGTTCGGCCAAAACGGCCCTCGAAGGTGCTCTCCAGAACGCCAAGGGAAAGATCGAAAAAAAATAGTTCCCGTCTGAACGACCTTCTCTGCACGCCGTACGGCAGTCTCTACGCGTGCAGTCCCCCCATCAGAATTAAACGAAAATATATTCACACTCACCCATCAAGCATGCATTCCAATTAAAACAAACGAATACTTTCAAAAATTTAGAAAAAGCAAAGAATAATAACTTATAATGATTCGCATGAAAAAGGTATTGATCATTGTATTGCTGGTTGTGGTAGGGATTCAATTCGTTCCGATGAATGTTCCCGCAGAGGTGCCGACGAAGGCTGAAGATGAACTGGAGGCACCTGAAGAGGTACTCGCCATTCTCAAACGTTCCTGTTTTGACTGTCACTCGAACCATACCACTTACCCATGGTATAGCTCGGTTGCACCGGTTTCATGGTTTACCAAAATGCATGTCGAAGAGGGTAGAGAACATATGAACTTCTCGACATGGGCGAATTATGATGATGACAAAAAAGCCGGCTATCTTGATAAAATCCCCAAAGCGATCAAAAGCAAAATGCCGCTTCCAAGTTATCTAATCATGCACGCAGATGCCAAACTGAGTGATGCGGATAAAAAAGTCCTCACGGATTGGGCAACCGAAGCGGCTTTTGAATTAGAATAGTCAACATAGCGACTCTGCACACTTAAAAGTTCTTCCCGCTTCCATCCTCCGTGATGGGAGCAGCCCCCCACCCCCATACAGTCACTTCCTGCTATCGCAACCATTATGGTCCTGATTTACCCCGGTCACTGTAAAGAAGTTCCTTTCCGGAATCGGACAGGCGATCTCCCGTTTCGCCTGTCATGGCAACACCATAGAAGGCCGAAAATTCTGAAGGGAACGTGAGAGCTGCAGGGCCTCTGCCTAAACCGTCAGCAGCTCTTCGAAGCGGGATCGGGCCATCAGCGCAGATGCGGAAAATGAAAACGAGCAATTCAACTCCCCCGTGCTACAATCGCACAAAAGGAGTTGCAATGCAAACACTACTTTTGCTCGTGGATGACAGCTATGCCGAAACACTGAAACAGTCGCTTCCAAACGACAGGGCCTGGATCCTGGATGATCGGTACGACAGCTTCCGCTGCCAGGTCCGGATTGCCCTGGAAGAGTACCGGACATCCCCCGAAGATGTTACGATCTACCACGAAACCATCGCCGACATTGATACATGGCTTGCGGAGCATCTCTCATGAAAGTCGTCGCGACTCCACGTTTTTCCGAACAGCTTAAAACGCTTCTGTTGGCAATGGCCGAAACCAATACGGAAGAGGCGAAGCGCTTCAAGCTCTACCTCGACACCATTCTACTCAACCTGCCGAGCAAAGTGCAGAAATACAAACCCTCGATCTATAGTAATGACACGAATGTGCGGGATATCGAACACCAGGGGTGTACTATTCCATTTTATTATGACAGCACTGCGTCTACCTGCGTACTTTTGGGAATTGTTGACAATCGTGTATAAAACTTAACATATTTTGATTTTTTATTACTAGTATGGAAGCGGCAGATATTTTAAGCAATACTTATATAAATTTTATATATTTGTTATAATAATATTTTTAAGTCATGCATTTACCGCTGTTTGTGTTTCATTTCGTAACGATATCCGGTGTAGCGGTTTGGCATTCACTCTGAATACACGTTTCGTATTGTATACTTACGTTTTATAAGATCGTGATATTGGGTTCAGCGCCTGTAAAGACAGCACATCAACAGTCGAATAACGAAAAGTTGCCGATGGTTGATGTGCTGTTTTGGTCTTATGACTATCGAAATAGTAATTAGTAAAGTTAAATAAAAAGGGAGGAAGAATGAGAAACGAACATTCTCAACACGATGCTGAAAACGTGTCGGCCGAAAGAAGAAGCTTCTTCAAAAAAACCGCCGCACTCTCAGCCACGGCGATCGCCGGTGCCGGAATACTCTCCGGTACACGTGCGATGGCCGAAGATGATCCTGTCATTATGAACACACCAGACTGGGGTCACAAGATCGGCTATCCGGTCACAAAAAACCGCTACGGTATGCCTTCACCGTACGAACACAACATCACTCGCCGTAACGCGCAGCTCCTCTCTTCAGGAAACTGGCAGGCATCTATCGCGATGTGTCCGATCCAGGACCTCAGCGGTATCATGACGCCAAACGGCCTTTTCTTCAGCCGCTGCCACGGCGGTATTCCGACCATCAACCCGAATGAATGGCGCCTGATGATCCACGGCCTTGTCGAAAAGCCGCTGGTTCTGACGCTTGAGCAGCTCAAGCGCTACCCGAACGTCAGCCGCATCCACTTCGTCGAGTGTCCGGCAAACGGCGGCCCGGAATGGCGTGGACCGCAGTTCAACTCCATCCAGTTCGCCAAAGGGATGATGAGTAACGCCGAGTGGACCGGCGTCTACCTCAAAGACATCCTTAAAGACCTCGGCCTCAAACCGAGTGCAAAATGGATGCTCGCAGAAGGGATCGACAGCTCGCACATGGGCCGTACCGTCCCGGTTGACAAAGTACTCGACGATGCGATGATCGTTTGGGGTCAGAACGGTGAAGCCCTCCGTCCGGAGCAGGGTTATCCTGTCCGCCTCCTCCTCCCGGGCTGGGAAGGAAACCTCTGTGTCAAATGGCTCGGACGCCTCGAGTTTGCTGCTGAACCGTTCTACGCGAAAGAAGAGACGGCGAAATATACGGCGCTTAAACCGACCGGTAAAGCGATCCAGCACTTCTACGCGAACGAAGTCAACTCCATTATCACGAACCCGTGTCCGGAGAAACCGTGGACCGACCTGAAAAAAGGCGACCTCGTCGAGATCGAAGGTCTCGCATGGAGCGGCATGGGTACGATCGAAGGTGTCGACGTCAGCTTTGACGGCGGAAACAACTGGGTCGAAGCGAAGCTCAAAGGTCTTGTCCTTCCGAAGTCCTGGACACGCTTCAGCTTCATGTACAAATATGAAGGCAAGCCGCTGATCCTCGCGAGCCGCGCACGCGATGACGCAGGCTATATCCAGCCGACAATCGATCAAGAAACCGCGGTGATGGGTGTTGAATCTGTTTACCACAGAAACGGTATCGCCACATGGGAAGTCACTGCAGAAGGGAAGGTAAACAATGTTCAAGTTCGATCGTAAATTTATTCTTGGTGCTTCTGCAGCGGCAGCGGTCGCTATGCTCGCTACGGGCTGTTTCAAGAGCGGTGACGCTGCGGCACCATCTGCATCCAACGGCGACAATGTCCTTACCTATGCAAACGGCAAGCGCGTCATCGACGGTGGACGCTACTATGCAACCGTCAACGGCAAAAGCGGACCGTACTATGTGAATACCGATACGGAAAACGGTGGTTACACATACGGACGCACACCGACGGCAAACGAACTCGAAGCATGGAACACGACAGTCACACCGTGGCGTCTACCGCCGAAGGGCCAAGGTACTGCTGAAGAGGGTGAAGCTGTCTACGAAGCAAAATGTGTCATGTGTCACGGTGACTTCGGTTCCGGCGGCGGCGGATACCCGGCGCTTTCCAAGGGGAATGCATACGATAACGTCAAAACCCTCAAGTTCCAGCGTGTCACAGCGGATGCTGAAGGTCCGATCCGCGTCTTCGGTAACTACTGGCCGGAAGCAAGCACACTGTGGTGGTACATCATGGAAGGTATGCCGCACCCGGATACCCGCACACTGACAGACGACGAAGTCTACGCACTCGTTGCATACATCATGAACATCAACGAGATGGAAATCGACGGTGAAGAGGTCGATTACGAATACGTTCTCGATCAGGAGAAATTCGCGAAGATCGTTATGCCGAACAAAGACGGTTTCGAACCGGTCATCGACGGTGCAAACGGTCTCGAGAACGTACGTGCCTATTTCGCGGACCCGGCAAACTTCGGTGCACAGAAGATCGCTTCTGCGGACGAGCGCTGTATGAGCAACTGCCAGAAAGAGACGGCGAAAGTCGTTCCAATCACCATCGAGCAGAAAGAGTTCATCCCGCCGCTTTCCGAGGTACGTGACCTGCCGGAAGTTGAAAACACTGCCGGTGTAGACCTCGAAGCGAAAAACACTTATGAATCCAGCTGTGCGGTGTGCCACGGTGCAGCCGGCATGGGCGCACCGGTCTTCGGCGACAAGAAGGCATGGGCAGCCGTCGTCGGCAAAGGTATGGATACGGTCTATGCCAATGCCATCAACGGTCTCAATGCCATGCCTCCGAAAGGCGGCACCGATCTGCCGGATGACAAATTCAAGGCCGTGGTTGATTACATGATCAGCCAGAGCAAATAAATCTCAACCAAAGGATAAACATATGCAAAGAAGAACATTCCTCTCTCTCGCAGCTGGTGCCTGTGCCCTGGCTGCCGTACCGGCAAGCGTCCGTGCGGAAGATTTCCGTAAATCCAAGCCGACAGTATGGACGGCTAAAACTGTTGACGATGCCCTTTGCGGTACCGGTCGATGTCAAATCCGACATCGCTGCGAAATCCCTGATCATCGTCCAGAACGTCAACCCGGAAGCAGCGGTTATCGTTTACGACCTCAACGAGTACAGCATCATCGACTTCTCCATCAAGATCAAGATGAAGGCTTCCGGTACGATTACAGCAGTCGTACAGGGTACAGACGGTAAGCTCTACAGCGGCTCCAAGACACTCGACGTTGCACTCGGTGGTTGTGAGGGCTGATCGCCTTCGCCTATAGAACAAAGAAATAGAAAGGTTATATCATGAGAATCAAAGCAAAACTCAAAGGTAATGTCGTTTCTGTAAAAGCGATGGCGAAGCACGACATGTGGACATACGATATCGCTGAGAAGAAAACCGGCGACCGCAACAACGCGAACTTCATCACGCACATCGACGCAAAAGTCGGCGCTGCAACCGTTATGGACGCTTCTGTCAGCCAGTTCCTTTCCAAGAACCCGATCTTCAAGTTCGCGTTCAAAGGCGACTTCAAAGCGGGTGACGAACTTGTCATGACTTGGGTCGACCTCAAGGGCAACACCAAGACCTCCAAAGCCAAAATCAAGTAATCCCCGGGTGGGCGCGCTACGGCGCCCCACCGTTTTCTCCCCAAGGCACCGACCGTGTATAATCAGCGCATCATCACCCTCTTCGTTCTTGCGTTGTTCTTTTTCTCCTTGTCCGCACGCGATATCGATCTCAACCGCATAGCACGCGACACGGCCAAGCAGAAGAAGACCCTCCTGGTATGGCTTCACAAAAAGGACTGCGGCTACTGTGAAGCAATGTATGAGTTTACGCTCAGGGATGACAAAGTTGCCGCTGTACTCGCATCGTCATTTCAGCTCGTCGATATCAACATCAACGACAATGATACTGTCACCTATAATGGGTTCAAGGGCAGCGGACACGACTTCGCCAAACATGTCGGATACAACTTCTACCCCTCTTCTCTTTTTATGAATGCCGATGCGGCGCTCATCTTTGCCGCCCCCGGCTATGTCGAGAAGAAGGATTTCTTCAATATGCTCGGCTATGTCAGCAGTGGCGCATATAAATCGATGAACTACGACATCTATAAGAAGACGGGAGCAGGCAAGTGAGTATGAACAAGGGAAAGGTGTTGGGCCTCTATCATGCCCTCAAAGGCGTTGAAGGACGTCATGAATACGAAGATATCGAAATCGACGATCAGGGAATCCTGGGCGATAAATACTACGGTAAAAACCTCAACCGTACCATTCTGATCACCTCTGAAGAAGCCAGCTACGTCATGGCGGCAGCCGAGGGTATCACCATGCCTTACGGCTCCCTGGGCGAGAATATCGTTATCGATATCAACCCTTATCACCTCCACCCGGGCCAGCAGCTTCAGATCGGCGAGACGGTCGTCGCCATTACGCAGAACTGTACCCTCTGCAGCAGCCTCGGCAAAATTGACGAAAGGCTCCCGGAGCTTCTCAAAAACAACCGGGGAATTTTCGCGAAAACCGTTCAGGGCGGTAAGATAAAAAAAGGTGATACAGTCACTATACTCTGAATTAAGCCCGCTACACTAGTCTCACGAACTTATCACAAAGGAGTGAGATGAATCCCTTCGCAAATGCCCTTCTCTGGGCTTTTCTTTCCCTGACACTGCTCTCCAGCACTGCCGCATCGGAAACGGGGCCATCCAACAGGATATCCGTATCTTTAGCGTTAAAATCCCTGCAGGCAAAATTACCGGTGACACCATTGAAAAAGCCTTTGAAACGGCCGGTTTCCTGATCGACGGCAACAATGATATGAACAAGCCCTTCCAGGCCCGGTTCGTTGCAACGCACTTTCCGGTCTACCGTCTCGCCACTATCCATGATCCAGACCTCTCCGCTAAACTGATTGCCGTCAATCCGCTGATGGGGCTGCTGACACCCCTCTCCATGTCCATCTGACAGGACCTCGAGGGCAATATGAACGTCTCCATTCTTTCCCTTCGCGGTCTTTCGCGCATGACACGGATCCCGATGAACAATCCCGATCTCATCGCCCTGGCAGACAAAATGGGCAATGCCTTAACCACTGCACTCCCCAGCGGCCATTTCAAGTCCTTGGCCTACCAGAAGGTAGCCGATGCTTCCAAGCCGCTTTCCGTCACGTTCCAGGCCACGTTTGATGCACCAAAAGAGAGCACCGTTCTCGAAGCAAAAGATGATTTTGAAGCGGAATTCGAAGCGGAGATGGAACGATAGGGTTTCTCTTTCCCGGTTGTATCAACGTCAACGAAGAGCTCCAGGAGCGAGGCAACGACGGTTTTGACTTTTACGACATCTACTCCGTCTACAAACTCGACGTCATCTTTCCCATCCACAAAGTGCATCCTGAAGTCGGTGACTTCGCGCCATGTACCTTCTTCCTTTACAAGCAAAAAGACGACAGCGTAGTCCACATGGACTTCCCTTCCGTACAAAACTGGATCGCGTCCACGGACATCGCAGACAAATCCTCTCTCGACCCGCTGATCAAAGCGGAAAACCTCTTTATCGTTACCGTCAACGGCATCA
>JACXUG010000073.1 GCA_014764065.1 Campylobacterales bacterium
CCGACCTCATCACCCGCTACAAAATTCCGCGTGCTTTTTTGAGTGTGAACAGGCACGCAGTTGCAAAAGGCGTTCTCGTCGGGCTCTTCGTCGCCTTCATCCCGATGCCAGCACAGATGGTCGCCATCCTCCTGCTGCAGCCGCTTTTCCGCTTCAATCTGCCGCTCTCTATCGCCCTGGTCTGGATCACCAACCCCGCGACGATGCCCTTCGTCTACTATGTCGAGTACAAAACCGGCGGCTTCCTGCTCGGCATGCACGACCTGCCCCACGTCGCCATGAGCCTGGCGTGGTTCGAACACCACTTCGATGACATCGTCGTCCCCCTCTATACGGGCGCCCTCTTCTACTCGACCCTTTTTGCCGCTGCGGGCTATTGCCTTGTCCAGCGGCTCTGGATCGTCTCCGTGCGCCGCCACCGCTCCCGGAGGCGGCGCTAGAGCGAAAAACGCTCCGGGTCGAAAAAGCTGTCGTCGGAAATATGGCCGAACGCCGCGTTGATCGACGTAAAGAGGTCGGGGTACTTGCCCTCCATCTCCGAGAGCATCGTTTTCATCTCGGCACGCGCGTAGGGCATCTTGACGTCAAAGCGCATCGAGGGGCACGCCTCGTCCCCGATCGTCGGCCAGCCGTTGTCGTGCGCGGCGGCCGCGAGCTGGCGTTCGCGCATCTGGATCAGCGGGCGGATGACGACGAGCCCGTTGTCCGCGCGGTATTTCGGGGCGAGCGAACGCAAGTGCCCGTTATAGATCAGGTTCATGAAAAAGCTCTCGGCCGCATCGTCGAGGTGGTGGCCCAGGGCCACCTTGTTGCACCCGAACTTCTCTGCGGCGCTGTAGAGGGAGCCGCGGCGCATCCGGGAGAAGAAACTGCAGTACGAGGAGTTCTTGCGGATCTTCTCTTTGGCCGTATCGTAGATGTTCGTATCGTGGATATGATGCTCGATGCCGTGCTCTTTGCAGTGTTCAATCAGCGCGGAAAAATCCTCCCCCATGCCGTAAGCGACGGTGACGGCGACCAACTCGAAGTTGAAAGGGGCGCGGCGCTGCTGCTCTTTCATGGCATGCACGAGGGTCAGGGAGTCTTTCCCGCCCGAGAGGCCGACAAGGATGCGGTCCCCCTCCTCGACCAGGTTGAACGCGGCGTTGGTGCGGCCGAGCTGCCGCATGATTTTTTTACTGACCATGGGCGGCGGCGATCTTCTCCAGCATCCCCATGACGAAACTGCTGCTGACCTGCGATGAGTGTTTCAGGAATTCGTCGAAATCGAAAGCTGCATCCATGTCCGCGGCGTCGCTGATCGCACGCAGGACGAAGAAGGGGACCTGCATCGCATCGCAAACGACGGCGACGGCCGCCCCCTCCATTTCGATGGCATCCGCCTCAAACGTCTTTTCGATCCACGCTTTACGCTCCGTATCCGCGATGAACTGGTCTCCGGTCGCGATGATCCCCCCTTTGAGATCGATCCCTTTCTCCTCGGCAACGCTCTTGGCCATATGCAGGAGTTCGCGGGACGGTTCGACATAGACCTTGCCTTCAGGCACATAACCGTGCGGGTGACCGAAAGCCGTGATATCGAGGTCGTGCTGGCAAAGCTGCGTCGCGGCGATCAGATCGCCGATTTTCAGTTCGGGGTTCACCGCGCCCGCGACCCCGGTGAAAAGAAGCATCTCGCAGCCGAACTTTTCGAGCATTGTCGCGGCGGTCAGTGCCGCGTTCACCTTGCCGATCTTGCTGTAGCCCAGCACGATATCAAGCCCTTTGAAACGCGCCTCATGGTAGAGGTTTCCGGCATATTCGACTTCGTTGTGCTTCTTGAAATATTTGAGCAGCGGCTCGTGCTCACCCGCGTCGAGGAACGGCTCCACCTCTTCGACCATGGCCCCCATAATGGCAATTTTCATCATTCATCCCTGCATCATAAAATTGTTGCAATTATAGCCAAAGAGCTTGAGAGCGCCTATATCGGGGCCCGGGGCGGAATACGCTACAATGGCGCATCTCTTCTGAACCCGCTTCCGGAGCATTCTGCCACAAAGAGCCACTGTGACTTCCAAACCTTTCACCACCCTTCCCATTCCCGCCCCGCTGATCGAAAACCTGGACACGCTCGGCTACCGCCATATGACCCCCGTACAGGAACAGAGCCTCCCGTCCCTGCTCGAAGGCAGGGACGCCGTCGTCCGCGCGCAGACCGGTAGCGGCAAAACCCTAGCCTTCGGGATCGGCATGATCATGAAGCTCGCAGGGAACGAAACGGATGTTCAGGGAGTTGTTCTCTGTCCGACGCGGGAACTGGCCGAACAGGTCGCCGGGGAGCTGCGCCGCCTCGCGCGCCACCGACCCAACGTCAAGGTGCTGACGCTCTGCGGCGGGGTGCCGCTGGCGCCGCAGCGCGACTCGCTCACGTACGGCGCACACATCGTCGTAGGCACCCCGGGGCGGATCCTCGACCACCTGGGCAAAAAGACGCTCTCGCTTTCGAAAGTGCATACCCTGGTGCTCGACGAGGCCGACAGGATGCTGGACCTCGGTTTTCACGACGCCATCATGCAGATCGCCTCGCACCTGACCTCTCCCCGTCAAAACTTGCTCTTTTCAGCCACCTTTCCCGAGACAATCGCCGCGATCGCTTCCGCGCTGCTGCGCGATCCTGTGACGGTGGAGGTCGAGGACAGTGCTACGGAGGTGACGCTCACACAGCACTTCTTCAAGGTCAGAGGGGAGAAGAGCGCTACATTTCTGCGTCTCCTCGGGCACTACACTCCCGAATCTGCCGTCGTGTTCTGCAATACGAAGGCCGGCTGCGATGCGTTGGCGCTCGAACTTACCGAGCAGGGCTACGATGCGGCCGTCCTGCACGGCGACCTGCGCCAGGGCGAACGTACCGAGGTGCTGACGCGTTTCGCCCTCGGAGGGATTCGGCTGCTCATCGCAACGGACGTCGCCGCCAGGGGGCTCGATATCAAGGAGCTGGGCGCCGTCATCAATTTCGACCTGCCCGAAAAACCCGAAACCTACCTCCACCGCATCGGGCGTACGGCCCGGGCGGGCAGCACCGGGATGGCGCTGACGCTCTTCACCCCGAAGCAGCAGAGTGCCGCCGAACGGCTGGCCTCCGCCAGCGGCACCCCCTTCGTCTCCGAAGATGTTTCCGGTTTCGCGCCGGCCGATCCTGCACTGCTGCTTCCCCGTTTCGCCGTCCTGCGGATCGACGGCGGCCGGAAACAGAAGCTGCGTCCAGGAGACCTGCTCGGCGCCCTGTGCGCCTCCGGCGACATCGACGGCCAGTCGGTAGGGAGCATCGCCATCCATGACACCTTTGCCTACGTTGCTGTCGAACAGGGTGTTGCCGACAGTGCGCTGCAGCAGCTGAACCGCGGCAAGATCAAAGGCAAAAAGTTCCGTGCCAGGATCACACCGTGACGATCTTCGTCGACGGTGACGCCTTCTCGAACCTGCTCAAGCCCATTGTCGTCCGCGCTGTCGAACGGGTGCTTTCCAAAGAAGCCCATGCCATCGACCATCGCGAGGAGCGCTACACGCCGGACAATATCAAGCAGTATCTCGCCATGCGCAACCTGATGGAGATGGTCCGCGACAGCGGCGTCATCACCGGGGGACCGAAGCCCTTCGAGCCCAAAGATGCGCACGCCTTCGCCAATGCCCTGCACCGCTTTTTGACCGAACACGGCAAAGCGTAAACACACGTGGAATACACGAGAGAGAAGCGATAGAAAATTGATCTGATTAACGTGAAGGGCGGTCTGAAAAGGCCGCCGCAGTAGGGAAAGGGATCAGTCGATCTTTGCGAGCCACTTTTCGACGTCGTGGAGCCGATGATCGGGGGTCACCGTCTCGACGGCCTCATCGAAAAGCGGGAGACGGCGTTCAGTGCCGCCGCGGGGCGTGATGACACGGCTGCCGCCCCAGAAACCCAGGCCGTCTTCGAACCCGACACGGTTGACGAAAATGACATAGGCGTTGGCGAGCAGTGCCAGTGATTTGAGCAGTGCGTCCCACTGCCCTTCGATGGCCAGCCCCTCCTCCTCGAATCCGCGCGCCGGGGAGTTGGCGATAACATAGACAAACTCCGGTTTCAGTGCCGCGACATCTACCATCGTCTGAGCGCGCCAGAGATCCTCGCAGACGAGCATGACGCTTCGGCCGAACGTCGTATCGAAAGCCTCGATACGGCTGCCTTTGAAAAAGTAGCGCGCCTCTTCGAACATCCCGTAATTGGGCAGGTGCAGCTTTCGGTGAACATGACGCAGTTCGCCGCCGCTGAAATAGCACGCCGTGTTGTAGGTCCGTCCGTTCCCTTTGAGCGCCGCACCGACGACAATATCGCAGGCGAGGCTCGCCTTGGCAAGGGGTTCAAGTTCGAGGAGCGTCCAGGCGTCTTCATAGACCTTGTCCTGAAGCAGGTAGCCGTTGAGGGCTAGTTCGGGGAAGACGATGACATCGTTGCGTCCGGCATAGGCGGCCACCAGCGTTTCGCACGACTCGAGGTTCGTACGGTTCAGCCGGGGCGCATTCTGGACGAGGGTGACGGTCATGCGAGTGCGTCGAGGGTAGCCTGGAGCGAATCCATGTCGAAGACGTTGAGCGTATTCATCTCTTTGGCAATACGTTTGTTCAGTCCCGCAAGGACTTTGCCATTGCCGAACTCGATGGCGAGGTCCACGTCCGGGGCGATCGCAGCAACGGACTGCTTGTAGCGGACCGGGTAGATCAGCTGCTCGCTGAGCAGCTCCACCGCCTGCTGTTTTGTATGGTACGGTTTGGCCGTAACATTGGAGATGATCGGGGCGTCAAACGGATCGCGCAGCACTTTTTCCAGCTCTGCTCGCAGCGGGTCCTGCGCCGCAGAGAGCAGCGGGCAGTGGCTGGCAACCGACATGTTCAGCAGCAGGGCACGCTTGGCCCCCGCCGCTTTGAAAGTCGCTTCGAGGCTCTGGAGGTCCGGCTTGAGACCCGCCACGACCAGCTGGCCGTCTTGGTTGTAGTTCGCAGGCCACACCTGCTTGTTCTCTTTGTTGCGGGCGTCAGTACAGATCGTCTCGACCACCACGTCGTCAAGGCCGACGATAACCATCATGCCCGCTTCGACGCCTTCGCAGGCACCCTGCATCAGCTGGCCGCGTTTGTGTACCAGTTCGACGGCGTCGAGGTAATCGATCGCCCCGCTCGCGCAGACTGCGGAGACTTCACCGAGGGAGTGCCCCAGCAGCAGTGTCGGCGCCGTCGGGCGCGCCTCCTGGAAGAGCTTGTAAGCCATCATCGACACCAGCAGGATCGCCGGCTGGGTATAGACAGTCTGATCGAGTTTCTCGTTCTCCTCGAACATCAACGCTTTGAAATCGACCCCAATGCGGCCACTGGCCTTCTCGACCATCTCTTTTGCATAATCGGACGCTTCGTAGAACGCCTTGCCCATACCGACACTCTGGCTCCCCTGTCCCGGGAACACCATCGCGATTTTTTGACTCATTTCTCCTCCTGTGTCATGGTTCAAGCAGACCGAACTGCTCGTTTTCCGCAATCTTCTTGCGCAGGGTGTTGCGGTTCAGCCCCAGGCACTCCGCCAGCTGCAGCTGCGATTTGAACTTGCGCAGCCCCGTTCGGATCAACGGGACCTCGTAAAGGTGCAGGAATTTGCGGTAGTCGTTGTGCGACCCCATCTGCGCCTGCAGGTAACGCTCCATCACCCGCATCACTTCCGCTTCGTTCACCCCGCCCATCAGGCGCTCGAAATAGATCTGCTTGCGCAGGGAGTAGGCGTTGTCGCTCAGATCCGGCTTTTTACCTGCAGCGGATGTCTCGCGCACCAGGTCGAAGATCCGGTCCGCTTCGGCATTGAAATGGCTGATCAGCAGTTCCACGTCTTCGGGGCGGTCGACAAGCGGAGGTAGCGCGATCTTGACGCTGAAAAACTCACAGATGACATCGGAAAGGTACTCGGACGAGGCCGTCGCGATCATGCGCACCTTGTCCGTCTTGGCCCGCTCGAAAAGCAGGGTAATGTTCGGACAGTGTTCAATATGCGTCAAAACAACTTCATCATTGCTTTCAAGCGCATTGAGCACATTGTCAAAGTCGCGTGCGTCGAGCACGACGGCGCCGGGCAGGATCACCCGTGCGAGTGTCTGTTTGCCAGTCCCTTTCGGTCCGCTGATCAACGCATTGACCTGAAGGGTTTTGAGCAGCGTCGCTGTCCGCAGCGCTTCGGTCGAATCGTGTGAGGCTGCGAGAAACTCAGTGACAGCCACAGCGATGTCCGCCGCCGCTTCCGCAGCAGCCGTGATCGACCTTGTTCTCTGCCGGCACGCCGCTGGCGATCTCATCAGCCGTCGCGTCACGTACCTCGTTGATCGTGACGCTGAACATCAGATCTTTACCCGCCATCGGGTGATTGAAGTCAACGATGACACTCTCGTCTTTGATCTCTTTGACAACGACCTGAACGGTACCGCCGTCTTCACCCTGACCGTAGAGTGTCATGCCTTCTTGAAGATCGATGCCTGCGAACTGCTCTTTCGGCACATCCTGAGTCGCTTCAGGATTGTAGTCGCCGTAGGCGTCGGATGCTTTGACAAGGACATCACCTTTCTCGCCTACTGCCATCTCCTTGATACCCGCTTCGAGGCCCGGAATGATCTGTCCCTTGCCGAACATGAACACGAGCGGCTGACCGCCGATGTTGGAGTCAACGACTTTGCCGTCGGCCTGAACTTCATACTGGATGGATACGACTTGATTCATTTCGATAGCCATAATATTACCTTTACAAAAATTTAGGGATTCTAACCCGATCTAACTATAGTGCGGCTGAAAAAGTAGCGCTATAGCTGCCTACAAAGTATTCAGAAGCCGTTCAGCTTCCGCTGCTTCACTGGAGGCAGGGTATTTAGCGATCAGAGAGCGGAGAAACTTTTTCGCATTTGCCGAATCACCGGTATGCATCATACATTCCGCACTATGAAGCATCAGAGCCGGCATGAATGACGTTTTCGAAGAACGTGCAGCACTCTCTTTATAGTAGGAGAGCGCTTTGGACCACTCTTTGCGGTAGTGCCACATCTCCCCGATCATGAAGTACGAATAGGCCGGCTTGTAGTTACGGCGGATCAGCTCCTCGTACATCGGGATAGCCTCTTTGAAGAAGAGCTTGTTGTAGTTCGCCTTCGCCTCGGCGGCAAGTTCCTTGCTCGATTTCGACTGCAAGGAGTCCGTCGCAGCAGGTGCACTGACGCTTTTGAGCGTTTTGCCGAGGTCACGTTTGAAGGCGTTGATCTCTCCGACAAGCCCATTGAACTCATCTTTGGAGACATAATTGGCATTGATGGCATCAACCTGGGCCGCCATCTTCTCCAGTACCGTTTTGAGCGAAGCGATATTCGCCTCGTTGGCACGCACGGCCTCTTCCAGCGCCGCGACCTTGGCGTCACGCTCCGCCGCCACATTCTGATCTGAGGTCAGTTCGCCGACTTTGAGCCTGTTTTCCTGGGTTTTTTCCGCCAGGCCTTCAATAATCGTCTGCAACCCGTCGATGCGTTCGCGCAGGCTTTGCAACTGGGCACTGTTCTCTTGGGATTTGCGCTTGGCGTTTTGAAGGTTTTTCCGGTTCTCGACAATCTTTTTTTCGGACTCCGTCAATCCGTATGGCGAGTCGCTGTCAAGATTGCCGGCACCGAATACGGAGGGTTCGGACGCCTGCAGCTGAAAGAGTAGCGCGCCCGCCGAAAGGAGGGAAAGATGTTTCATTGGTCCCGATTACGGAAGCAGTTTGAAGTCGTCGCGGCGGTTCTTGGCCCAGCACTCCTGCGTCTTTTCAACACAGACAGGGTTGCTTTCGCCGTAGCTTACCATGCTGATACGCTCAGCATTGACACCTTCGGCAACCAGCGCGTCTTTGGCGGCTTTTGCACGTTTCAGACCCAGCGCGAAGTTGTACTCGTCGCTACCCCATTCGTCACAGTTACCTTCGATTTTGATGTTGAAGGCAGCTGCTTTGTTCTGCATCAGTGTGGCGTTCGTCTGCAGTTTCGTAGACGCTTCCATGCTGATGTCAAATTTGTCGAACGCAAAATAGATGGACTGCATCTGGCTCTCCAGGGCACTCATCGTCTCTTCGCCGAGTTCGATCGTGCTGTCACTGACACCTGCATTTTCATCAACAACGACAGTATCGGCATCAGCCGCACTCTCCATCTGGCTGTTATCCACACCTGTTTGCGTCTCATCAATCGCCGGTGTTTTAGAGCTACAACCAGCCAACAACATCAGAACTACACTGCTGTAAACCAACACTTTTTTCATCACAATCCTTTGGGGAGACCGAACAGAGCCTTTTGCAGGGTGTCCTAAAATAATCCTG
>JACXUG010000074.1 GCA_014764065.1 Campylobacterales bacterium
CATTCTGCGGAGTTTAAAGCAAAAGTGGCATTGGAGGCGATCAGAGGCGAGAGCACCTTGGTAGAAATGGCGAGCAAGTTTGGTGTCAACGTCAACCAGCCTCTCGTTTCCTCTTGTCATCGTTGCGGGACTTGACCACCGCTTGGGTGGACGCCGCTGGTGCCGGTATGGCTTAATATTCTTGGGCTCGTCCTCATCGTGCTCGGGTGCGCATTTGCCGCCTGAGCCATCGTCGAGAACCGCTTTTTTGCCACGACGGTGCGTATCCAGACAGACCGGGGGCATACGGTCTGCGACAGCGGCCCATACAGGGTCGTACGCCACCCGGGCTATGCAGGAAACCTTCTGGCCCTTGCCGGCATCACCGTCGCCCTGGACTCCCCGTGGACCCTTATCCCGGCCGTAGCGGCACTGGTCATCACCGTGATCCGAACCGCGCTCGAAGACAGAACGCTTCGGGAAGAGTTGCCTGGCTACCCTGATTATGCAGGATGTGTACGCTACCGTCTGTTCCCCAAAATCTACTAAACTTACCCTATCGCCAAAAAAAGGTTTTTGATGTCTGCAAAAAAAATCGGGTCCGAAGCTATATGAAACGTTTTCTCCAGGGACTGGGTACCGGGGGCGCCGTTGCGACGCTGGCGGGGCTTATCGGGTTGGGCGGCGCAGAGTTCCGGCTGCCGATACTCAAGGGGCTTTTTCGTCTGGGGACCCTTCAGGCGGTTATCCTCAATAAAGCGACCTCCCTGATCGTGGTTTTCTTTGCGTTGATTTTCCGTTCCCATGAGATTCCTTTCGAAGCGATCTGGGAATACAAGAACACCATTCTCAACCTGCTGTTGGGCTCCTTGGCGGGCGCGTGGATCGCCGCAGGGATCGCGATGAAGATCAGTGAACAGACACTCGACCGAATTGTGCTCGTACTGCTGCTGTTTCTTGCGACGGTGCTGCTGCTGGAGCACTGGTTCCTGCCGACGCAGAACGGTGCTCTTTTTGACTCCCTCCCGATGGAAATTGCCGTGGGCATCGCGGCGGGCTTCGGCATCGGTGTCGTAGCGTCGATGCTGGGCGTCGCGGGCGGCGAGCTGCTTATTCCCGTTATTGTCCTGCTTTACGGCGTCGACGTGAAGCTGGCGGGCAGTCTCTCACTGGCCATCAGCCTGCCGACCATGCTCGTCGGCTTCGCCCGCTATACCAGGAGCCAGGCTTTTGTCATTTTGCGTGAAGAGCGGCCTCTCTTCATCGCGCTCTCCCTCGGTTCGATCATCGGTGCCGCCGCAGGGTCGGCACTGCTCGGCGTCGTTTCCAGCGGCATACTGGTCCTGCTGCTGGCCGTGGTGCTGATGGTATCGGCGTACAAAATATTCCGCCACCAAAGCAAAGCCCTGCCGGCCTGACGCGTCGGGAGAACTCCATACTGTAATTCTTCAGAAATTTTCCGCACCGGCCGCTGTTTTACAGCCCGTCTTTATATCGGCATGGCTACTATACGCGCATACTATGCCACGCATATATTTTTTGAATGAGAGAGAGCCCATGAGTATAATTCACTTTATCGGCGGGGAAAAAGGCGGTGTCGGGAAGTCCGTCTTCGCGCGTCTGCTTTCACAGTATTTTATCGACAACGACGTTCCGTTCGTCGGCCTGGACGCGGACCGGTCCCACGCCTCGCTCACCCGTTTCTACGAACAGTTCACCGATGAGATCAACCTCGACACCTTCGAAAGCACCGACAAGATCATGGAGCTCGCGCTAGAGCAGGAGACCAACGTCCTGGTCGACCTGCCCGCACAGTCCGAGCGCTTCCTCGATCGCTGGATCGAGGAGAGTGACCTCCTCGGCATGTGCGAAGAGACGGGGATCGAGATCGTCTACTGGTACCTCGTCGACGGCGGCAAGGATTCCGTACATCTTCTCAAGAAGTTCCTGCCAAAATACAGCGTCGTCATGACCTGCGCCGTCGTCAAGAACGAGGGTCGCGGCAGCGACTTCTCGGAGGTGGATGATGTCATCACGTCCGTTACGAGTTCGGCGAACGGGACGCTCAAAGAGGTCGTCCTGCCCGCCCTGCATACCCCGACGATGCAGAAGATCGACAAAAACACCTTCAGCTTCTGGGCCGCCGCCAACGCCAAAGAGAACGGCACGGCCCACCTGAACCCGATGGAACGCCAGCGAACCAAAGTCTGGCTGCGCAAAGCCTATACGATGCTCGACTCCGTTCTGGCCCAGCACTGATCTACACGCCGCACCGGTATCGGGTAAAAATGATCACCGGTGACCATGCCACTACGGCACTGGCCATCGGCAAAGCGCTCGGCCTGGAACATGCCGATGCGGTTTTGACCGGACCGGAACTGGATATCCTCGACGATGACGCACTCAAAAAAGCCGTCACCACGACGGGAATCTTTGCGCGTACAAGCCCCGAACACAAACTGCGGCTGGTCATGGCATTCCAGGCCAACGTATGACCATAGCCATGACGGGCGACGGCGTCAATGATGCCCCGGCACTCAAGCGGGCCGGTGCCGGCATCGCGATGGGGAAAAACGGCAGCGAGGCGGCGAAGGAAGCGGCGGAAATCGTGCTCGCTGATGACAATTTCGCCTCGATCGTCGCCGCTGTCCGCGAAGGACGGATAGTCTACGACAACATCAAGAAGGTCATCAGCTGGACGCTGCCGACCAACGCGGGCGAGGCGCTGACCATCATTGCCGCCCTCTTGCTGCAGATGGCCCTGCCCATCACCCCGTCCAGATCCTCTGGGTCAACATGATCACCGCAGTGACACTGGGGATCGCCCTCGCCTTTGAGCCGACCGAGCCCCATACCATGCGGCGTCCGCCGCGCTCCCGGGACGAATCGCTGCTCGGCGGAGGGCTGCTGTGGCACATTGTCCTCGTCGCGGCACTCTTTCTCGCGGGCGTTTTCGGTATCTACGATTACGCCGTCACCCGCGGCGACTCCGATGCCCTGGCGCGTACGCTTGCGATGAACACACTCGTCACACTGGAAATCTTCCATCTGCTTTTCATCCGGAACTTCCGTGAAACCGCCCTCTCCTGGAGCGCGGTCCGGGGTATCCATATCGTCTGGGGCGCCATCGGCGTTGTGCTGCTGGGGCAGCTTTGCATCACCTACCTGCCCGCCCTGCAGGGGATTTTCGGGACCGAGGCCGTGCCGCCGACGGATCTGCTCCTAATGCTGGGAATGGGAATGGCGCTGTTTGGCATCATCGAAGCGGAGAAACAGCTGCGACACTGCGCCGTAACCGCAGCTGAACGCTGCTTCCACCTAGGAGACGTATTCGGTCAGTTCCGCCAGGGCCGCGGCATCGAAAACCGCCTGGGTATAGGTGCGGACCAGCCCGCCCGTCCCCAGCTTCGTCCCGCCGAAATAGCGCACCGTAATGACGGCGACGTCGATAAGGTCATGCCCCGCCAAAACGGCGAGGCTCGGTTTTCCCGACGTCCCCTTCGGTTCGCCGTCGTCGCTGCTCCCCTCGACGACTTGCATATGCTCATTCAGGTAGCGGAAAGCCGTCACGAAATGGCGCCCCTTAGGGTGCTCCTCTTTCAAACGCTGCAGCGTTGTATCGAATACGCCGTAGGGGAAAAGGTGCGCGATGAATTTTGATTGTTTGATTTCAACAGTGGCGGAAACGGGCGTCTTGAGCGTTTGCATGACGCCTTTATAGCGGGAGCGGGGGACGCGCTTACAGCTGCGCGCCCATCCGCTGGTTCAGACGTTCGCGGAAACGTTGCTGCATCACCTCGAACTTTTTTTGCTGTTCGTCGTTGAGCAGCGCTTCGATCTCATGGGTCTGATCGACACGCAGTTTCATGTGCGCCTTGAGATAGCGTTCATGGATCTCCCTCCACTGCTGCGTCTGCTTATCGCTGAGGCCCAGTTCCGTCTGGATCTGCTTGAGCATCTCCGTCTGGCGCGCCTGCATCGCTTCTACCTGCTGATCGGCTGCGGGTGCCGCATAGAGTGCCGATGCCAGAACGGCTGCCGCGAGAATCGTTACCTTTTTCATACTTCTCCTTTAAATAGCAGGCATATCATAATAAATGTTGATAAACAGTTTTCTATTTCGAACGTCAAAAAGCGAAGATAGGAAGTCACGTGATTGAAATGTGATGATTGGGGCAAAAAAAGGGGGCAAAGGCGCGAAGCCTTTGCCTGACAGTTACGGACAGAGCACACACGCTGTCTTCGACGGTGTAAGAGGTCCAGTTGAGGTGCCCAATATTTAATGACATACATAAAAGCTGCACTGTCTTATTCCATTCGGGAAAAGACCTCTGCTATAATCAGCACCATGAAAAATGATCTGCACACCCGACTGCTGCAGTGGTATGAAAGCCACGGCCGCCATGCCCTTCCGTGGCGCAACACCGATGACCCCTACCGTATCTGGGTCAGTGAGATCATGCTGCAGCAGACCCAGGTCAAGACCGTATTGGAACGCTTTTATTTCCCTTTTCTCGAACGCTTTCCGACCCTCCCCTCCCTCGCCGCCGCACCCCTTGACGACGTGTTGAAGCAGTGGGAAGGGCTGGGGTACTACACCCGTGCGAAGAACCTTCACAAGGCGGCTCGGCTGGCGGCACCATTCATGCCAAAGAGCGTTGACGGGCTGCTGGGCCTGCCGGGTATCGGCAAAAGCACCGCCCATGCCATCGCCGCCTTCGCCTACGCCGTGCCGGTGCCTATCCTTGATGCCAACGTCAAACGTATCCTCTACCGTTTCTACGGCCGCAGGGAAGCCAATGAGAAAACGCTCTGGAGCCTGGCCGAAAAGCTCTTCGACCCGGCGCACCCCTATGAATTCAACCAGGCGATGATGGACATCGGGGCCACGCTCTGCCTTCCGAAAAGCGCCAAGTGCGAAGCGTGCCCTTTTCAAAAGGCCTGCAAAGGTGCCGCCGGCGACCCGCTGCGTTACCCCGCACCGAAAACACGCAAAAGCATACCGGTACGTGAACGGCATATCGTCGTCTACCGGCACAACGGACAGTACGGGTTAAAACAGCGCGAAGGACGTTTTCTGCACGGTCTTTGGGGGTTTCATGAACAGACAGCGCCGCCCGAACAGGGGAGAGCACTCGACAGCATCGTGCAGATCTATTCGCACTTCCGGCTCGAAGCGCAGGTCTGGCTCTGTGAAGCGCACCGCGAAGAGCTCACCTATTTCGAGAGGAAAGAGATCGACACCCTACCCCTGAGCGGGGCCGACCACAAGGTGCTGAAGCAGCTTAGCGCATCGCATCCCTGACCTCCTTGGCCACCGCCTTTTCATCGACCAGCATCAGCAGCAGTGCCCCTATGATGAAGAAAACAGCGACCGATGCGATCCCTGCCCGTGAGCTGTGCGTCACCATGGCGACCCCGCCGATCAGCAGCGGCCCCAGGACCGTCGCGAACTTTCCGAGGAAGTTGTAAAAGCCGAAAAACTCCGCCGCATACTCGGCGGGGATCATTTTCGAATAGTACGAACGGCTCATCGCCTGGATGCCGCCCTGTACCAGCGCGATCATCGCCGCCAGCAGGTAAAAGGAGCTCACGTCGTGCATAAAGGCCGCCAGCACGGCAATGAGCACATAGAAGCCCAGCGTCAGGTAAATCGCTTTTTTCGTGTCCCACATCTGTGCCAGCTTCGCGACAAGGATCGTCGCCGGGAACCCGACGAACTGCACCAGCAGCAGCGCCTTGATCAGCTCCCCGGCCTCGAAGCCTATCGCCATGCCGTAATCGACGGCCATCCGGATGATCGTGTCGACCCCGTCGATGTAGAACCAGTAGGCGACAAGGAAGAGGAACAGCCCTTTGAGGTGCTTGATCTTGTGGAAGGTGCGCATCAGGCGGCGATACCCGAGCACGGTGAGCGTCACCGTACCGATTTTGCGGGTATTGCGCTTCTCTTTGATCCAGAAGACAAACGGCAGCGCGAAAAGGGCCCACCAGAGCGCGACGGTGACGAAGGAGGCCTTCACGCCCGCCGCCGCGTCGGCCAGGCCGAACCACGCCGGCTGCTGCACCATCGCCACGTTCACCGCAAAGAGGATGCCGCCACCGAGGTACCCCAGGGCATACCCGAGCCCGGAGACCTTGTCGAAACGCTCCTCCGTCGTCACCGAGGGAAGAAAGGCGTCGTAGAAGATATTTGATCCCATAAAACCGATATTGCCCAATACATAGACGAACGCGGCCAGCTCCCACTGCCCTTTGCCGACCAGCGCAAGCGACGCGCTCATCAGGATCCCGAGAAAGGCAAAGAGGAGCAAAAAACGCTTGCGGATACCGCCGGCGTCGGCAATGGTGCCGAGCAGAGGGGCGAGCAGAACGACGATGATGCTCGAGACCGCATTGGCGACCCCCAGCTGCGCCGTCGAGACCGTCGCATCGGCTTCAGCACTGTAGAAGGCTTTGAAAAAGAGCGGGAAGAATCCCGCCATCACCGTGGTGGCATAGGCAGAATTCGCCCAGTCATACAGCGCCCAGCCGTAGATGCTCTTCGCTTCGCGCGTCATTCTCTCTCCTTGGAGGGTGCTTCGGGGGTATAAAACAATAGATAGTCCGCTTCGCCGACATCGGCCGCCGCTGTCCCTTTTGGGACGGGGAGGATCGTGACATAGGGGCGTTCGCTGCGGCGTGCGAAACGGGCATTGACGCCCAGACCGTAGGCCATATGGAATGCCCCCGCAAAGACGACCAGCAGATCATCCGGGGTCTGCAGCGCCGTAGCGGCGAGGCGTGCACTCTGCTCGCCCATATAGCTGTCCCATGCCACCTGCACCCGGTACATCCGCTCCCGGCACTGCTGCGCATCCTCGCCCGTCTGTTTTGCATGGCAGTGGGCAAAGAAGGGTGCGAGCATGCTGCGGTGCGCGCTAAGGTTCAGATCAAGCTGCTCAAAGAAGGTACGCTGCGCGTCGTTCATGGCGGTGAGGTTGTTGTCGGAGACCGCTTTTTGGAACGCTTTCGTCATATTGATGCCGTAGAGCTTTCCCTTCGCATTGCGGATGCTCCCGTAGATGGGTTCGTACGATGCGAAAGGATAGCCCGCCTTCGCCGACCATCCGACCGCTTCGGTAAAGTTTCCCTCAAAGCTGCCGCCGGCATAGCGCGCCAGCAGTGCATCATCCTCGGGCACGAACCATTCGTTGGCCAGCAGGAGATGGCGTCCCTCCCCTGCCAGGGTTGTCAGCAGTTCGGCAAAACGTGCATGCATGGCCGTCGAGGCGTGATGGTCGCCGACAAAAAGCACCTGGTACGGGGCAAGGCGCGACACCAGCGAGGCATCGCTGATACAGGCCGCCTGCTTCATATCATAGAGACGGCACGGCTGCGGAAGGGTATGCTGCAGCGGGGCGTCGGGCCGACTGCAGCCCAGGAAAAATGTCAGCACAACGGCGGGGAAAAGTACGCTGAAATATTGCATGCAGTATAATATCCCAAATGCCTTAAGGGGTGACGACACGATGGCGGTCCGCTTCAGCTTCAAACACTTCCTGTTCAACGCGTTCAGGGAGCTTTTCCTCTACCACCACAGCTCGCTTGAATTCCGTGCCAAACTTTTTGCCGCGCTCATCTCTGCCGACAACAAAGCGAACGAGTGTGAATTCGATCTCGTCAAAGAGGCGGGGATGAAGATCTACAACGATGAGGACCGTTCAAATACGCTGGTACTGACGACGCGGGAGATGGTGGAGAAGGTTCTCAAGAACAACGGGCTCGACATCGATGCGCTGGTCGAGGATATCATCCGCGACCTCCGTTCCGTGCCGCGATACGCGCTGAAGATCGATCTGGCCCTGCTGGAGCCGCTGATCGCGTGCCAGGATGATCCCGACATCACCGCCTATCAGCAGAGTATACTGCGGCTCTTCGGGGAGCTGCGCAGCGAATTCGTCGCGGCGCGGGAGGGCGATCAGCCTTTGTAAGGGACGAGCTCGTAGCCCTCGCTCATCAGCTTCATGACGCCGCCGGCGAGGCTCTTGACGTTGTAGCCCTGCTGTTTCATAAACATGGCGACCTGCGCCGTGCGGGAACCGGTACGGCAGATAAAACCGATCTCTTTCTCTTTGCCACCGAGTTCATCCATCGCTTTCATAAACCCCTCGGCATCGTAACTGCCGTCCATCTGGAAAAAGGTGACTGTTTTGCATCCCGGAACAACACCCGTCTGCATCCACTCCATCTCGGTGCGGATATCGACGACAACCATATCGGAGTTTTCCAGCATCTCTTTGTCCGGATATACGTTAAGACTTGACATTCTCTTCCTTTGAAATCATTCGGTTATAAAAATTAGGTAAAATTATATCGTCTATCATTTAAACAAATTTTATCTGTTCC
>JACXUG010000075.1 GCA_014764065.1 Campylobacterales bacterium
CCGTAGCCGGCGAACTTCTCGATCAGGTCGAAGAGCGCGGAGGCTTTCTTGTAATCCAGCCCCTGCTTCGCCGCCCCCTCGGAGAATTCGCGGTTGTACTTCTCCATCAGGTCCGCTTTCTTTTTACCCATCGCACGCCGGACGATGTCCGCGCCGCCGAGGCTGAAGCCGCCGACGGTCTGGACGATCTGCATGACCTGCTCCTGGTAGACGATCATCCCGTAGGTCGGCTCCAGGGTCTCTTTGAGTATGTCGAAGCTGACCCCTTCGAAGGGGTAGAAGATCTTCTTGCGCCCGTGCTTGCGCTCGATGAAGTCCTCAAGCATCCCCGAATCCATCGGTCCCGGGCGGTAGAGCGCCAGGACCGCAATAAGATCTTCGAAGTTGGAGGGCTTAAGCCGCTTGTTCAGGTCCTGCATCCCGCTCGATTCGATCTGGAACATCCCGACCGTCGCCCCGCTCTGGATCACCTTGTAGACCTCAGGGTCATCCACGTCGATCGTGTTCCAGTCGATCACCCTGTCATAGCGCGCCTTGACGAGCTTGATGGCGTTGTCGATGACGTCAAGGGTCTTGAGGCCGAGGAAGTCGAACTTGATCAGGTCGACGTCCTCGAGGTAGTTGAGCGAATACTGGGTGACGAAGGTCTCCTCTCCCGGCGGCTTGTAGATGGGTGTCTTCTTCCAGAGCTCTTCGTTGCTGATGACGACCCCCGCCGCGTGCATCCCGGCGTTGCGCTTGAGCCCCTCGAGTTTGAGGCTGAACTCCCAGACACGCTTCGCCTGCGGGTCGGTGTCGATCAGCTCCTTGATCTTCGGCTCTTTCTGGAAAGCGCCCGGTTTGAAGTCGTCGCCTCTCTTCTTGCCGTTGAGGGTGATCCCCAGCTCTTCGGGGATGAGTTTCGCCATCTTGTCCGCCTGGGAGAGCGGCATATCGAGGACGCGGGCAACGTCGCGGATGACCCCCTTGGCCAGCAGGGAGCCGAAGGTGATGATCTGCGCCACCTGGTTGCGGCCGTACTTGCGCACGACGTAGTCGATGACCTCGCCGCGGCGCGCCTGCATGAAGTCTATATCGATATCGGGCATCGATACGCGCTCGGGGTTGAGGAAACGCTCAAAGAGCAGGTCGTACTTCATGGGGTCGATGTCGGTAATCTCCAGTGCGTAGGCGACGAGGCTCCCCGCCGCGGACCCCCGCCCCGGACCGACGGCGACGCCCATCCGCTTCGCTTCGGCGACGAAGTCCCAGACGATGAGCATGTAGCCGGGGAACTTCATGGAGTTGATGACGTCCATCTCGTACTCCAGGCGCTCCCGATACTCCTCGTGGCGTTCCGGCGGGACGTGTTTGAGGCGCGCTTCCAGCCCCAGCCGGCAGCGGTGGATGAAGTACTCCGCGTCGTTTTTGTCGGCGGCACCCATCCAATTTTTCTTCTCCTCGGCCGTCGCGTCCGGACCCAGCGGCGCATCGTCGGCGTGATCGATGTCGAGCCCCTCTTTGGCGGCGTACTCGCGGGTGAATTTGAAGTTCGGCGGCGTCGGGTTGCCGAGTTTGAGCTCGAGCTGGCATTTGTCGACGATCTCCTGGGTCGCCTCCAATGCTTCGGGGACGTCCGCGTAGAGCCGCTCCATCTGTTCCGGGCTCTTGACGTAGAACTCGTGCACCGAGTGGCGCAGGCGGTTGGGGTCGTCGTAGAGTTTGTTCATCCCGATACACATGAACGCCTCGTGGTACTGGGCGTCGTCGGGGAAGGTGTAGTGGGTATCGTTCGTCGCGACGAGCTTGATCCCAGTCTCCTGCGAGAGCTTGAGCAGCAGTTCGTCGATGAAGAGCTGGTCGGCGATGCCGTGGCGCATCAGCTCCAGGTAGAAGTCGTCGCCGAAGATCTCCTTGTACTCCAATGCCACCCGTTTGGCCTCCTCGTAGCCCCCAGCCCCGAACTTGACGTTGCGCTCGCTGTTGGTGTTGAGGTGCCAGCTCACCTCGCCCTGTAGACAGGCCGAGGTACAGATAAGTCCCTCGCTGTGTTCGCGAAGCTCCTGCTTGGTGATGCGGGGGAAGTAGTAGAAGCCGTGGATATAGGCCATCGAGGAGAGGTACATCAGGTTCTCGTACCCCTTCTGGTTCTTAGCATAGAGGCAGATGTGGAAACGCTGGCGCGTACTCTTGTCGTCGAGGGAGTCGCCGTTGTGGATGTACCCTTCCATCCCGATAATGGGCTTGATCCCCTCCCCTTTCATCTGGTGCCAGAAATCGATGGCGCCGAACATGTTGCCGTGGTCGGTCATCGCGACCGAGGTCATGCCGAGCTCCTTGACGCGTTTGGCAAGGTTGCTGATCTTGTTCGCGCCGTCGAGCAGGGAGTATTCGGTATGCAGGTGCAGATGGGTAAAGGGGTATTTGCTCATGGGGTTCCTCGTGCATAATGGCACCTCTGAATACCTTAAACGGTCTCAGCGCTACAGAGAAAGTCATAATCAAGACGACGCTTTCAAGACCTAGCCGTAGCTAAGTCGAAAAGCGGCAACGCCGAGTATGGCTTTTCTCTGCAACGCCCTTTGGGAGGGATTTTAAAGCACGATCTTTCCTCTGTTTTCTTCTTGACTTAGCCACAGCTAGGCCTGCGCAGAAAAACAAAAATCTCACGCTTCAAAAACCCTCTGAGATCCGTACAAGGGTTTTTAGAGGTGCCCTATAAATCAAAAAACGATTATAGGGTCCGGGGAATAAAATGCGGCTGTGCCCGGCAGGTTAGCGCGACATGCTATGATGATGTTTCACACCACATGACAAGGGGAGGAGAATGTAAGCTTTCAGAGAATTTTTTTTGCGGCAGGGGCAGCGGTTCGGCCGGTAGTATAATGGCACGCATGATCCATGTTTTTGACCACCACGATTTTGCCGTTATCCCCAAGCCCTCCGGGATGAGCTTTCACAGCGAGACCGGGCCCGGGTTCGTCGTGCAGGCTGCCGAGCTCGCCGGCTGCCCCCTCTACCCCGTCCACCGCCTCGACAAGATGACCTCGGGGCTCGCCATCCTTGCCAAGCACAGCGAAGCGGCCGCTGCCTTTACAAAAATGTTCGAAACCCGCTCTGTTGAAAAGTACTACCTCGCGCTCAGCCTGCGCAAACCAAAAAAGAAGCAGGGGTGGATCAAGGGCGACATGGCCAAAGCGCGCCGCGGTGACTGGAAATTGCTTAAGACGATGGAAAACCCGGCGGTGACCCGTTTCATCTCCACCCCCCTGCGCGAGGGGGAGCGCGCCTTCCTCATAAAGCCCTACACCGGCAAGACCCACCAGATCCGTGTGGCGCTGAAAAGTCTCGGCTCCCCCATTGCCGGGGACGTCCGCTATGCCGACAAGGCGGAGGCGGTCAAAGAGGCGCGCGGCTACCTGCACGCCTACGCCCTGCGCTTCACCTACAACGGCGAGCCTTTCAGTTTCACCCTTCCCCCCGACGAGGGGGAGCGTTTTCTGTCACCCATGTTCGGCGATCTGCTGCAGACATGGCAGGCCCCTTGGGAGCACTTTCCCGAAAAGAGATAGGCATCACCGTTACTGATCTAGGTATTTTTTTGCGTTATACTTGAACAACACGACCCTGACGGGTCCGAGCGGAGCGACAACGTGAACCCCTCAACCTACGACGTCCTTATTATCGGCGGCGGTATCTCCGGTGCGGCGCTGCTCTATACCCTGGAGCGTTATACCGACCTGGGGACCCTCTGCCTCCTCGAAAAATACGGCGCCCCGGCCACGCTCAACTCCAGCGCCACCTCCAACTCCCAGACCCTGCACTGCGGCGACATCGAGACGAACTACACCCTGCAGAAGGCAGCCAAGGTAAAGCACACCGCCAAGATGGTCGAGAAGTACTGCCTGCAGCACGGCTACGAAAACGACATCATTTATGCCCACCAGAAGATGGCCCTGGGGGTCGGGTACGACGAAGTCAACTTTATGACAAAGCGCCACGAGGAGTTCAGCACCCTCTACCCCTACCTGAAGATCTTTGACCGTGACACGCTCAAACGGATCGAACCCGCCGTCCTCTACGACGCGGACGGCGAGGAGCGCCTCGAACCCATCGTCGGTGTCGGCGTCCAGGGGGAGTACACCACCGTCGACTTCAAACGCCTCAGCGACTCCTTCGTCGAGAATGCCATGCAGAGCGGCAGTAAGCACACCGACGTCTTTTTCAACCAGCACGTCATGAAGATCGCCAAACGCGGGGAACCTACCTCGATTTTCTCCGTACCCTCCGTTTCGACCGCAATATCGCCAGCATCTTCTACGACCTGCTCAAAGAGCCCGATATCCGCAACTACGTCCTGCGAAACTTCCTCTTCGAAGTGCCGTGGCTGAACAAACACCTCTTTGTAAAGCAAGCGCGCAAAATCGTCCCCTCGCTGCAGCTCTCCGACATCGAGTACGCCTCCGGATTCGGCGGGGTCCGCCCGCAGGTGCTCGATAAAAAACAGCGCAAACTGCTGCTGGGCGAAGCGAGCATTGATACCGGGGAGGGGATCGTGTTCAACATGACGCCCTCACCGGGGGCGACGAGCTGCCTGGGCAACGCCCGGCGCGACGTTAAGACGGTCTGCGCCTACCTCGGCCGCCGCTTCGACCATGCCCGCTTCGACGCGGAACTTACTGAAGGAGACCGGTCATGAAAAAGCTCCTCTACATCACGGACCAGCAGGAGTATGCCGACCACGGTACCATCGCCCCGCTGTTCGGGCACTACCTCAAAAAACACCTGCAGATCGCGATCGTCTACTACACCCGCTACAAGGATAGCTTCCAGTACAAAGGCGACGACTGCATCGTTCCCGAGAGCGAGCTGGAAAACATTGTCGGCTACCTCGACAAAGAGGGGGGTCGACCTCGGCAGCTTCCACTTCATCCTCGTGCGCAACCGCTTCGATATTCTCCGCACGGTGCTTGCCCACCGCGTCCGCTACGGCTACAAGGTCGGTTTTCGCCTCTCCTTTCCCAAGACCGAAACGGCCTACGCCGCGATGATGGCCAAATACAAACGCGCCTTTTTCCCCGCACTGGCCCTGAAGTACAAGCGCAGCCGGGAGCGGCGTCTCATCGAAGCGTGCGACCTCTTTCTCCCCTCATCGGCGATGCTGGCCGCGAGGCTCTACCCCGGCCTCGGCCTGCCGACACTTCCCCTGCCCGCCGGGATCGACCCGGCGCACGTCGCGACGCTCGCAACCCTGATCCGCTGCGACGATGCACAGCTCTCAAAGGTCCGTGAACAGGGCCACAACCGGCTGCTCGGGGCGGGAAGAAGCTACGACATAATGGCCGAACAGCTCCACCGCCGGCTCATCACGTTGTGAACGCAGAATTTGCATAGAAACTCTTGGCTACAATGACGCAAAAATGAAGGAGTATTCATGTCTACATTTGAAAATGTCAGTGTTCAGAAAGAAGCAAATGTCTATTTCGGAGGGAACGTCACAAGCCGTACGCTCACCCTGCCCGACGGCAGCGTCTTAACCCTCGGCATCATGCTGCCGGGCGAATACGAGTTCGGCACGGGCAAACCGGAACTGATGGAGATCTACGACGGTGAGCTGGATATCCTGCTGCCGGGCGAAAGCGCATGGCAGAAGATCCACGGCGGCCAGAGTTTCAATGTCGAAGGCAACGCCAAGTTCCAGGTCCGTGTCAGAAGCATCACGGACTACTGCTGCACCTACCTCGACGCGTAACGGCGTTCAGGCGCAGTAATCGGCGAGAAGCCCGCGCTTCACACTCTCATAGGCGGACTCCCCCGCCAGTTTTTTCACGATTTCAAGCCCGAAACAGATCGCCGTACCGGGCCCGCGCGACGTCATGACGTTCGCGTCTTCCACGACCGCGGCGCGATCGCCCTGGAACCCCTCCATACGGATATCTTTCTCCACGCCGGGATAGGCAGTATAGTTCGGTTTAAGCACGCCGGCGGCATTGAGCGCGATCGGGGCGGCGCAGATGGCGCCGATCGGTTTGCCCTTGGCATCCATCGCCGCCAGCAGCGACTGGACGCCGGCATGTTCCGCCAGACGCTTCGTACCGCCGCCCCCGCCGGGCAGCACGATCATATCGATATCGTCCGCACCCAGCTCCCCGATCGCCCTCTCCGCCTTAATGATGAGGCCGTGCGCCCCTTCCACCTCCAGCGCATCATCCAGCGAACGGACCAGGACCTCAAGCCCTCCGCGGCGCAGCACATCGATCACGGCAACGGCTTCAATCTCTTCAAACCCTTCGGCCAGCGGGACCAATACTTTTTTCGACATAAAAAACTCCTCTGTCTGCTTAATAGGACAATTGTAGCACGGAAGAAAAAATGAGAGAGGAAGATCCCCGGGCAGGATGCCGGGGAAGCGGAATTATTTTACTTTTTCGATGTACTCGCCGTCAACGGTGTTGACCTTGATCGTATCGCCTTCGAGCACATGGTAGGGGACCTGTACGACGGCACCGGTCTCAAGGGTTGCCGGTTTTTTTGAACCGCTGGAAGTGTCGCCTTTGAAGTTCGGCGGCGTTTCGGCAACGACCAGTTCCATCGTATCCGGCACATCCACGGAGATCGCCTGGCCGTTGTGGAAAACGATCTCCACGTTGGTGCCCTCTTTCAGCCACTTCATCGCCTCTTCGCACTGCTCATAGAGCAGGCCGAGCTGCTCGTAACTCTCGTTATCCATGAACTGGAGCATTTCGCCGTCATCGTAAAGGTACTGCATCGTTTTATGTGTCATGTTCGGCACTTCGAACTTGTCACCGGCGTGGACCGTCTTCTCGATCACTTTCCCGTTGAGGAAACTCTTCACTTTTATACGGACGAACGCTGCGCCCTTACCCGGTTTGACGTGTTGGAATTCCACCACTTTGTAAGGAACGCCCGCGATTTCGAGGCGCACGTTTTTCTTGATGTCACCCATTCCGATTGTTGCCATCATATACCCTTAGATTATAATTTTCCGGGATTTTACACTATTTTCGCTAAAAAGCGGCGCGTGTCACTGGTACCAGTGACGGCGGATACGCCGTCCCGCTTCATACTCGTCCACCAAAATGCGCGGAGGGGTTCCGCGGGAGAGGGAGACGATGATATTGCGCTCTGCGTCGACAATGAGCACCTCGCCGTCTTCCATCGTCGTATAGTCGCCGCGGCTGACGTGGTCGTAGACGATGCTGAGGATATAGTCGTACTTGGGCAGGGTGAAGCCTTTGATGTCGAAGCCGTCGACGAAGTGCTGGTAGAGCAGCCGTTTTGCAAGCTAAAGTGTCGCAAAGAAGGTTGCCGTGCTGCGCAGCGACGGGGTCTCGACCAGGGGGTTGATCATGTCGCTTTTGGCGCAGGCCATGCCGACCATCGCGGCGAAGTGGGCTTCGTGGCTGCCGGCATAATAGGCCGCCAGGAGCGCCAGGAGTGTCATTAAGGGGATAATTCGCTTCCTGGGGGAAATTACACTTCTCCCGGCCGTGCAAAAACCCGCGATCCCCCGCCGCAGGGCGCACCTTCAAGCAACTTTTGCTAAAATCGTTCCCCATGCAGATAACGATCGATGAATACGCCAACCGCTTCAAAATGTCAAAAGAGATGATCCGCGCCAAACTGCGTGCGGGCAGACTGCCGTACACCGTCGTCGACGGCACAACCTATATCACCGTCGAGGCTGCCGCTACCGCCGCCCCCGCAGCTGCGACACCCCAGCGCACAACCGCCGGCGCCGTCATTATGATGTACCAGAAGGAGAATGCGGAACTCAAGCGTAAAATCGGCGAACTCGAAGCGAAGATCGACCGCCTCATCGGCGACAAGGAGCAGATGCTGCGCGAAGAGCGCGACCGTATCGAGGGGATCTACGTCTCCCGGGACAAGCAGCTCAAATCCTTTCTCGAGCTGGTCAATGCCAAACTGGTCCAGGAGGGATTCAAACTCGCCTCGCAGAGCAGCGCATCCGATACGGCCGACACGCCCACCTACGCCGGTCACTCTGCGCAGACGCCTGCACCGCTCCCGGAACAGATCGAGCTTTTCCGCTACCTTGAGGCCAAACACTTCTCCTCTTCGGAAAAAAAGATGGTCAGGAAGCGCTTTGCCAAGGCGTACGGGAACGACGTCCGCGTGATCCAGCAAAACGGCGAATTCATCCTCAACTTCTCCAAGTACGACTACAGTGACCTTCTGGCGCGCTGAGCGCGCCGCTTGCACCCCTTCCCCCAAACCTAGCGCTTCATCGCTATATATTCAACCCGCCGAGGCCCCCTCCACAAAGGGAATATATATACAGTTTACCGTATATATAATACAATATTTATCATTTTAAATACAATATAGGTATTG
>JACXUG010000076.1 GCA_014764065.1 Campylobacterales bacterium
AACAGGGCTGCATAGCCGTAGCGGTGCCCCGCAGCGAGCGCTTTGCGCCCCGTTTTGCTCCGCTCCAGTTTCGTATGGGTTTTTTCGTAGAGCCAGAATCCGAGAAGGTAGTTGACGAGGATCGCAAGGATATTCCCGGCAGAAGCAGACGCCAGTGCAACGCCACTTTCCATCCGGGCCGAAAGGGCGGCAGCGAGGGCGGCTTCGGAACTGAACGGCAGCAGGGTCGCGGCAAGGAAAGCAGAGAGAAACAGCCCGAAAGGGCCGTAGACGTCAGGCATTGACGAAGGTGCGGATGTTTTCGATCACTTTGGCGATGAGGGCATCGCGCGCCTCGACAGAGGTCCAGGCGATGTGCGGGGTGATGTAGAGGCGCTCTTTGTGCTTGATCTGCATCAGCGGGTGGTCCGCGCTCATCGGCTCTTTTTCAAGGACGTCGAGGCCGATGTAGAGCGGTTTGGCGTCGAGGATGGCCGCCAGGGCCCGCTCATCGACGATCCCGCCGCGGCCGAGGTTCAGCAGGAGCGCCCCGTCTTTCATAATGAGCAGCTCGGAGTGGCCGATAAGCCCCTTCGTCGAAGCGTTGAGCGGGGCATGGATGGTGACGATGTCGCTCTCCTCGAGCAGACGGCTCAGGGTCACTTTTTCATAGTCGGCGTTGTCGTTTTTCCCGGAGGTGGAGTAGTAGCGCACCTCCGCCCCGAAGGCCTTCGCGACGGCGGCGACGCCCCGGCCGATCTCGCCGAGGCCGACAATGCCCCAGGTCTTGCCCTTGATCTCATGGAAGGGGCGCCCGACATGGGTGAAGAGCTCGCTGCGCGCCCAGTCGCCGTTTTTGACGTAACTGTCGTAGTAACGGCTGTGGCCCAGGAGGTAAAAGAGCATGGAGAAGGTGTGCTGGATCACGGAGTCAGTGGAGTAGCCCGCAACGTTTTTCACGGCGATACCGCGCGCTTCGGCGGCGGGGATATCAACGTTGTTCGTCCCCGTTGCCGCCACGCAGATCAGTTTCAGCGTCGGGGTCGCCGCCATCATCTCATCGGTGATAACGACCTTGTTTGTGACGATAACGTCGGCGTTAGCGATGCGCTCCGCCGTCGCTTCCGGCGCCGTCGTCTCGTAAACGTCCACCTCGCCGAAGGCGTCGAAACCGCCGAGGTCCGCATCACCGTAGGTCAGCGTGTCGAGCAGGACGATCTTCATCAGTGATCGCTTACTTTCTCGATGATCGTACGCGCCTTGGCCAGCGCCGCTTCGGGTTCGTCATAGACTAGGGCGACGGCGAGGCGGCGGCCCGGGTGGGACGCGGGCTTGCCGAAGACGCGTACGAAGCTGTTGGCGTCAAAGAGCGCATCGTCAATGTCGACGACCGGGGCGAACGATTCGCCCGTCGCCTTGTACGCCGCCGAGGCGCCGCCGCCGTAGAAGGTGAAGCCCAGCGGCAGTCCGAGCACGGCGCGCAGGTGCAGGGCGAACTCGCTCTGGCTCTGGGTGATGAGGGTGACCATCCCCGTGTCGTGCGGGCGCGGACTCACTTCGCTGAAGTAGACCTCGTCGCCCTGGATGAAGAGCTCCACACCGAAAAGGCCGCGGCCGCCGAGGCCGTCGGTGATCGCTTTGGCTATCAGCTCCGCGCGCGCCTTGGCGACGTTGCTCATCTGCATCGGCTGCCAGCTGAAAACGTAGTCCCCGTCGCGCTGGATATGGCCTATGGGTTCGCAGAAGATCGTCTCAACGCCGTTGCGCGCCGTGAGCATTGTGATCTCGTAGTCAAACGCGATGAAGGCCTCGACGATCAGCTCGCTGGCATCGCCCCGCGCCTCCTTGGCCATCTCCCAGGAACGGTCCAGGTCCGCCTCGCTCTTCATGACACTCTGGCCGTGGCCCGAGGAGCTCATGACCGGCTTGACGACACAGGGGTAGCCCAGACGCCCGGCCGCCGCTTCGAGCTCCTCGCGGGTCTTGACGAACTCGTACGGTCCCGTTTTGAGCCCCAGCTCCTCCGCGGCGAACTTGCGGATGTTCTTGCGGTTCATCGTTTTGTTGACCGCTTCGGCGTTCGGAATGACATGGAACCCCTCGGCTTCGGCCTTGAACAGGGCATCGATGCTGATCGCCTCGATCTCGGGAAGGATGAAGTCGGGCATCTCGGAGCGGATCAGCTCCAGCACCGCATCGGTATCCTGCATATTGACGACGTGTGAGCGGTGCGCGACCAGGTGGGCCGGGGCGCCCTCGTAACGGTCGACGGCGATGACCTCGATGCCCAAGCGCTGCGCCTCGATGGCGACCTCTTTGCCGAGTTCCCCCGAACCCAGCAGCATGATACGAATGGAATTGCTTTTTAACGGCGCGGTAAACAGCATCGGAAGATCCTTAAAATCAGATGCCTAATTGTAACGAAGGGAGCTAAAAAAGAGCGGTATCCTACTCGTGGTAATGGGCGCAGGTGGTGTAGTCGAAATTTTTGATGAGATTGCCGAGCTCGGCGATACTGACGGGCTCTTTGAGGCGGCGGCGGTTGTGGTGCTCTACGCAGTAGGCACACCCTTTGTGTTCGCTGTAGTCGTCGCTGGCGCTGAGGATGATGATCCGTTGCTTCGGGTCGAGGCTGTCGATCAGTTTCAGCGCTTCCGCACCGGCTTCGAGGGCGAAATCGACGATAACGATATTGTAGCGGCCGACGGCAAACTTTGCTTTGAAATCCTCTAGCGTAAAGACATAATCAACGTGATGGTGGAAGTGATCGCGCAGAATTTCTTCTCTGACATAAGTGGCTAGGCCCTGTTTGTCGATGAGGAGGAGGTTCATAATGGGAGTGCAACCAAAAAGCCCGGAGGCTTTCGGGATTAGAGGCGTGACTCGTAACGGCGCATCATGTACAGACGTTTGAGCATTTTCTTGCGTGCAGCAATTTTCTCTTTTTTCAGCTTTTCGGTCGCTGTTTCGTGGAAACGGCGAGCGCGCGCTTCCGTAACGACGAGGTTACGGTCAGTCTGCTTTTTGAAGCGACGGTACGCAGCATCGAAGTTGTCATCTTGACGAAGAACGATACCTGGCATTCACATCACCTACTTTCTTTAAATTTGGGTGCGAAGTATAGCATAACCCGCCACCGATTGCAACCGGCCGGTTATTCCCAGACGAAAAAGCGCATCGGCGTGTCGTCGCGGTTGCCCCACTCTTTCATCGACGCATCGTAGAGTTTCGCCTGCCTGAACCCGAGCACGCGGTGGACGACGAAGTAGTTCATCGACGCCTCCAGCCCGCCGGTGCAGTAGACGATGAGCGGCGCGTTCTTGTCCAGCCCCAGCCCCTTTTCCAGCATACCGGAGAGCTCCTCTTTCGGCTTGAGGCGGTTTTGCGGTGTCATGTTGTAGCGCCAGAAGTAGCTGTGCGCCCCGCTGATGTGGCCGGCGCGTTTGAGCACCCCCTGCTTCTCCGCGCCGAAGTAGAAAACCGCCGGGCGCGAATCGATCATCGCGACTTTTTCGAGGGAAGCTTTTACCTCGTCCAGCGTCGCGATCACCCCCGCATCGGTCTTGACGGTGTAGCTGCCCGCTGCGTCCGCCGCCGCAGTCACGTGGAGCTTGCCGCCCGCCGCCGTATACGCAGGGAGGCCGCCGTCGAGCAGCGCCGTCTTCGTGAATCCGGCATACTCCATTGCCCAGAGCACATAGGTCGCGCGCAACAGATCCTTGTTGTCAAGATGGTGAGCGTAGACGACGACCTCCGTCTCCTTGCCGATCCCCAGGCGGCGCATCTGCGCCTGCAGCTCCGCAGTACTGCGCACTTCGGCGTGCTGGCCCACGCCCCGGCGCCAAAGCTCGATGCTCGCATTGCGCGCACCCGGGATATGCCCCTCTTCGTAGGCTTCCGGCGCGGAAACATCTACGATGACGAGGTTTTTCTCCTCCATATGCTTGACGAGCCACTCGCCCGTCACCACCGGTTCCATCGCCGCGAGCGATGCCGCCAGCGCCAAAAATATGATCAGATTACGCATCAATTTTTACCTTTTCAGTAGAGATGTTCACGCTTGAAATACTCCTGCGGTACCCCGCAGAGCGGACAGGCCTTGGGCGGCTTCTTGCCGCGGTGGATGTGGCCGCACACCTCGCAGACCCAGATCTCCTCGTCCGCGCTCGCAAAAAAGCCGTCGTCGATCATCGCCTGTTTCAGCGCGGCGTATTCGCGCTCGTGCTCCACCTCGACCTTGGCGATGGCGTTGAAGAGCCGGGCGAGGGCCTTGTGTCCCTCCTCCTCGGCGATCGCGGCGAAATTCGGGTACATCTCCGTGTGTTCGTAGTGCTCCCCCTCCATCCCCGTTTCGAGGTTCTTCATCGTCGCTTCGACCTCCTGGCCCTCCATCATCTTGTGATAGGCCTTGTACTCGGCCCGGGCATGCCACATCTCGTTCAGTGCCGCTTCGCGGAAGTGGCGTTCGATCGCGCGCCACCCCTCATCGCGGGCGATGTTGGCGAAGAGGTCATATTTGTTGCGCGCCATCGATTCGCCGGCGAACGCTTTCATCAGGTTGACCGCCTTGAGGTTGTTGGTCGTGCACTCCATTGCCTGGCCGCAGCAGGTCAACGTTCCGCCGCCGACGTGCTGTACCTCCACTTCGTTTCCACAGACGCTGCATCTGTAGGTCTGATACTGTTTCATCTTCTTCTCCTTTTCTCCGGACGTGTCGTGCCGCCCTGCCGTGTATACCGGCTCTAAGCGCCCAGCATACGCCTCAAATCATCTCAAAACAGCCATCATTATAGGGTGATGCGTCTTGTGCGACACTTACCATTAAAGGAGAATAATTATCTTTTATATTCGCTTCATAAGCCTTTGCCTTGGACGACTTTGCGCTAAAATGACACCATGATTTCCCAGGACTCCATCGACGGGCTCAAATCCCGGATCGACATCGTCGATGTTATCGGTAACTATGTCGAACTGAAAAAAGCCGGCGTCAACTACAAGGGGCTCTGCCCCTTCCACGACGAAAAGAGCCCCAGCTTCTCGGTGAGCCCCTCCAAGCAGTTCTACCACTGTTTCGGCTGCCAGGCGAGCGGGGACGCCATCAAATTCGTCATGGAGTACGAGAAGCTCACCTATCCCGAAGCGATCGAGAAGCTCGCCGGGCAGTACAACTACAGCCTCGCCTATACCCAGGGCGAGCCCCGCCAGCAGCGCTCCCAGCTGATGGAGAAGCTCAACGACTGGTACCGCAGCCTGCTCGATAAAACACCCCCGGCGATGCAGTACCTGCAAGAGCGCGGCATTTACGCATCGAGCATTGAGCACTTCGGCATCGGCTACGCTCCCGCCTCGCACCTCACCCTGAATTTCATCAAGCAGAACCAGTTCTCCATGGCCGAAGCGGTCGAGCTGGGAGTCGCGGGGATCGGCGAAGGGCGCGAATACGCCCGCTTCATCGAACGCATCACCTTCCCCATCCACGCCCCCAACGACGCCATCGTCGGCTTCGGCGGCCGCACCATCACCGGCCACCAGGCCAAGTACGTCAACTCCCCGCAGACGAAACTCTTCAACAAGTCCCGCCTGCTCTACGCCTACAACCTCGCCCGCGAGAGCATCCACAAGCGCAGGGAGATGATCGTCACCGAGGGGTACCTCGACGTCATCATGCTGCACCAGGCGGGCTTCACTCAGGCCGTGGCGACCCTTGGCACGGCGCTCACCAGCGAACACCTGCCGCTGCTTCGCAAGGGCGAACCGCGCATCATCATGGCCTACGACGGCGACGCGGCGGGGCGCAACGCGGCCCTCAAGGCCTCCAAGCTGCTCAGCGCCGCGGGCTTCGACGGCGGCGTCGTCCTCTTTGAAGAGGGGCGCGACCCGGCGGACATGGTCAAGGGGGGACGCGTCGAGGAGCTGGGAAGCATGTTCCGGCAGCCTCGCCCCTTTATCGACTTCGTGCTGGAGACGACGCTCGCACAATACGACCTGACCAATCCCCGCGCCAAGGAGCAGGCCCTCGCGGAGACGACCGCCTATCTCAAGACCCTTTCGCCCCTGATGCAGGAGGAGTACAAGCGCCACCTCGCCGCGCGGATGGGCATCTCCCCCGGGCTCGTGCGCGTCGGGAGCCAGCCCGTGCGTACGGCCGCACCCACGGCCCCCGTCGCGACACCTTCGGCCCACCGCGACCTGTGGGAGCTCTCCCTTATCAAAACGGTGCTGGAGCGCCCCGGCGTCGTCGATGCCCTGCTGGACTTCATTTCGCCGCAGATGCTGCGTTTCCATGCCCGGGAGTTCGCCACGGCGCTGCAGGGCGGCAGCAATACGCCGGAGCTTATTCACATCGTCATGGACGAGGCCATCCCCGTGTTCCCCGGCGACGAGACGCTCAAGAACGAACTGCTGATCTTTCTGCGCAAGTATTATCGGCAGCAATATCAGAATATACAACATGACTCATCTATCCCATTTGATAAGAAAAGCTTCTTAATTCGAATGATTCGCGGTAAAATTGCGAAACTAGAAAAAGGTGAACTGGTAGGAATAGAGGCCTAAGCGCTACCCTGCTCCTGTGCCTTACCAAGGAATTATCAATGTCAAAACGCAAAGCCATCGCGCTTTTCTCCGGCGGGCTCGACTCCACGCTTGCCATGAAGCTCATCATCGACCAGGGGATCGACGTCATCGCCTGTAACATCAATACCGGTTTCGGGGCCACCAAGGACCGCCGTGAGCATATGCAGAACATGTGTGACCAGGTCGGCGCGGAACTGCGCATCATCGATATCCAGAGCGAATACCTGCAAACGGTCCTTTTCGACCCCAAACACGGCTACGGCAAGCACTTCAACCCCTGCATCGACTGCCATGCGAAAATGTTCGAAGTCGCCAAGCGCATCATGGAAGCCGAAGGCGCGAGCTTCCTCATCAGCGGCGAGGTCCTCGGCCAGCGCCCGATGAGCCAGAACAAGGAGGCCCTCATCAAGGTCCTCAACGAAGCCAACGTCGACGGGCTGCTGCTGCGCCCGCTGAGCGCGAAACGCCTGGCGCCGACCATCGCCGAAGAGGAGGGATGGGTCGACCGCGACAAGCTGGAGGGTATCCTGGGCCGCAGCCGCGAACGCCAGATGGAGCTCGCCGAGCAATTCGGACTCGTCGATTTCGAGAGCCCGGGCGGCGGATGCCTGCTGACGGATGCCAACTTCGCGATCAAGATCCGCGACTACATCAAGTACGACGAACAGTTCGACGTCCCGGACATCCCGGTGCTGAAGTGGGGCCGCCACTTCCGTCTCCCCGAAGGCGCCAAAATGGTAATAGGCCGCGACCAGGAGGAGAACACGAAACTGCAGGAGATCGACAACGCGAAGTTCATCCACATCCGGACCAAAGGCGTCCCAGGGCCGCACGTCCTGCTGAGCAAGAATGCCAGCAAGAGCGACCGCGATTTCGCCCTCCGCAGTATTCTTACCTACTGCAAGACCTCGCCGGAACAGGAGTACACCCTGGACGTCGACGGTGAAACCGTTGCCGTCACCCCTCTCGCCTCGCGTGCCGAGGCGGCAAAATACTCCATTTTATAATTTTGATACAAAACAGGAGCAAAGCCCCTGTTTCTACGCTAACGCTATGTTCTACCGCGGGCATTTCCTTCGCTCACCCTCAGCGGGGAGCTCGCGTGCAGCTAAACCGCACTATTACCCGTTTCAAACTTCCTTAAGTCTGCGGCAAGTATAATTTTGCCTCTCAAACTTCCCAGGGCCCTTAGCTCAGCTGGGAGAGCGCGTCGCTGGCAGCGACGAGGTCACCGGTTCGATCCCGGTAGGGTCCACCATCACTTAATCCGCTACAATCCGAAAAAGTCCACCAAAGCACTTAAAATTAGGTACTTTCGAACATTTTATTCGTCTGCAGTAGTCCGACTGATATACAATCGAATTCTCACTCTGGAAGTGGCTCGAATTTTTAGGGGCAGGTCAGTATAGTCATAATATTCTTCAAAAGGTCCTATTTGGGGCTACTTTCTCCCGATCAAAGGCAATCGGTTCGGTCTCGCTAGAATCCACAATTACTGGCCGGACAGGGTGGTGCTGAGTTCACCTCTTTGCACCATGTGGGTGACATAATTATATTTTATAAAGATAGCGTCAAAAATCTTCTGTAAAT
>JACXUG010000011.1 GCA_014764065.1 Campylobacterales bacterium
ATCCCCCGCAGCGGTACCGCCGAAAAACGACGACGAGAAAACCGTCATCGCCAACCTGTTCGAGCTGCGGAAAATGACGGACGCCCTGCGCGAAAAACGGCTCAAGGTCGGTTTTAATTTCCGTTCCGAGGAGCTGGAAATGACCCTTGACGACATGCAGAACATCGTGGAGACGACCGTCGCGGAAGAGACGCCGTCGCATGCGCTCATCGAGGAGTGTATGCTGCTGGCGAACAAAGCGGCTGCGGCCATGTACGAGCGCGGTGTATTCCGTATCCACGAACCCCCGAGCCCGGCGAAACTGCAGAGCCTCTACACGGAACTGGCCGGTATCGGGATCATCGCCGAACAGAAAGAGAGCCTCAAGGAGACCATTACCGGTATCCAGCACGAAGCCGAGAAGCGCGGGATCGGGCACGAGGTCGATACCCTCATCATCCGCTCCCAGATGCAGGCGCGCTACGCCCCGGACAACGTCGGCCACTTCGGACTGGGCTTTGAGCGCTACACCCATTTCACCTCCCCCATCCGGCGCTACTCCGACCTTATCGTCCACCGGCTGCTCAAAGCGATCCAGCGCGGCGACAAAGAGGAGGGTTCTTATGTCCTGCGCAATATCGACGCACTCTGCTTCGCCATCAGCGACAAGGAGCGAGAGGCGAGCGATATCGAAGTGCGTTTCATGGACCGCAAGTTCGCCCGGTGGGCCGCCGAGCATATCGGCGAAGTGTTCCCGGCGCGCATCTACGCCACCGATCCCGAACTGCGCGCCGAGATCACCGGCCCGTTGCGCGGCGCCAAAGTCAAGGTTGTTGCGAACGAGCCCGTCATGCTCTTTGACGACGTCGAACTGCGCATCGAAAGTGTCAACCTTGCCACCGCGCAGATCCACACGACCTACGTCCGCACGGTCGAATCCCATGCCGCCTTCTCCCAGGGGGATGAATGAAACGCCAGGAGCTTGACAACCTGATCCGCCAGGGCAACGCCCCCGGCGCAATCATGCTCTACGGCGAGAGCCACTTCCTGATCGAACACTACACCAGACAGCTTGCCGCCGTCGAGGACCCGAACATCCTCAGCGTCTACTTTGACGAGTACCAGTTCGCGAGCGCCAAAGCGCACCTCTCGCAGGGATCACTTTTCGGCGGCCGCAACGTCCTGATCGTCAAGAGCGAAAAGAAGCTCCCCAAAAACGACCTCACTGCCCTGATCGAACTGGTACAGAAGAACCCCGGCAACCTCTTTATCTACGCCTATTTCGGCACCGATTTCAAAAAAACAGCCACAGCGGCCTTCAGCCCGAAAGCGGGGGCGGCCGACATCCGCCTCTTCCACCCCTTCCCTGCCGAAGCGCGCCAGATCGTACTGAACGAGGCTGCCGCACGGGGCATCAACCTCGACCCCTACGCCGCCACCCACCTGCTCGAATCGCAAAACGGCGACCTGGCCCTCACCGTCAACGAACTGGATAAATTCTCTCTGCTGCAGGGCCGCATCGGCATCAAGGAGATCGACGAACTCGTCTACGGCGTCGCCGAAGTGAAGGTCGACCAGCTCATCGACACCCTGCTGCAGAAACAGGATTTCGTGCCGCTCATGCGCCGCCTGCTCGAACACGGCGAAGACGAGATAAGGCTACTAACGGCGCTCTCCAATCATATCGCCCAGCTCTACCTCTTCTACGCCTCCATCCGCCTCAGCGGTGCCGCGGATTCGGCCAAGATCCTCGGCTATAAACTCCCCCCGCGCGTCGAACAGGAGCGTTCACAGCAGAGCGTGCGTTTGAAGCAGCCGCAGTACACCCGCCTGATGGCCATGCTCGGCGAGACGGAGCTTCAGATGAAATCGGCCGGCGGCGGGAGCAAAAGCGCGCTGCTGGCCGCCGCCTTCTTAAAGGTCCAGTCGCTCTTATAGCGTTGAGCTCCTGTACACTCTCCGCTCCGGCGGAGAAGTCGCAACCTGCTTCTGAATTTCACCTTAAATTAAGCCGTAATTATGTAATATTTCGCGTTCCTTACTCTTTGTGCTTTGCGACGCACTGCATATTATCGCACGGAATGATCCGTGACAGCCATAAGGGATGAAACCATAAGGAGAAATACTCTGCATGAGACATTACGAAAACCTTGTCATCGTCAAACCGACCCTGACAGAAGAAGAGATCAAAAACAGCATCGCTGCGATCGAAGAAGTCATCACTGAAAACGGTGGCCAAATCGTAGCACGCGACGAGATGGGTATGCGCAAACTAGCTTACCCGATTAAAAAAAGCCCGCGTGGTTACTTCCACGTTGTCTATTATACGATCGAGCCGTCTGCGATCGCGGAGATCGAACGCCGCTTCCGCATCAACGAGGAACTCCTCCGTTTCGTGACGATCAAATACGATTCCAAGCGCGAAGTCAAAGCATGGAACGAGATGGTCGAAAAAACGAAAAAACCGGCGAAAACCGAAGAGAGCAGCGAAAGCACTGAAAGCGCCGCTTCTTAAGTAAGAAGGAGAGTTTCCACATGTTCAACAAAGTCATCCTGGTCGGCAACCTCACCCGCGACATTGAGCTGCGCTACACGCAAGGCGGTATGGCCATCGCCAAAACCGGCATTGCGACCAACCGCAAGTTCAAGAAGCAGAGCGGCGAAATGGTCGATGAAACGATGTTTATCGATATCACCTTCTTTGGCCGCAGCGGCGAGATTGCAAATCAGTACCTTCGCAAGGGGAGCAAAGTCCTCGTCGAAGGCAGACTGATGCTTGAACAGTGGACCGATCAGAACGGGCAGAAACGCTCGAAGCACTCCGTCAACGTCGAAGAGATGAAAATGCTCGACGGACGCGGCGACATGGAGCAGCAGGGAGGCTACGGTGCCCCGACGGGCAACGGCGGCTACAACGCCCCGAGTTCCCAGGGCTACAATGCACCGCAGCAGGGCTACAACCCTCCGCCGCAGAACGCCTACCAGCCGCCGAAACAGCCGATGCCGGAGAACACGATTCCGGAAATCGATATCGACGAAGACGAAATCCCATTCTAGAATAATAGACAGCAAGGAAAAAAACCATGGCAGAAAAACGCAAATATAAAAAACGTTATTGCAAATACTGTGAAGCGAAAGTCGACTTCATCGACTACAAAGACGCTTCTAGCCTCAAGCACTCACTCTCTGAGCGCTACAAAATCATGCCGCGCCGCCTGACAGGTAACTGCAAGCGCCACCAGGACATGGTTGCAATCGCCATCAAGCGTGCCCGCGCCGCAGCGATCATCCCGTACACAATTTCCCGCAAGGAAGTTGTCGTCAACCCCTTCGAAATTATCAAGTAATTTCACTTCCGAAGCACCCGCTTCGGAGCTTTAAGCTCATTTTTTCACCTATTTCTTCAATCCCCTTTTACACTTTTATGCTAGGATAGGACAAAATCCATTCAATAGCAGGAGCCGTTATGCCCTTTATGGAGCGTCTGCACAGCGCCATGCTTTTGGGAACGCATCTCTACGACCCCACTGCCGGAGAGATCATCGAACACAAGAGCGAGGCTTTTTTCAATGCCATCCGCAGCGACGACAAAGCCACCCTGCTTTCCATGATCGAAGAGGGGTTCGATGTCGACTACCATGCGTTCGGTCACCGTCCGCCCCTGATGATGGCTGTCATCCTCCAGCGGACAAGGATCGTCGAATCCCTCTTGCTGCACGGCGCCAACCCCAACCTCGCGGACCGAGAGCTTGAGACCCCCCTGCATGTCGCCGTAAAGCTCGGCGATCCGGAAATCGTATTGCAGCTGCTGCAGTACGGTGCACGTCCGCACACGCAAAACAGTGAAGGCGTCACCCCAACAGCGATCGCCAAGGCCCAGAAAAGCAAAACGCTTCTCTCCCTGCTTGAAGAGGTGCGCCCGATTTTCGACCTCCCGGCGGAACCGGACCTCTTTGACCTGGCATCCAAGGGCAACCTTTACGCCATCGTCAATGCTGAGGCCACGCCGATTGAACTCTCTAGACGCGATGCGCAGAACCGGACCCTACTGCACCACGCCGTCTTCGGGAATAACCCGAAACTGGTCACCTACCTGCTCAACAAGGGGCTCTTCATCGACGCCGGGGACCTGCACGGCATCACGCCGGTCATCATTGCCGCCTCCCACCCGAAGTTCGTCCGGCTCCTGGAAAAGCTGCTGCTGCGCTATCCTACCCTGGAGCACCGCACCGACAACCATGCCACGGCCCTCACCATCGCACTGCGCAACGGCAATCCCGACGGCGCCGCCGCGCTGATCCGCCACGGGGCGAATATCCTGACGCACGACGGCCTCCACACCCCGCTCACGCTGGTGCACCGCGGGATCGAAACCTACCCCGAAATCGCCGACAGCTACCGTCACCTGCTCCGGGTCATGCTTGACCGCGGTGCGCATACCGATATCCCCACGAACCGCGCGGGGTGGACCCCGCTTTTTCACACCGTGGCCCGGCGCCAGGATGAGGGGATCAAAAAACATCTTCGCCTGCTGATGCAGCTCGGAAGCGATGTCAACTATACCGACAAGAGCGGGCGTACGGCCCTGATGGTCGCCGCATCGATGGGACGGCAGTCCGCGGTCGAAGTCCTTATCAGCAACTATGCGGACATCGACCGGATCGATCACTACGGCTGGAGTGCCCTGATGCTGGCCGTCTACTACAACCACATCGACGTCTGCCGCTTCCTGTGCGAATGCAGCTGCGACGTCAACCGCATCTCGCCGCAGGGGATGAGTGCCATGCGCATCGCACAGAAACATCAGCGCAGACACATTGTGGAACTGTTACAGGAGTATGGTGCGATCGAGATCAACAGTGACGAAGCGTCGGAGTAGGGAGAAAAACTGTCCCGAAAGGACGGCGGTTGTGCGTCAGCCGCAGGAGGGAACGTTGCCGGAATCGGAACCGTATTCGTAGAGGAAATCCTTGAGATTCGGTGCATCTTTTCCGAAACGGCTACTGTTGATGTATTGCATCGCTTTCGCGTCATCTTTGTGCCACGCCTTAAAAAGCGCCGCATCATCCGCAAACGCATCCGCCCACTCTTTCTGGGTCTTCATCGCAGCCCCTTTGGTGCCGTTGCCGTGGCAGCGTTTACACTTTTTCAGATAGGCTTTCTGTCCCCCTTTGACATCGGCATTCGCCGCCGTCGAAAAGGTACCCAGAAGCAGTGCCGCGCCCAGCAGGGCTGATAGTGATTTTCTCATTCTTGCCATCCCTCCTAAACCGTTAAAGTAACACAATTCTATCGCGACAGCCTGAACGAAAGATAAAGAAAACTTAACATTTTCCGTTATTCATACTCCGCTTCCAGGTTCACCAGTAGCTGCTGGAATTGACTGCGGAGTTTGGGCTGTCGTATCTTTTTGGCAGCTTTATGCACGGCCTTGCCGATCTCTTCGTCATTCAGACCGGTCTCCGCGCTGATCGCTGCCGTATCGGCACCGCCCCGGGCCATCACCCAGCTGCGCAGCTCTTTGCGCGTCAGGTGGCGCTTGAGGACTTCGAAAAGCGTTTTCTCCTCGCACTGCATCAGCGACAGGCCAGTCAGCTCTGCCAGGGTGGCGCCCAGCAGCTGTTCTTCGTTATAACGTTCCCAGAGATTCATACGAGCCGTCCCAGGATCTCGCGGAGATCTTTGGTGTCGATGATAATGTTCGCCGCCTCTTTCAAAACCGGTTTCGCACAGAAAGCGACCCGCGTCCCGGCATGTGCGAACATGCTGATGTCGTTGGCACCGTCCCCGACGACCATCGTCTCTTCCGGTGTCACCTTGAGCAGCTCCTGCAACCGCACAAGCATATCCCCTTTGGACCAGTTGAACATCATATCCCCGCCGACTTCGCCGGTCAGTTTGCCCTCTTTGGCGTGCAGCGCATTGGAGAAATCCGCATCAAAGCCAAGGATATCTTTGGCGTAGGAGGTCGCCGTCCGGAACCCGCCGCTGAAACAGACCACGGTGATCCCCTCGGCTTTCAATGCCGCGATCGTCTCTTTGGCACCCGGCATATAGGGAAGATTGCGGCTGATACGCTCCACGGTCTCCACATCCAGCCCTTTGAGCAGCTTGACCCGCTGCTGGAGGCTCTCGAAGAAGTCAAGCTCCCCGTTCATGGCCCGCTCCGTGATGGCGGCGACCTCTTCGCCGATTCCCAGCGCCTCGGCTAAAAAGTCGATGGTCTCTCCGTCCATCAACGTCGAGTCAAAATCAAACACACACAGCCGCATATCTCTCCTTTACGCACCCTTGGTTATAATGGCGCCATTATATCGCACCGCAGGGGTAGATCGTGTTTGACGCACTGGAAGCAAAGCTAAAAAACGGACGTTATGTCAGTCTCGAGACGACACCGTCGCACTCCGCCTCCTTTGCCCCCGTCATCGATAAACTCGAAGCTCTCGGTCTGCATGAACGCGTCGATGCGTTCAGCACGACCGACAACCCGCTGGCAAAGCTGAAATACAACGCCCTCTTCGCCGCCGCCCTTATGCAGCAGCGCTTCGGCAAACCGGTCCTCGCGACCATGAGCATGCGCGACCGCAACCGTATCGCCCTGCAAAGCGACCTGCTCGGCGCCAACGAGGCCGGCGTCCGCGCCATCCTGGCCCTCACCGGAGACCCGGCCAAGAGCTCCGACCAGAGAGAGGCAAAAGGGGTGTTTGAAAGCGACAGTACCCTTCTGCTGGACATCATCGCCGCTTTTAACGCAGGCACCGACCTCGAGGATAAGGCATTCACCGTCGCCCCGAAACCGATCCTCCCCCTTGCCGTCGTCAACTCCTTCTCCCGCAACCCCAAAAGCCTCTACAAGAAGATGGCCAAAAAAGTCGAGCACGGGGCGCAGGGCATCATCACCCAGCCGGTATTCGACCTCGACAATGCAAAGGTTCTGCTCGAACTCATGGAGGACGCCAACAGAAGACACGGCACATCCGCCCAACTTGTCCTCGGGCTCTTCCCCATTACGAAACTGCGCACGGCCCAGTTTCTCGATGCCCATGTCCCGGGGATCCACGTCCCACCCTCCTGGCTCGAGGCCCTCGGCGGCGCGAAGGATGCGGACGACGCCTACAAGATCGGCTTCGACCTGAGCAAGCAGCTCTTCGACGACATCATGGCTCTGCACCCGAAAGTGCACCTCATGATGGCCAACCAGTTCGAAGTCGCGGCCGAATTACTGGCTTAGCGTTTTTTCCATACGCTCATCTGCGAGAGCGTATGCTGGTATTTGCGCGCCGTTTCGCGGATCACGAAGGGAACGTCAAAGCTCTCCAGCAGCTCAAAATGCGCCGAGAGGATCGCCTTGAGCCCCGTAAGCCCGTCGACCGCCTTCCCCTCCCCGTCATAATAACCGCCTATCCAGTTGGGTTTTTTCGTATACTCCTCCAGCCAGGTGTACGGTGATGTCAGCACGAGAATGCCCCCCTCGTTGAGCCGTTCATGCACCGTACCTAAAAAACGTTCCGGTTCATAGAGGCGGTCGATCAGGTTGGTGGCCATGATCAGGTCGTAGCCGGCGAAATGCGCCTTGAGGTTGCAGGCATCCCCCTGCCAGAACTGTACATGACGGGCCGCCTCCTGCAGGCTGAACTCTTCGAGCGTGTGCAGCTGGCGGGTCGTGACATCTCCCTCCTCTACCCTTTCATAGGCGATTTCGCCCCGTTCTTTCAGCGCCGCCGCGACCTGTATGAAGCGGGCGGAGAAGTCGACCCCGGTGACATCGTCGAAGACCCTCGCCAGTTCGAAAGCGGCACGTCCCGTCGCACATCCGAGATCCAATGCCCGTTTCCGGAGAGTGGAAGCACTGAACTCGATGGCATACTCCGCACAGCTGCGTGCAAAGTTCTTCACGCCGAAATATTCCGGCCCGTACTGGAATTCGCAGTACTGCGCCACCAGGCTGTCCGTCTCGTAGATGTTCTCCGGCATGCTATCGGTCAGGGCGTCGGCCTCGACGCAGCGGAAGCCCGCGTGCTGGTAGAAGTGACGTCGGAAGGCGTAACGGGAGTGCCGCAGGGTCTCGTTCCCCGTCGAGGCCCACGATCCGCCCTTCATCAGATTGTGCTTGCCGTCGAAGGTCGGCGTGGAAAAATCGTCATAGACCGGATGCGGTTCGAACCCTTCGTAACCGCCAATGGGGGTTGACGTCCACTGCCAGACGTTCCCGGCGACATCGAACAGTCCGCCCTGTAAAAAGGTGTCGACGGGGACGGAGGAGGCGAAATGATTGAAATTGATATTCGCTTTGGCATCGTCAAACCGTTCACCGTCCAGCACATCGGACGTCTCAAGCATCCGCACCCACTCGGCTTCGGTCGGCAGGCGGAAATGCCGCCCCTCCTGTGCGCTTTTGAAACGGCAGAAGGCCTGCGCCTCGAGGCAGTTCACCTCCACCGGCCAGTTCATCGGCAGGTCGATCTCCCGGTCCAGCAGCCGGAGGCTGTAGCCACCCCCTTCCCTGGGTACCCAGAAGGGGGGATGTTTCACACCGCTGCGTTCGAGGAAGGCCGCGCCCTCTTCGTCCCAGTAATCACTATTTTCATACCCGCCCGCTTCGACGAAAGCGAGGTACTCCCCGTGGCTGACCAGCATCCGGGATGCCCGGAAATCTGCCACGGTTTCCGCTGTACTTCCGTATTCGTTATCCCAGCCGTAATAGGGGTCCGATTTCATTTTGCCCAGATGAACCGTAGCACCCGTGATGGCGACCATACCGTTTTGCGGTGCATCACCGTACTCCTCGCAATAGCGAAAAGCGGCGGACGGTTTGACAAACTCCAGCGGCATCTGGCGGTGCAGCACGCTGGACGTTTCGATATGGATGCGCTCGTGTTCGATTCCCATCAGGATGACCCACCAAGGGCTCTCCTGCGTTATGGGCAGCTGCAGCGGAAGGGTATCGATCAGCTCCAGGACCACTGCTTTGACCCTGGCGCGGTATGCCCAGACCGCATCGACAGCCGGCCAGTTATAGCGGGCATTGTCCATATCGTCCCAGGCCATCTCGTCCACGCCGATCGCGAAGAGCGATTCAAAATCCGGGTTGATCCGCTTAACGATCACTTGCGCGAGCACAAGCTTATTGATATAAAACGTGGCCGTGTGCCCGAAATAGAAGATCATCGGGTGGCGGGTCGGTTCGGAGTGCCGGTAAAAGACGCTCTCGTCTTTCAACAGGTCGAAGAGGGATTCAAAAAGTGAAAAAGCTGCTAGGAAATCATGACGGATCGCCTCACGCGTCCCCTTTGGGTCCATTCCGTCCAGTCTGACCGGATAGGGGTGAAAACGGTGCAAAACTATCCTTTATGTCGTTTTCGTCCTATTCTAACAAAAAAGAGATGAAGTCAGGATTAGGGGAGGAGTTTACGGCTGACGCGTTCAAGGAAGGGCTCCATCGGCGGCAGCGCGAGCACGCCTTCGCGCTGCCGCGGCCCCCACATGGGCTCGGGGAAGTAGCTGTCCTCTTTGAAACGGGCCATAATGTGCCAGTGTACCTGCGGAAGCATATTGCCGAAAGAGGCGATATTGATCTTTTCGGGGCGATAGTAGTCAAGCATCTCCCGCTCGATCACGTCAAGGGCGTCCCAGATCGCCGTTTTCTCTTCGGCCGTGCATTCGCTGAATTCGCGTACGCTGCGGCGCACGAAGATCTTAAGCCAAGGGACTTCGCTGTCGTGGATCTCTATGAAAAGAAGGGGGAGGTCAACTCTAGCCAAGGTGCTCTTCCGCGCGGCGCTTTTTGTGACGAGGGGTTTCTAGTCCGACGCGGCGGTCATGGAGCTCACGGCGCTGTTTTTTGCGACGGTTGCGCCAGTGGTTCGAACGGACGTTAAACGCAATGAACAGAAAAACGAAGAGTAGTGAAAGTCCGATCGCTGCGTAAACCATATAGCCTCTTCCCTGTCCGATCTCCCAGGGGTTAATCACACGGATGCCGGTCCCGCAAACGGGACCAGTGCACTTCCCCATGTCAGTCCGCCGCCGAAGGCATCGAGCAGCATCATATCGCCTTTTTCAAGCTTGCCGCTCTCATAAAGGTCGTTGATCGCGATGGGAATGGATGATCCGGACGTATTGCCGTATTTATGGACCGTCAGCACAACCTGCTCGTCGCGCAGGTTCAGGGCGTCACCGACGGCTTTGATGATGCGGTAGTTCGCCTGGTGCGGTACGAAGTGTTTGACATCGTCGGCACTCATATTGTTTTCGGCCAGGATCGCCTTGACGTCGTTGGTCAGGGTGCGGACCGCGATCTTGAAGGTCTCGTTTCCTTTCATCTGCATAAAGCAGCCGGTCTGCACTTCCGCGTCCAGGGCGTCGTGGGCAGAGCCTGTTCCGCCGTTCGGCGTCATCAGCAGGTCGGCGTAGGTGCCGTCAGCCCCGGTGTGCACATCGAGGATCGCTTCGGCTTTGTTCTCTGTCGCACTGATCACCGCCGCGCCGGCACCGTCTCCGAACAGGATACAGGTGGTGCGGTCCGTGTAGTCGGTAATCGCGCTGAGCTTCTCTGCCCCAATCACGAGCACGTTCTTCTTCATCCCCGACTCGATAAAGGCCTTGGCCATGCTCACGACATAGACAAAGCCGGTACAGGCCGCGGAGATATCGAAGGCCATTACCTGTGGCAGTCCCAGTTTTGCCGAAATAATCGTGGCGGTTGAAGGCATGTTGAAGTAGTCCGGCGAAATCGTCGCACAGATCACGAGGTCGATATCCTCTTTGGCAATCCCTGCACGTTCAATCGCCTGTGCAGCCGCTTTAGCGCCCATATCGCTGGTAAACTCGTTCTCCGCTGCAATATGGCGTTCTTTGATACCCGTACGCTTCGTAATCCACTCGTCGGACGTATCGACCATTTTTTCCAGATCGGCGTTGGTCAGAATGCGTTCGGGGACGTATGCCCCGATGGAACGAAAAGCTGCGTACATGGATTATCCTTTGTTGACGGCGTCATCCAAGGCCCGTTCAATATGAACATTGACGCCTGTGTCGACAAAGTCGATCGCCTGTTTGATCGCGTTTTTAATCGCTTTGGAGTTGCTTTTGCCGTGGCTCACGATCACACACCCCTTGACCCCGATCAGCGGCGCTCCGCCGACCTCCGCGTAATCGAGCTCCTTTTTCAGGAGCTTGAAGACCTTGCGCATCAGCAGCGCCCCCGTAATCGCGATGGGGGATTTGCGGATATAGTCCTTGATCAGGTGGGTAATCGTACTGGCGACCCCCTCGGAAGATTTGAGAACGAGGTTCCCGATAAAACCGTCACATACGACAACGTCAACGGTGCCGTTGAAGATATCGCGTCCCTCGACGTTGCCGACGAACCCTTTCATCGTCCGAAGGCGCTGGAAAGCGCCCTTGGTGACGTCGTTGCCCTTGGTCTCCTCCTCGCCGTTGGCCAGCAGACCGACGGTCGGAAGGTTGATCGCCCACATATCGTGCGCGTAACAGCTTCCCATCACGGCAAACTGCGCCAGATGCTCAGGTTTGCAGTCGACATTGGCGCCGACGTCCAGGAGCACAGTGCGCTTTTTCTTCTTGTTCGGCATCAGGGTGACCAGTGCCGGACGCAGAACATGCTTGATGCGTCCCAGGCGCAGGGTCGCCACGGACATCGTCGCCCCGCTGTGTCCGGCGGAGACGACACCGTCCGCCTCGCCGTTGCGCACGAGTTCAACCGCCTTGAAGATGGAGCTCTCTTTGCGCTTGAGCGCATCGGTCGCCGCATCGGACATCGCGATGACATCCGCCGCTTCGACAATCGAAATCTTGTCTTTGAACCCGCCCGGAATCAAAGGCAAAATCTCCTCTTTCTTTCCGACAAGGATCGGCTCAAAACGGTAGTGCTTCAGTGCCTCAATCGTTCCTTTGACAATAGGCTCGGGACCGAAGTCCCCACCCATCGCGTCAATCGCGATTTTGACCTTCAATTATTTATACTCGCCAGTTGTCGGATTGACATGGTGCGGCATTTTGTAAGTGCCGTCACTCTCTTTGACCGGACGTGCCAGTTTGATTTTGTAGTGGGTGCGGCGTTTTGCTGCACGCGTGTGAGATACGCGTCTCTTAGGTACTGCCATGTTATTTCCTTTCTTTGTAGATTACCTGCATTTGGGGCAGGCATGGTAATCACTTTCGATCAAAGCGATTTCCGAATCGAGCACTTCGTCAAGATCGATGGCATCGCCATGCATCTCGACAACATCATACGTCTCATCCTGACCATGAAAAACACCGTCAGAAATCAGAAATTCGACTTTTTCATCCGGCATTATAGCAAAGGAATCGCCGCAGAGATAGCAATCTACGTCAAGACTCCCCTGCATCGTCGCTTCGAGCAGTACTAGAGCGCTGCGATACTTGCGAAGCGTCCCCTCAAACCGCACGCCGTTCTTCTCCAGAACGAAAGGATGAGGGTCGGCCGTAATGCGACGAAACAGGATGTTCATCTGCGTTAGGAGATCTCTCTCTGAGCGAAGAAGAAACGAATTTCGATCTCAGCGTTCTCAAGAGAGTCGCTGCCGTGAACCGCGTTGGCATCGATGTTTTCCGCAAAATCAGCGCGGATGGTGCCCGGTGCTGCTTCCTGCGGGTTTGTCGCGCCCATCAGGTCACGATTTTTGGCTACGGCGTTTTCACCTTCAAGAACGCTGACTACCACCGGTCCGCTGACCATAAACTCAACCAGGTCAGTAAAGAAAGGGCGTTCTTTGTGAACAGCATAGAAATCCTGAGCGTCTTTGCGGGAAAGCTGAAGCATCTTCGTCGCTGCAATGCGCAGACCATTGCTTTCAAAACGATCAAGAATCTTGCCGACAACACCCTTCGCTACGGCATCCGGCTTAATGATGGAAAGTGTTTGTTCCATTCGGTATCTCCTATAGTAGTCAAAAATAGGTTGGAATTATAGCAAAAAAAGATCATATTCTGTTTAAGCTTATCGTTCTATTATGGGGAATATTTGAAAAGAAGAAAAGACTTTGCACCAAAAGGTGCAAAGCATATCTTTATGCGTGATTATTCAACAACCGGAACGTGGTTGCTGCGCATATCGTCAGTCACATCATCACGGTGAGACGGGCTTTCGCCGACAGCATCCCATGTGATACATCCCTCTGTCGGACACGCAGTCGCACATGCCGGCTCATCATGATGGCCAACACATTCGACACACTTGTCACCGTAAACGTAGTAGATCTCTTCACCCGTCGGGTTATCATCCTCGTCTACGATCGCCTCAACCGGACATTCGTCAATACAGGCACCGCAGTTGATACATGTGTCGTTAATCAATACTGCCATATTTTCTCCTTCAATTATGGTAGATGTGAAAAAAGTTTAGCGAAAGAACTTTAATGATTCCTAAAAAAACGGGCTGAAATGATATGGCAAAAAAGAGGCTGAAGATTGGTAACAGGCAAATGGGGTGAAACGGCGTATATGACGGGGAAAAGCGGTCCTTTCGGCACCGCCTATTCCCGTGCAGTCTCGGCTTAAAGTCCGAGGTAGGAGCGGATTGCTTCGGCTTTGTCGCTCTTCTCCCAGGTAAATTCGGGGAGTTCGCGGCCGAAATGGCCGTACGCCGCCGTTTTCCGATAGATCGGACGCAGCAGATCAAGGGTCTCGATAATGCCCTTGGGCGTCAGGTCGAAGAGTTCGCGGACGCACGCTTCGATCTTCTCTTCGGAGACGACGGCGGTGCCGTGGGTATCGACCATGATCGAGATCGGCTCGACGACGCCGATGGCGTAAGCGACCTGGATCGTCGCGCGCTCGCAGGCCCCGGAAGCCACCAGGTTCTTGGCGACATAGCGCGCCGCATAGGCCGCGGAACGGTCGACCTTGGTCGGGTCTTTGCCGCTGAACGCACCGCCGCCGTGCGGGCAGGAACCGCCGTAGGTATCGACAATGATCTTTCTACCGGTCAGTCCGGCATCACCCTGCGGTCCCCCGACAACGAAGGAACCGGTCGGGTTGATGTGATAGACAATATCCGCGCTGAGCAGATCGGCCGGGATGACATGCTTGATGACCTCATTGATCACATCCTTATGGATCTGCTCCTGCGGGATGTTCTCATGGTGCTGCGTCGAGACGACGACCGTTTCAACGCTGACGGGTTTGCCGTCGATGTAACGGACACTGACCTGAGCCTTCCCGTCGGGACGCAGGTAGGGGATAATCCCCTCTTTGCGCACCTCGGCCAGCCGCTCCGTAATACGGTGAGCCAGATAGATCGGCAGCGGCATCAATACGTCGGTTTCGCGGCAGGCGTACCCGAACATCAGCCCCTGGTCACCGGCACCGATCTGCCCCCCTTCGCGGGAGACGCCCTGGTCAATCTCCGGGGACTGCTCGCCGATCGCGTTGAGGACCGCGGCAGAACGGTGATCGAACCCGTAGGTGGAGTCCGTATAGCCGATCTCTTTGACGACACGGCGTACGATATCCTGCATCGGGGCATACGCGTGGGTCTTCAATTCACCGGCGATAACACAGAATCCATTGGAAACGAGGGTTTCACAGGCAACGTGGGAAGTGGGATCTTTTGAAATAATATCGTCTAAGATCGCATCGCTGATCTGGTCGGCCATCTTGTCCGGATGTCCTTCAGTGACGGATTCGGAAGTAAAAATATACTCTTTAGACACATCTTTCCTTTATTTATGAAAATTGGGCACTTCAAAAACCCCGCTTTCCGGGGGGGCTCATGAAGTGCCCAGACAATGCAAAGATAGCAAAAAGCTAAAAATCATCGAAGTATATCTAAAGAGTTTTTAAAGAGACTCCGGCTTTTATAAACGATAATTTTTTTTAAAAGAGTATTTGAATAGAATGTGCGCCATTAAGCGCACGGCTGAAACGTTCCACATGGTTTCAGTCGTGCGTTTAGACCAAAAACAGGAGTTTCACACATGCTCGTTACACAAAAAGCACCGGACTTCACCGCTACTGCCGTCCTCGGCGACAACCAGATCGTCAACAACTTCAACCTCTACGAAAACTTCGGCGAAAAAGGGACTGTTCTCTTCTTCTACCCGCTGGACTTCACCTTCGTCTGCCCGTCAGAGATCATCGCGTTTGACCACCGTCTCCAGGAGTTCCAGGATCGCGGCGTCAATGTTATCGGCGTCTCCATCGACTCCCAGTTCAGCCACTTAGCGTGGAAGAACACACCGGTTGAAAACGGTGGTATCGGCCAGGTCCGCTACCCGCTCGTCGCCGACCTCACCAAAGAGATCTCCAGAGCATACGACGTCCTGCTCGACGGCGGCGTCGCACTGCGCGGCTCTTTCCTGATTGACACTGACGGTACGGTCCGCCACGCGGTCATCAACGACCTGCCGCTCGGCCGTAACATCGACGAGATGCTGCGTATGGTCGACACGATGCTCTTCACCAACGAGCACGGCGAGGTCTGCCCGGCCGGCTGGAACAAGGGTGACGAAGGTATGAAAGCCGACACTGCCGGTGTTGCCGAATACCTCGCAAAACACGCCGAAGAGCTCTAAGCCACACCTTCGGTACGTCGAAGGAGCAGACGCCCCTTCGACCGCGCTGACGCTGAGTTGTCTCCTCACGACGTGGCAAAATTCCGCTACGCTTCATCCTCAGCGGAAAGCTCCAGCGCTTTGCGCTCTTGGCGCTTCGCGTGCACCCCTCACCAGCTCCGGCAGGCCTTCTTAACTCTTAACTCTTAATGATTTCATCATGCGCCTGCATAAAGCGCTCATAGGTCTGTGCGATCGAACGCCCCTGCATCTTTGCATGTGCCGCTCTGCCCATACGTTCGCGCAGCCCTTTATCGGCAATCAGCTTCAATGCGGCGTCCATCCATGCTGACATATCTGCCACCGAGAGGCAGTAGCCTGTTATGCCGTGTTCAACGGTATCGGTCACGCCCCCCTGATCACTGACGATGCAGGGAAGCCCGGAAGCCTGGGCCTCCATCACGACCTGCCCCAGCGTTTCGGTGACGGAGGCGAAGAGCATCAGGTCCGATGAGGCATAGAGCGCGGAGAGGTCCTGGCCGCCCTGCAGGCCCAGCAGATGGATATGGCTGTTGCGCCGCCGGCTCACGCTCTCGGCCAGGGCCCCCTCCCCGACGACGATCAGGGAGAGCGGCACGTCGCAGGTACGCTGAAGCGCTTCGAAAAGGTCGACGACGAAGAGGAAGTTCTTCTCGACGCTGAGCCGCCCGACGTAGAGGATCTTCAGGCTGTCGGAGCGGATGTCGAAGCGGGGCCAGACCGATGCATCCCGGTGCAGAGGCGAAAAGCGCTCCGTATTACTCCCCGGCGGCAGGAAACGCAACTTCCGCGCCTCCATGTTCAGTTCATCTTCCAACACTGCCATGTAGTGCTGCGACCTGGAGAAGACCCGCTGCATGCGGTGAAAAAAGAAACGCATGAACCTCCGCGTCACCGCTTCGGCCAGCTTCAGTTTCATCTGTTTGCGGATATAGGAGGGGAAATCCGTATGGTAGGTCCCTGCCACGGGGATACCGCACCGCTTGGCAATGAGCATCGCGCAGATCCCCAGCGGCCCCGGCGTCGAGATGTGGATGACGTCCGGGGATGCCGCTTTAACGTAGCGGTACATCTGCATCCACGGCGGTACGATAGTGAGGTACTGCTCCCGGTAAAAGGGCATGCGGACATACCAGAAAGGCCGGATGTTGACGATATTGCTCTCGGACGTCTCTTCGCCCAGCGGGGACGAGCTCAGCACCGAAAAGCGGCCGTCCCGTTGGCGCGACTGTGCCGCCATGTCCTGGATAAACCGCGACACCCCGTTAGCGTCGTAGACCGTGTCGCTGATCAGTAATACCTTTGTATCCATTTCGCAATTATGGTGGAGTATGGTTTCACAAACCAAACCAAAGTGACACAAATGGATAACAGCGCCACGCGATACCGTTCCGTCTTTCTCTCCGACATCCACCTGGGGTCCCGCCACTCCCAAGCCGACGCCCTGCTCGAATTTTTCCGCGATTTCGAATGCGAGCAGCTCTTTCTTGTCGGCGACATCATCGACGGTTGGGCGCTGCGCCGCCGCTGGAGCTGGCCGCAGGAGCACTCGGATGTCATTCAGAAGCTGCTGCGCCGTGCCCGCAAGGGAACCAGGATCGTCTACGTGCTCGGCAACCACGACGAATTTGTCCGTTCTTTTCTCCCCCTGACCCTGGGGGACAATATCGAGGTCACCAACGAATACCACTTTACCGCTGCCGACGGGCGGGAGTACCTTGTCACCCACGGCGACTTTTTCGACAGCATCACGATGACAAAGAAGTGGCTGGCAAAGTTCGGCGATATCAGCTACGAGATGCTGCTCAAGCTCAACAAACCCATCAACCGTATCCGGAGTCTGATCGGGTACAAACGGTTCTGGTCCCTTTCAAACTTCGCCAAGCAGAGCGTCAAAAAGGCGGTCATGTTTATTGACGATTACGAACAGGTACTCGTATCTGAGGCGAAGCGGCGGGAATTCGACGGGGTGATCTGCGGGCACATCCACAAAGCGGAGAACCGGGATATCGACGGGGTACACTACCTCAACTGCGGCGACTGGGTAGAGTCATGTACGGCGGTGGTGGAGACGATGGAGGGAGAGTGGAAACTGCTGCACTTCCACCAGCAGCAGGTCGAAGAAGAGCCGCTGCTTCTGGCAGCGGGTTGAGCCCTACTTTTCGCCCCGCTTCTTCACTTTGAAGAGCAGCGGGGTCCCCTCGAAATTGAAGACCTCGCGCAGCTGGTTGGCGAGGAAGCGGCGGTAGGTGAAGTGCAGGCCCTTGGGCTTGTTCATGATGAGTGCGATCTGCGGCGGGCGCGTGGCGTACTGCGTCGCGTAGTAGATGCGGATCATCTGCCCGTTCATGGACGGAATAGGGTGTTTGCGCATCGCAAAGCCCAGCGCTTCGTTCAAGCGCGACGTCGTAATACGCTGCGAATAATTCTCATTGATCTGGATGATCATCTCGTAGAGCTTGTGGATGCGCTGCTTCGTCAGAGCCGAAACGGTAATGACCGGGGCGTAGTGCAGGAACTTGAAGCGGTCGCGCACCTGCTGGACGATCTTATCGTATTCATCTTTGGGCGCCTTGTCCCATTTGTTGAGCACGATCATGCAGGCCAGGCGGTTCTCGTCGATGAGGCCGGCGATCTTCTCGTCAAGGTCGGTGAACGGCTCGGAAGCATCAAGTACCAGCAGGGCGAGATTGGCCCGTTCGAGCATCGTGCGCGTCCGGTAGAGGGCATAGCGTTCGATCCCCTCGATCTTCCCGCGTTTGCGGATACCGGCCGTATCGATAAAGGTGATAGTCTTGTCATCGCGTGCGACCGTTTCGTCGATGGGGTCGATGGTCGTCCCGGCGACGGCGCTGACGACGGAACGCTCTTCCCCCAGCAGGGCGTTGAGCATGGAGCTCTTTCCGACATTGACCCGGCCGATGATCGCCACATTGATATGGTTCGGGTCTTCGTCACTCTCTTTCATTTCGTCATTCTCGTCGTAGATCGAAGCCTCTTCGTCCTCGTCCATGTACGCGTCAAGCAAATCGTCAAACTCATCCATCATATCCGGCTCCGACGCTACCAGCTCCTCGGCCTTGGGAATATATGGCAGCTGCCTGGCAATCCACTCAAGCAGCGGGTTGATGGAGCGGTTATGGGAGACGGAGATGCCGAAGATGGTCTGGGTGCCGAATTCGTAATACTCCCACACCTTCTCTTTCATCTTGTCGTTGTCGATCTTGTTAACGACCAGGGCCATGCTTTTGCCCATCGCTTCGAGTTCGTGGAAGAGCTTTTTGTCCTCTTCGATCGGCAGGTTTTTGCCGTCGACCATGAACAGAATGATGTCCGCCTGCTTGGCGGCCGCGATCGACTTTTCGCGCACCTTGTCAAAGAGTTCGCTTCCTTCGTCCAGACCGCCGGTATCGAGCACTTCTACCTCCCGATCAAGGACCGTGGCAACGCGTTTTTTGACGTCGCGCGTCGTCCCCGCCATCTCCGACGTAATGGCATCCCGTTCTTTCAGCAGACGATTGAAAAAGGAGCTTTTCCCTACGTTCGGACGGCCGATAATGGCTAGTTTTTTCATTCAGTTTCCATCTAATTAAGTGATTGGAATTATAACGCAGTCTTCAAAAAGGCTTAACGACGACCATAATGACGATGAAAATCATCAGCAGCGTCGGAACTTCGTTATAAGCGCGGAAGAACTTGCCGCTCTTGGTGCAGCTATCCTCTTTAAACGCTTTGACATACCGTCCGAGGGTGAAATGATAGACGATCAGCAGCAGGGCCGCCGTCAATTTCGCATGCAGCCAGCCGCCGCTGTGAAACAGTCCGGGGTTCAGTGCGATCATCGCCCCGCCGCTGAGGATCGTCGCCCACATCGCCGGTACGCCGATATAATGGTAGATCTTGTACTCCTGGATCTTGACGACCTCGACAAAGCCGGCATTGCCCGCATGTTCGGTGTGGTAGACAAAGAGGCGCGGCAGATAAAACAGCACGGCCATCCAGCTGATCAGACTCATGACGTGAAAGGCGAGAATCCAGTTATAGTATTCCATCTATAATCTCCTAAAAGTTGTGTTCGACATACCAGAGGTTGTAGTTCGATCCGCCGCGGCGGACGCCGTTGATCGCGCCGTAGATGCCCGATCGGTGTTTGAGGGCATACCCGGCATAGGTATTGTAAAGCGGCCGGTAGCGGACCATTCGTCCCAGGTCGAAATCGAGGGAGATGTCGAGGTAGTTGAGAAAGCGGGAGTTGTGATCGCCTTCGGCCTGCGCCTCAAGCTTCTCGACATAGGGGATGCCCCAGGCATAGGAGGCCCCTTCTCCGAAGCCCAGCCGGATCGTCCGTTCCCACGGCCGGAAGTTCCAGTAGGCCTTGATATAGAAGGTGACCTCCATAAAGTCGGGCTGATGGCCGTTCTCGAAGAAACGGTTCAATCCCCCTTTGAGGTAAAAATCAAGGGGAAGACCCCAGCTATCCTGCGAAAAAAGGTACCCCAGTTCGACACAGCCGGCCGAGGTTCCCGCTGGGTGCTGGTCGCCCATCATGGAGATGATCTCTCCCAGGTCGCTCTCATCGGAATAACCGTATCCGACGCGTACGGACCATTCCCGTACATCCGAAGTCACATTATTGTCTGCCGCTGCCAGTGTCAAGGTAAAAAGAAGTAGAAGAAGTAGTTTCAATGTCATGCCCCGTTTCATGGGGCAGCATTATATCAGAGAAAACGTCCGACCCACTGCCGGAGCTGTTCGGCGCTGAGGGCGCCGGAAACCCGGTCGACTTCCCACCCCCCTTTGAAGACGATCAGTGTCGGGATGGACTGGATGTGAAAGCGCGAGGCCAGCATCTGCTGCTCTTCCGTATTGACCTTCGCGAAACGCGCTTTCAGCGCAAAGGAGGAGGCCGCTTCCTCGAACGCCGGGGCCATCATGCGGCAGGGGCCGCACCACGGTGCCCAGAAATCGACGATGACCGGGATGTCGCTGTTGGCGATCTGGTTGTCGAAGGCGGTTGGATCGAGGGCGATGGGTTTCGTGTCGAGGAGGGAGTGTCTGCAGTGGCCGCAATTGGCCTTGGCGTAGGCCTCTTTGACCGGGACGGCATTAACCTGCCCGCAGTGGGGGCAAACCACTTTGCGCTTTTCCATGACCCTTAGGCCTCCTGGAGCTCGAGGTCTTTTAGGCCGGGACCGCGGTGGGATCTGAGTTTGTCATGCAGACGGCGGAGCGCCTTGTTCGCACGCTCAACGGCCATATCGATCGCTGCATCAAGATCGTCGTCCTGCTGTGTAATGACGACAGGCGTGTTGTGGGCGATATGAATGTCAAATTCCGCTTCAACGCCGTTTTTCACTTTGCTCAGAAGTACATTTATCGTCGTAATATCGAGTCCGAATTTCATAAACTGTTCTTTGGCTTTTTGAACGTGGTCGCGGGTGTTGTCCGTCAGGGTAATATCTTTTGTGCGAATAGGAGTATTCATCGAAAATCCTTTTTTTTGGGATAAAAAGAGTATAACAGAAGATATCTAAATTGATATCAAATATTCCGCCGTCCAAGGGGCGCCGCGCCCCTTTTCAACCTCTTACGCTATAATGCCGCGACTAAAAGAGGAGAAACAATGAGAGTTTTTACGGGCATCCAGCCCTCCGGTGACCTGCATATCGGCAACTATTTCGGCTCGATCAAAGCCATGGTCGATTCGCAGGCGGAGAACGAGGTTTTTGCCTTTATCGCCAACTATCACGCCATGACGACGGTCCAGGACGGCCGGCGCCTTTCCGAACTGACGATGCAGGCTGCCACCGATTTTCTCGCCCTGGGCATCGACCCGGAAAAATCGACCTTCTGGGTCCAGAGCGACGTCAAAGAGGTCCTCGAGCTTTACTGGTTTCTCTCTTCCTTCACCCCAATGGGACTGCTCGAGCGTGCTCACAGCTACAAAGACAAGGTGGCCAAAGGCATTTCCGCCAACCACAGCCTCTTCGCCTACCCGGTGCTGATGGCGGCGGACATCCTGCTGTACGACGTCGACGTCGTTCCCGTCGGTAAAGACCAGATCCAGCACGTCGAGATCGCCCGTGATATCGCCATCCGTTTCAACAACGCCTACGGCGATATCCTGAAACTGCCCGAATTCCGCGTCGACGACAACGTTGCAACGGTCCCCGGCATCGACGGCCAGAAGATGAGCAAAAGCTATGGCAACACGATCAAAATCTTCGGCGATAAGAAGGCGCAGCTCAAGACGATCAAAAAGATCGTCACCGAAGCCGTCCCGATGGAGGAACCCAAAGAGTGGCGCGGATGCAACGTCTACAATATCGCCAAGCTCTTCCTCGACGAGGATGAGTGCCTCGCGCTTCAGGAGCGCTATGAACGCGGCGGCGAAGGGCACGGCCACTTCAAGCTCTACCTAGCCGAAGTCATCTGGGAATATTTCCGCCCCTACCGCGAAAAACGTGCCTACTACGAAGCGCACCAGGACGAGGTCCGCGATATCCTCAAAGCCGGTGCGGCCAAGGCCTGCGAAGCCGCCCGTGAAATCACAGAGAAAGTCCGCAGCGTCACCGGCGCCGCATACTGACGCCGCGCCCACCCCGGGCGACCTGACTGCAATTTTTTACTCCCACTTAAACCATCCTCTGTAGAATGCTGCTCCTGAATTTCATTGAGGATAGAGAAATGATCACAGTTAAAATGGAAAAAGAGTGCGGATGCTTCAAACGTTCGGACTATGAAGCGGTCAAGACCTTTGAAAGCAAGGATGACGCCCTCCTGTATGCCCAGGAGCTCTGCGCGGATATGAACGAGACCTTCTGCCAGAAACACGTTTTCCGCGTCACTGAAACGGCGGACAACGAAATGACCATCAACCTGGCGATGAATGGCTGAGCCGTTCATCACACCGCACTCATCACCCTCTACGACCACCCCACACCCCAGTCGCACCACCTGGGTTCCGCCCCTTTAACCGGCACGGTAGAACAGCCGATGCACCCGCAGTTTTACCGCAGTAAACACCACGATAAGGAAAGAACAATGGTTACAGTAAAGTTGGAAAAAGAGTGCGGTTGATAAACTTCTTGCTCCACTGCGGCTGCTTAAGCTCCAGCAGTGACCTGATCTCATCATTCACCAGGCGGTAATGGAGTTCGAATGTCACCTGCCCCCTTCCCTCGACCATCGGGACTTTGAACGTCTTGGTACCGCGTGCCGGGACCGACATATCCTCGGTCGCGGATGCCGCCAGGTGCGGAACGGTCGGCTTGCCGCGTTTGTCCGTATAGTGCTGGGCCATCGAAATACTCTTGGTTTCGATGACTTTTGAGCCGCTGCGGTAGATGACGTCAAGGATCGGCTCCCTGGCGCCGAATCCCGTCGTGATATTGTGCGGGTTCTCATTGGTGAGCGTCACGATAAAGCTGTCCCCGCTCTTTTTCGCTTCAATCCCCAGGGCGTCCTGCCAGAGCCAGTTCGTATGCGCGCCAACAAAGCCGTGCTCGCGGACCATCCGCTTCTTCGGTTTGCCATTGTCGATCGGGAGGTTCGATGCAAACCCCTCTTTCTTCGGACTCATGTGGCAGTCGGTACACTGCTTCTGTGTATCTTTGTACTCTTGCTGCGTCTTCGCAATAACAAACTCCTTCGTTGAACGGTCGTTGGCGTGGCAGACGAAACAGAGCTGCTTGGGGTCTTTGCCGAAGAAGTCGCGATACTGCGTTTTATGGTACGGGGACTTCGCATCCTCGATCGGACCGCTCATGATACCGACCGGGTTCCACAGGACGTCGATCTGCTAATTGATATCCGTTTTTTGTCACGGCAACACGGGGATTATGGCAGGCGGCGCACTCGACCCTTAGGGCGTTGATCGGTTTGCGCGTTTTGCGGGCATAGTACTCCATCGACTGACGGAGGTACTCATCATGTTTGTAATGTGATTTGGCGTGATAGGAACCGGCCTATTCATTGACAATGGTGGCATGGCAGGCTTCACACTTGCTCGAATCGTAATACTGAGAGTTGAGTTCGGGGGCAGCCTCCGTAGCATACAGTGAGGCGCCGATAGCGGCAAACGTCAGGAGAGTCGCGGCAAAACGTTTCATGACCTTGGTCCCTTTTTAACAGTTTATGATTAAAACTATTATAGGGTGAAGGAGCACCAAAGTCAATTAAACAGATTTTAACGTGCCCGATCGAGCCAGACCATCAATCCTTTTTGCGCATGCAGGCGGTTTTCCGCCTCGTCGAAAATAACGCTTTGCGCCCCTTCGAGCACCCCTTCGCTCACTTCCTGTCCGCGGTAGGCGGGCAGGCAGTGCAGGAAGATTGCGTCTTTCTCGGCAAGCGCCATCTTCGCTTCGTCGACGATATAACCGGCGAAGTCGCGTATGCGCTGTTCTTTTTCGTCTTCCTGCCCCATGGAGGCCCAGGTATCCGTCGTCACGACCGTCGCACCGGCGATCGCCTCTTCCGGATCGTTCCCGACCTTGATGACGGCACCGCTCTGTGCGGCCATCGCCATGGCATCCGCCAGGATCGCCGCGTCGACTTCATACCCCTTCGGCGTCGCCACACGCAGTTCGAAGCCGAGCTTGGCGGCGAGCATCAGCCAGGAGTGGGTCATGTTGTTGCCGTCGCCGACATAGGCGACAACAGGGTTCTCCG
>JACXUG010000077.1 GCA_014764065.1 Campylobacterales bacterium
CGAGCACCGCCATATCAAGATTAAGCCGAACGACCTGATCATTCTCTCTTCCCGCGCGATCCCGGGGAACGAAGGCTCTATTTCGCAGATGCTCAACCACCTCGAGCGTGCCGGCGCCAAAGTCGCCCGCGACCGTGACCTCCACGTTTCTGGTCACGGCGGTGCGGAAGAGCAGAAACTGGTGCTGCGCCTGGTGCAGCCGAAGTTCTTCCTCCCGATCCACGGCGAATACAACCACGTTATGCGCCACAAAGATACGGGGATCGCCTGCGGGGTACCGGAGCGCAATATCTACCTGATGAGCGACGGCGAATGCGTCGAAATCGCACCGAAGTACATGCGCAAGGTCAAAACGGTCAAGTCCGGCAAGACCTACATCGACAACCAGAGCAACAACCTGATCGAAGACGATATCGTCATCGACCGCCAGAAGATGGCGACGGAGGGGATAGTGATGATCATCGCCCAGGTCAGCAAAGCGGATTCGCACCTGATCTCCAAGCCGAAGGTCAGCAGTTTCGGCCTGGTACCGGACAAGCAGGACAAAGCGTTCGCGCAGGAGATGGAAGACGTCCTGGAACACTTCCTCACCAACCTCAAACCGGGTATCATCGAAAATCCCAAAGCGATGGAGAACGATTTGCGCCAGGTCGTACGCAAGCATATCTATCGCAAAATGAAAAAGTACCCGCTGATTACACCGACAATATTCGTCATGTAATCATCGTAAAGAAAACGCCAACTGCTTGGCGTTTTTAGGTGCAGAACCGTAGACATTTTACGAAGCAACGTTGATTGCATGCGCTCCACAGTCGTGACGAACATATCGTTTCGTTACCTTTCCCCTTGCTTTCCCAGACAAAAACGATAACGTGATAATTAGTAAGCAACGCATGGCCGAAAACAGAGGGGTTGAAGTCATATTGCGGATACTTTTTTGAACAGCCATTGAACCCGTTTCCCAAAGTAATTCGTCGTCGACCGATGAAAAAATAGACAGGTTATTCACAGCGTGATGTATAATAATTTTTAATTATATATTTTTCTATATAATAGTAGAAGCGGGCTTAAATAAAGCTTTTTTTGAAGGGCGTGGAAAAAGAAATTTCCGGCCTGGAAGAGGGACGGTCAGTTTTCGCGCGAGCCGGGCTTGATCGCTTCGCTGCCGGCCTTACACATCGGGCACTCCTCGGGGGCGTACATCTCGAAGTCGAAGTCCGCCAGGGCGAAGAAGGGGAGGTCGCCGGGGAGTTTGCAGTTCGGTTTTGCTTCGATGCTGCTGTGCTCGCGGCGGCAGAAACCGCGGTTGGCCAGGGCGGCGAAAGCGACGACCTTCGCTCCGAGCCCTTCGACGGCAGCGGCCGCTTCCATTGCAGAACCGCCCGTGGTAATAATATCTTCGCAGATGAGGATGGTTTCAGCCTCTTTGACCTCAAAGCCGCGGCGCAGCGTCATCTCGCCGCCGACGCGCTCGGTAAAGATATAGCGGGCATCCAGCGCCTGTGCCAGGGCGAAGCCGGCAATGAGTCCACCGATCGCCGGGGAGCAGACCGTATCGATCTTTACGCCGCTGGTTTTGATCTGTTCGGCCAGGGCATTGGCCAGTTTCATGGCCGTTTTCGGGTCCTCGAGTACTTTGGCGGACTGGAGGTAGAACTGCGAATGGTTGCCGGAGCTGAGCTTGAAATGGCCTTCAAGCATCGCATCGGCATCGAGGTAGATCTGTTTGACATCCATACCGTTACACCGTCATGATGGCTTGTTCTTTTTGCTTGATGATATCATCAATCTTTGCCACCATTTTGTCCGTGATCTTTTGGATATTGTCCTGGGCACGTTTGGAGTCGTCTTCAGTGATCTCTTTGTCTTTCTCAAGCTTTTTGATCGTGTCGTTCGCTTTGCGGCGGTCGTTACGGACGGCGACTTTCGCGTCTTCGCCCATTTTCTTGAGTTTTTTGGCGCTTTCCTGGCGCTGTTCAACGGTCATCGGCGGGAAGAAAAGCTTGATCTGTTCGCCGTCGTTGTTCGGGTTGACACCGATGTTCGCCTTGGCAATAGCGGATTCGATAGCGCTGAGCAGCGGTTTTTCCCACGGGGAGACTGTGATGGTCGTCGCATCCGTTGCCAGGACTGTCGCCACCTGGGAGAGCGGGGTTGCCGCCCCGTAATAATCGATCTTGATCCCGTCAAGGACCTGCGTCGTTACTTTCCCTGTACGCAGAGTCTTGAACTGGTTTTGCATGTGCTCGAGTGCACCTTCCATATCCATCTCGCACTCTTGATAGATTTCGTCAAGCATTCTTACTCCTTCACTAAGATGATACTTTCTTGTTTCTGACCGACCCTGATAAAGACCCGGCTGCGCGGCAACTCGAGCCTAACATCGGTTTTGACACGTATTTCGCCGTTTTCAACGGGAACACGCACCCATTCATGGCCGCTGATATAGTACTCCGCCGTGCGGTATGTCGGTGCAATTTTAGCGTGTATTTCTTTTAATCTGCCATCTTTGGGCCACCGAAGGGGGGCGATCCACTCGGTGTCCAGGCGTTCGATTTTCAGTTTCTGCGCAATGAGATTATCCCCGGTCAGTGCCGTCCGGTCGAGGTCGTGCGGATCACTGTTCGCGTTGACGGCACCGCTGTTCTGGTTGAGGATGAGCTCGAAACCGTGCGCGGCGATGCCCGCTTTGACCTCGGGGTTGTATTCGCCGTAAGGGTAGGCGTAGTAACGCGGTACGCGGCGGAGCTCTTTGGCGAAGGATCGCAGCCCTCTGTCGGTGTCATCCTTGAGCATATAGGGCTCGAGGTGGCACTCATGGCGGTGCCCGTAGCCGTGCAGGCCGAGCTCGCCGTACTGTGCGGTATCGCGGATCTGATCCCAGGTCATGAAGTCGCCGTAGTTCTTGTCCGCCGCAGCAACATAGACAAAGAGGGTAAAAGGGTAGCCGTACGCTTTGAACAGGGGCAGGCCGTTCTCATAGAAGCTTTTGTAGCTGTCGTCGATGGTGAGCACAACCCACTTGTCGTCGATAGGTTCGCCCTCTTTCAGGGCTTTGGCCAGGCGGGAGAGGGGGATGACCTTGTAGCCGTTCGTCTTGAGGTAGTCGAATTCGGCGCGGAGGGTCTCGATGGCGGTGCTGGTGGAGGCGTGACGCGCATCCCCGAAGCGGTGGAAAACAAAGATGTGCGCGTCCGCGAAGAGTACCAGTGGCAGCAGCGCAGTCAGCAGGAAGCTGCGCATGGCGGGATTAGTTGGAGGCGTTGGCTTCGGCAGCCGGGGCTGCAGGGGCAGCCTCACTCTCCGCAGCAGCCGGAGCCGCCGCCGTGACCGGTGTGACGATCTCATCGACGACGGACTTGTTGGCAGCCTGCGCGTAGAAGTAACCCAGGGCAATCGTATTGGCAACGAAAAGAAAGCCGAAGAAGAACGTCGTTTTTGCCAGGAAACTTCCCGGACCCTTGGCACCGAAGATGGATTCATTGGACCCGCTGTAGGCTCCTAGGCCGATGCTGGAGCTCTTCTGCAGCAGTACGACGATGGTCAGCAGGATCACCAGTACAATCTGGACGATCAGCAAGAAAGAAGTCATTGTTATCCTTAATTATACGCTTTAAAGTGGCGAATTATAGCGAAAAAAACCCCATTCTTTAATGGGACGGGAAGCTTCGCTATAATTCGGTGAAGAAAGCCGTGGAGAGATTTTGAAAAAAGCGATCATTGTTTTGCTGGTACTGTTAATCGTTTTGGTGGTGGCCCTGGTGGTCGCCGTGCCCGCAAAAAAGGTTCAGGCCGGCAAAGCGGATGTCGTCGTGACGACGTTTGCGCTCTATGACATCGCCCGCCACCTGTTGGAGCAGGATGCCGAGGTGGCGATGCTGATCCCGTTCGGCCGGGATGTTCACACCTTTGAACCGACGCCGCAGGATATGATCCGGGTAGAGAAGTGCCGGCTGTTTCTCTACAGCGATGCCGGCCTCGAACCCTGGGCCGGACCTTTCGAATCCTTCGGCAACGCGAAGGACATGAGCCGGTACGTCCGGCTGCACGAAGGGGGAGATGCGCACCACGACGAAGCGGCAGAGACGCACGACGACGATCATCACGGCGCCGATCCGCACTACTGGCTCGATATCGACAACATGATCGCGCTTGCGAAAGCATCAGAACAACTGTTCACTTCGACGCTTCCTGCGCTGGATGCCGAGAAAGTCCGGGCGCGCAGTGCTGCCTATATCAAACGGCTTGAGACCCTTGACGCCCTCTACCGCAAACGCCTGAGCGGCTGCGGGCTCGATACGATCGTCGTCAGCCACAACGCCTTCGGCTACCTTGCAGAGCGTTACGGTTTCCATGTAGAGGCCGTCACGGGACTCTCCCCGGATACGATGCCCAATGCGAAAACGATGGCGCAACTCACGGATATGGTACGCGATCACGGGATCAAGACTCTCTTCTACGAGCCGTTCGTCAGTGACAAGCTGGTGGCGTCGCTCGCAGCGGAGACGGGAGTGCGAGTGGATGTGCTTCAGCCGCTGGCGAACATTACCGCTGATGAGATCGGCGCGGACTATTTTCGCCTGATGAATGCCAACCTCTTGAAACTGCATGACGCATTGGAGTGCCGATGACCTTTGAACCCGCCGTTTTCGAGGTGGAACACCTGGGATGCAGCGTCGGCGGGCAGACGATCCTTTCGGACGTTTCGTTGAAGGTATTGCAGGGGGAGTATTGCGCCGTGATCGGTCCCAACGGCGGCGGCAAGACGACCCTGGTTCGCCTGCTGCTGGGCCTACAAAAACCCACAGAGGGAACCATCCGGCTTTTCGGCGAACCGCAAAAGCAGTTCCGCCGCTGGAAACAGGTAGGCTATGTTCCCCAGCAGGTAACTCAGACGGACCGCCTTTTCCCCGGTACGGTGGAAGAGGTCGTCAGCATGGGGCGTATCTCCGGGATCGGATGGGACAAGCGCTGGCACGATGAAGACCGCCGCCATATCGAGCATGCCATGGAGCGGATGGAAGTGTCGGACCTGCGAGCCAAGCTGATCGGCGAGCTCTCCGGCGGGCAGCGCCAGCGGGTCATGATCGCCCGCGCGCTGGCTTCGGAGCCGAAAGTACTGATCCTCGATGAACCCAATACTGGGGTGGACCAGCCCTCGCAGCAGCGTTTTTACGCCCTGCTGCGCCAGCTGAACCGCGATGAGCGTCTGACGATCCTTTTCGTGACCCACGACATCGGTGTCATCGCCGACGATATTGTGAGGGTCTTTACGGTCAACCAGCGTCTCTCAACCTGTAACGACCCCAAGAGGCTGCTCAGCTGCGAGGGCATGAGCGAACTCTACGGCATTGATGCGCACCTGCTCAGCGCGCATCACCGGCACTGACGGGGAGGGGGATAATGCTCGAACTGTTCCAATACCAGTTTATGGTCAACGCGTTTCTCGCCGGGATCATGATCGCGCTGCTGGCCTCAATCAGCGGCGCCTTCGTCGTCCTGCGCCGCTATGCGCTGCTGACGGAGACCCTGGCGCATTCGGCGCTGGTCGGGGTTGCCGTCGGGATCTTGATCGAAACGAACCCGGTCTGGATGGCAGTAGCGGCGGCGCTGATCAGTGCATGGACCATCGAATACCTGCGCAGTTTCTTTCACCTCTATTCCGATGCCGTCCTGGCGATCTTCCTTTCGGGTTCACTTGCCCTGGCCGTGATCATCGTCTCCCTGGCGGGGGCGTTCAACAGTTCGCTCTTCAGCTACCTCTTTGGCTCCATCCTCTCCGTCTCGCGGGAAGAGGTCTGGACGATCTTCGCTGTGGGCATCCCGGCATTGGCACTGCTGGGCTACTTCTATAAAGAGCTCTATTTCATCGCTTTCGATGAGGAGGTCGCCAAAACAGGCGGTATACCGGTGACCCTGCTGAACTTTATGCTGGTGAGCATTGTTGCAGTCATCATCGCTCTCTCCATCCGCATCGTCGGCACCCTCCTGATCGGTGCATTGATGGTTATCCCCACCGTCGCGGCCCTGCGTTTCCGCCAGGGCTTCTCTGTCACGGTCGGCCTCTCGGTTCTTTTTGCCCTCTTTTCGGTGGCCGCCGGCATGCTGCTCTCCTATGCCTTCGCGCTCCCCAGCGGTGCGACCATCGTTATGTGCGTGCTGCTGATCTTTGTCATCTCGCTGGTGATCAACCGCCGATGAACGTTCAGAACGAATTTTCCCGCTACGCCGACCATTACGGCAGCTACAATGTTATTCAGAAGAAAGTGGTGCAAAGACTGGTCGCCGGGGTAAAGGATGCACCGCAGTATCTGCTCGATATCGGCTGCGGGCGCGGTGCTGTCGCCGAACGAATCGATTGGCACTATCAAGAGCTTGTCGGTATCGATTTTGCGCCGGGGATGCTGGCGCTGCATCCACAGGGGGAGCATATTACGTGTCTCCAGGGCGACTTCGACGATCCAAAGCTCTACGCTTCGCTGAAAGCAGCACACTTCGACCGTGTCTTTTCCGCCTCCGCCCTGCAGTGGTCGCCGGACCTGGCACATACGTTCGCCCTGATCCGTTCACTGAATGCACCGGTCTCCCTTGCGATCTTCACGGCAGGGACTTTCGGAACCCTGTTCAAAACGGCGGGGCTGCCGCCGCTGCTGAGGAGAGCGGATGAAGTGGAACGGCTGGCAAAGCGTTTTTTCAATGCATCGTGCGAAGTGGTCCGCTACTCGCTCGCCTTCGACAATACCCGCGACATGTTCCGTTATATCAAGCGCAGCGGGGTCAGCGGGAACCGCAATGTCCTCACCTATAAAGAGACGAAACAGCTGATGGAGAACTATCCTTCAGACCGCCTGGAGTTCGAGGTGCTCTTTATTCAGAACTGAGCAGGTGCTCTTTTTCCAATGAGTAGAGCTCGTAGCGGATCTGCTTGAAGGTTTCAGAGAGGACAGGGTCGACGATCTTATACATCTCTTCCAATACCCGTGACGACTCCTGGGCCCGTTTGTAGTTGGCGATGAGGATGCTCTCGACCGAGGAACGGTTCAGTTCGCTCTCTACCGTCGGACGCAGCACGTCATTGACGCTGTCACGGGAAGAGAGCAGGTTCTGCAGGTCGTCGATTCTGCTGCGGTGGCGAAGGGCTTTGAGTCTCGAAGTGGTTGTTTTGTCGTTTTGGAGGTAGCGGGCGATATCCTCGATGACGCGGATGCCCTCTTTGAGGCGGTTCAGGTTGGCGTCGATTACCCGAAAAAGATCGGGTGAAAGGGTGTCAGTCTTCGCTGCCACCGAAGATGCCCAGGAGCTGGAGCAGGTTGACGAAGATATTGAAGAAGTCGAGGTAGAGGGCAACGGCGCCCTCGATCGGTGTTTCAAACACCCCGCGCATGATCGCCTGCGTGTCGTAAACGACAAAGATGCTGAACAGGAAAACCGCCGCGCCGGAGATAATGACGGCCATCATCGGGCTGCCGAGGAAGATATTGACGATCGAGAAGCCGATGATCACCAGAAGGGCGATAAAGAGCGGCTTGCCGAAAGAGGTGAAGTCTTTCGTCGTACGGATGGCGTAGAAGCTCATGGCGCCGAAGATGACCGACGTCATGGCAAAAGCGTTACCGACGATCGTCGCGCCGCCGGACATACCGAGGATGACGGAGAGCAGCGGCGCGATCATCATACCGGTGGCAAACGTGAATGCGAAAAGCAGGATCAGGTTCAGCCCCTGCTTGTGCTTGGCAAAGTGCAGGCCGATCAACAGACCGATCACCAGGAAAAAGAGCGGCCAGTGCATCGCCTGCAAGGTCCCGGCGATGGGGATACCGACGTACGATCCGACCGCCGCAGCCATCAGTGAAGCGGCAAACAGTTTGTAGGTCTCTTTTACAAATGAAACGATCTGCGTTTCACTGCGGTTGGCTGCGTAGTGATCTGCTGCCCTGCCGTGTGCATATTCTCTATCATAAAGTCCCATAGTCTATACCTCTTATATACTGGAGTTTGATTTCTGAACTATACAAGGTCCATGTCAAACAGATAGTAAATAAATTTAGGGGGTTTGGCGTGAAAATCGTTCTT
>JACXUG010000012.1 GCA_014764065.1 Campylobacterales bacterium
GGATGGGCTTCTGGCCCGCGCAGATGCAGCTCGTGGGCAAGGACATTCTCCGCTTCCACGCCATCTACTGGCCGGCCTTCCTGATGAGCCTGGAACTGCCGCTGCCCAAGCATATCGGCGCGCACGGCTGGTGGACACGCGACGGCGAAAAAATGAGTAAATCCAAAGGCAACGTCGTCAGTCCCAAAGAGGTGGCGGACGCCTACGGCCTGGAGAACCTGCGTTACTTCATGATGCGCGAAGTGCCTTTCGGCCAGGACGGGGATTTCTCCCAGCGCGCGCTGATCGACCGCATCAATTCCGATCTCAGCAACGACCTGGGGAACCTGCTCAACCGCATTATCGGGATGAGCGGCAAATATTCCGAGTTCGTTATCAACAGTGTGGACGTTATGCGCTTCCACGCGGCGGAAATGGCAGAAATGGCCGCCGTGCTCGAAAACATCGAAACCTACCTGGACGAGCTGCAGACGCACCGCTTCCTCGAGGAGCTCTGGAAACTCTTTACCATCGGCAACAAGGCGATCGAGTTCCACGCCCCGTGGGTCAAGATGAAAGAGGGCAAAACCGACGAAGCGCTGGCGCTGGTGGCGCTGGTCGCCAACATCCTGGCCAAGGCGTCGGTGCTCCTGCACCCCTTCATGCCCAAAACGACCGCGACCATCGCCGATACCCTCGGATTCGAGATCAATACGCAGGCGTACCGCGATTTCGTCAAAGGCGACGCGTTGCTGCCGACCTTTACCATCAAGAGCATCCCGCCCCTCTTCCCGCGCATCGAAGCTCCGCTGATGGACCAGGCCCCGGCGACACAGCCGAATGCCAAAGAGGAGGAGGCGCCGAAAAAAGCGAAAGCGGCGGCACCGGTCGAAGCGGACAACCTGATCACCATCGACCAGTTCTTCCAGACCCAGCTCAAAATCGGTACCATCGTCGAAGCCGAAGAGGTGCCCAAAAGCAAGAAGCTGCTCAAGCTCCAGGTCGACGTCGGCGAGGAGAAACCGCGCCAGGTCGTGGCAGGGATCCGCGAATATTACGAGGCGCAGAGCCTTGTCGGCACGCAGGTCTGTGTCGTCGCGAACCTGAAACCGGCCAAGCTGATGGGCATGGTCTCCGAAGGGATGCTGCTGGCGGCAAAGGATGACGAAGGCCTCTCGCTGATGCGCCCCGAAGCACCGAGAAAGGCAGGCAGTTCCGTCGGATGAGGCTCCAGAACCTCCTCTCATTGACGGGGGCGGAGATGATGTCCGACCCGGCGGTGACGCTTGTCGACGCCATTGTTCTTGACGTCCAGAAGGTGAGACGGGGTGATCTTTTTATCGCCTTTGACGCGGCGGACATTCCCAAGGCGGTGGCCAACGGCGCCTATGCCGTGCTCTATGAAGAGGCGTGTACGGTCACCGACCCCGAAATCGCCTGGCTGAAAGTGGAGTCGGTCGAATATACTCTGCTGCGCCTACTGCGTTTCCGCATGCTGGAGAAGTCGCTGCACGTCTACAGTTGCGATGACGTCACCCTTGCCGTAGCCGCCCAGATGCTCAAAGATCCCCGCTGCTACGTCTGGCAGGGGACGCTCCGTACCCATTTCTACGATCTTTGGGAGCTTCATGAGGGCAGCTGGGTTTTCGTACCCGAACGCAAACGCTGCGAGGATCTCTTCGTGCAGGTGCTGCCGCTACCCAAAACAGGCAACATTCCCGTCGACATTGCGGAGCAGACCCTTTTTGAAACTTCGTTTGTTCTTGACGACGTCTACTACGAGCGGATGCAGCTCTCCCCCTTCTTCCTCCCCTACCTCGGTCATCTTTATCAGTTCGCCAAGTCGCACGGGTTGACATTCATTGTCGGCGGGATGCAGGGAAGCACGCACTTCGTACCCGTCTTCGTCGGCGACGACCTCCGGGTCAAGACCTTCGGCCAGGGCGGCAGGGTCCTCATTTTCGAACCGGACCTCTCCTTGCTGCTGCGCGAGGTGGATTTTATCCGCAGCGAAGCGAAGTGGGCCAAAATCATCTACCTGATGCCGAAGGGTTCCACCGTGGCGCCCGATGATCACGACACATTCTTGCTATATGAGACCCAAGAAGATATAATACAGCTACTAAAAACGGTTCCGTTCCATTTTGCATTGATCGGCGGGCAGGACAGACGCCTGCTGGAGACGATGCATATCAAAACCGAAACACCAACCCTCTTCTAGGAGCAATTGCGTTGAACGCAGACCCCTCATCGAGTCCCATGACGCTGCAGGAAGGACTCTCTCAAAATAAAGTCGCCGTATGCGGTATCGTACTCGGCGTAATCGCTTTCGTTTTCCACCACTATCATAACGCCTATCTCGCTACGACACTCTCTGCGGTCTCAATCGCCCTGCTCTCCATGACCGTCGCCGAAGTCGCCGAAGTCCTCGCCGAGCGTCTTGAAGAGCCCTACGGCTCCTTTGTACTCACTTTCAGCGCCGTGATCGTCGAGATCATCCTGCTTTACATGGTCCTGATGACGTCGCACAACGACCCCAGGGCAGTTGACACGGTCAAAGGGGGTATCATCTCCGCGGTTATCGTGGACATGAACGTCCTGCTGGGTCTGGCGGTCTTTATCGGCGGGCTGGCGTTCAAGGAGCAGGAGCACAACGAAGACACCTCCAGTACCTATACGACGATCCTGCTCGTGGCGACCTCCGCCCTGCTCGTGCCGAGTATCATGCACTTTACGTCCGAGTCGCATCGCGACCTTATCCTCGCCAGTAACATCATCGGGTTCGTGCTCTTCTGTTTCTACATCGTCATCTTTATTTTCCAGACGAAAACCCACTCGCACTTCTTCAAAGCGACGGCCCGCAGCCGTATTTTCCGCTACAAGCGCCGCCTGTCCGAAGGTGAAGAGGCCGAAGAAGTGCAGCCTGACGCCTTCGAGCGCCTTTCGACTGTCGGTAATTTTGTGGTCATCTTCGCCCTGATCACCCTGATCGGGCTGGTGGCGGAGATCTTCGCGGACGAAGGGATGTCGCTTGTATGGGAGTATGACTTCCCGGTCGGCCTGGCGGGTCTCATTATTGCGGTCATCTCGGTCGCCCCGGAGATCATGACGGCAATTACGGCGGCGCGCAACGACCAGATCCAGCGGGTAATCAACATCGCCATGGGGGCTTCGACTGTCTCGATCATGCTGACGGTCCCGGCGCTGTTAGCGCTCTCCTATACGACCGCCCACCCGCTGACGCTGGACTTCAACACCCTTCAGGTGGGGGCGCTGATTCTTACCATCGTACTGGCATGGAAAACGACGGATGACGGCTATACGAACTATTTCGAGGGAACGTCGCACCTCTTTTTCTTTATCTGTTATGCCATTATCGCCGCGTTTTACTGATTGCAACGGCAAAGGGGCTTTCGAGGAAACATCGCTACGCGAGCGGTACCCTTGTTTTGCTCGGATGCCGTCATGAAAAAAAGTGGGCAACTATATAGGAGATTATAGATGAATAGACGAACTTTCCTTACCGCCGCAGTGGCGACATCGTCGGCAGTCCTGCTCGAAGGCTGCAACGACGGCAACCGCGTGGCGATCGATTACAGCAAGCATCCGAAACCCGATGGCACGGCCGCTAAAACCGTCCATGTCAACCGTGGCAAGAAGACGGAGCTGAAACTCGCGACGAGCTGGCCGGCACACTTCCCGATTATGGGAACGGGCGTCGACCGCTTTGCCGAGCGTGTTGCGCAGATCAGCGGCGGGCAGCTGCGCATCAAACTCTTCCCCAAGAACACCCTTGTCCCCGCCCTCGCCGTCTTTGATGCGGCCAGCAGCGGCCAGATCGACGGATTCCATTCGGGACCGTACTACTGGAAAGGCAAGAATGCAGCCTTCTCCCTCTTCAGCGGCTTCCCTTTCGGCATGACGGCCGAGGAGCTCAACGGCTGGATCCTGTACGGCGGCGGGCAGGAGCTGTGGCGCGAACTTTACGGCCGCTACAACCTCTACCCCTTCGCCGGCGGCAATACCAATATCCAGATGGGCGGCTGGTTCCGAAAGCCGATCGAGACGCTGGAGGATATGAACGGCCTCAAGATGCGTATCCCGGGGCTCGGCGGCGAGGTGATATCGAAACTAGGCGTCAACCCCGTGCTGCTGCCCGCCGGGGAGATCTACACCTCCCTGGAGCGCGGCGTCATCGACGCGACCGAATGGGTCGGCCCCTACTTGGACATGCAGATGGGCTTTTACAAGGTTGCGCCCTACTACTACTCGGGGTGGCACGAGCCGGGTTCCATCCTGGAGATGACCTTCAGCAAGCATACGTGGGAGCGGCTCTCTGGAGAGCAGCAGGCGATTATCGAGTGCGCCGTCAATGAGCTCAATAGCACGATGACCTTCGAGTTCCAGGCGAAAAACGCCGAGGCAATGGCCTCGCTCGAAGCGAACGGCGTCAAACTGATGCGTTTTCCCGACGCCGTCACCGAGGCCGCCAAACAGGCGCTCTGCGAGGTCATCGCCGAGCAGAGCGCCCAGAGCAGTGATTTCAAACGGGTCTTTGAGAGCGCCTTTGCCTACCTTGCCAAAAGCAAGACCTTTAGCGACGCAAGCCTGCGCTATTTCCTCAACGTCCGCTAATTCTTCTCTTTGAAACGGTCGACGAAACCGTGGCAGTAAGGCTGCTTCCGGTGGCGTTCATAATAATCCTGGTGGTAATCCTCCGCTTTATAGAACGCCTTGGCCTCGATCAGCCTCGTTTTAACGTCGTAGCCGTTCTTGCGCAGGCGGTCGATCAGTTTCAGGAGCGTTGCCTTTTCGGCGGCGTCGTTATAGAAGACGGCGCTCTGGTACTGGGCGCCGATATCGGGCCCCTGTCTCCCCTCCTGAGTGGGATCGTGGATCTCGAAGAAGGTCTTGGCCAGGGTCTCATAGTTGACCCTTGAAGGGTCGTAAGTGACGGCAACGGTCTCGAGGTGCCCTGTACCGCCCCCAACGACGTCGTAATAGCCGGGATCTTTTTTCGATCCGCCCATGAAGCCTGAGACGACCGATTTGACACCGGGGATCTTCTCCATGTAGTACTCCACGCCCCAGAAACAGCCGCCGGCGAAGTAGGCCACCTTCTCGTCGGGGATAAACGCCATGGAGATGGAGTTGACGCAATGGCGCAGATTCTTCTGCGTCAGGTGCTCCCCGCTGAAAATGTGCCCCAGATGTGCGCCGCAGTTGGCACAGACGATCTCCGTACGGTAACCGTCGGGGTCGGGAATGCGTTTAACGGCGCCGGGGATTTCATCGTCAAACGACGGCCAGCCGCAGTGCGAATCGAATTTGTCCTCGGAGCGGTAGAGCTTCGCGCCGCAGCGTTTGCAGACGTAGGTGCCCTCTGCCTTGTTGTGGAGCAGTTCGCCGCTGTAGGGACGCTCCGTGGCTTTGTGGACGATGACCGCTTCCTCTTGCGGGCTCAGGGGCTTCCAGTTGCCTACCGGTTTGTAAGCGTCGGACTCTGCGGCAAGAAGCGGGATCAGTAACAGGGTCAGAATCAGTATAAATATTTTCATAACGCCTCCTCGTATCCCTAGTATAGAACGGAAACGATAATCGTTCAAAAACGGTGCGTCAGTAGTAACTGGCTTTGCGCAGACGCATCCGGTGGCGCAGCGCCTTTTCACCGGGGAGTACCGTGGCGACGAGTGCGTGGAAGTCGGCGGAGTGGTTGAAGTGGACGCGGTGCGCCAGTTCGTGCACGACGGTATAGTCGACCATCGCTTCTTCCAGCTGCAGCAGGAGGGTATTGTAGGTGATAACCCCCGTCTTCGAGCAGCTCCCCCAGCGCCGCTTCATTTTCCGGAAACGGATGGCTTCGTACGTGACCCCCATCTGTTCGGCGAACATGGCGGTCTTGTCGCACAGTATCGCCTCGGCGCGATCGCGGTAAAAGCGGTCGTAGCTTCGGCGGAGCGCTTCGGGCGAATGGGCCTGAAACGCGGTGTTGATCCTATCGAGAGGGACGATCTCGCCCAGATAGAGCAGGCTTTCGCCCAGCCGCATGGAGGGCTGCGATGAAACGCGGGCCTGCTGGCGTAGGATCCAGTCGCGCTTTGAAGCGACGAATGCCTCCAAATTCTTCAGGCTGAGGCCGTTGGACTTGAGCACGACCGTACCGTCGTCGTCAACGCTCAGATAGGCATGTTTTATGCGGGGATTGATCCGGTGTTCGACGCGGATGCCGTCACATTTAATCTGCATCGAGGAGCGTTTTGAGTTGGCGATAGGCTTCCAGTTTGGCATCAAAGCGCATCGCCGCGTAGGCCGCAGAGGTCGAGGGGAGCAGCGTACAGGGGACGGGAAGGTCCGGGAATGCTTTGGTGCACCCCTCGTAAGCTTTTCTGCCGGTGCAGAAGATATGTCTGATGGCGGGATGCCCTGCAAGAAAGGCGGGGATGTCGTTGGGGGTAAGCTCGCTGAGGTTGGCGTCGCTTGAGTTGTTTTCGCTGCGCACCAGGGAGGCGTAGCTGTCCCAGAGGGCTATCCCCTGCTCCAGGGCAAATGCACGCCGCGCCGTTTTGTCCTCAAGCGTGACATTAAAGAGCTGCTCCATAATGGGCCAGAACTGGTTTCGCGGGTGGGCGTAGTAGAAATCAGCTTGGAAAGAGGCGATGCTGGGAAAAGAGCCGAGGACCAGGACGCGGGAACGGTCGTCGGCAACAGGGTCGAAGGAGTGTTCCAAGCGCATCTACACCCGGTGGTTCATCTTGACGCTGACTTCGTCGTAGTCGGTTTTAAATGCCTTGAGGAGACGGTTGACCTTCTCGATATCGAGGGGAGGGTGCTGCAGCTGGTTGACGGCCTTGTACAGCAGACTGAACCGCCCTTTGCGCGCCGCGATCCATTTTTCAAGGTTCTTCGTGATCTCGAAAGAGCCCATGAGCGTATCAAAGGGGATCTGGTAGATGTCGATGAGGGTCGAAAAGATGGCCAGCAGACGAAGCTCGTCGCTGCGGCGCTCCGGGTCGGCGCTGTGGACATTGGAAACAATGGTATTCATCAGGTCGATCCGCTCTGCGAAGAATCGGGAGAACGGTCCCTTTTCGGCGCTGATATCCGCCCCGCCCTTAGCATAGATGATGAGCATAAACCAGCGGCGCATCACATCGGGCCCGATGTCCATGATCATCGCGCGTACGGAGCGCGTGGCGTCATAGCGTTTCATACCGGTGGAAATGAGATACTGGAAGAACTGTATGGTGAGCTCATTGTGGCGTTCGAACTCTTTGGCAAACTCATAGAAAGGCACGGTGTCGAGCATCTTGTAAAGGCGGCTGACACCGATGTGCTTCGGCTCGAGGCGGTAGTGTTTGACCGGGACCGGGTGCTGGATGTAGTACCCCTGGAAATAGTCGAACCCGAGCCCCTGGTAGGCGGAGAACTCGTCGATGCTTTCAACCTTCTGGGCGATAAGCTTGTGGTTGGCCTTCAGTGCAGCAACATGTTCGGTGACCTGCTCAATATCGTTATTCTGAATATCCATCTTGAGGTAGGTAATATAGGGCAGAACGCTCTGGAACTGCGCAATACTGCTGGCCGTAACGACGAAGTTGTCCAGGGCAAAGCGGTAGCCCTTGTTAAACAGAAGTTTCAGCTTGGCGATTTCATTATATCTCAGCGGTTCGTTTGCCGCAATCTCGAAGACGCACTGGTCGGGGCGGAATGCCTCAATGATGTCTGTCATCAAAAAGGTGGGTGAAATATTGAAAAATGCAAGATCATCCCCTACTGCACGCTCTCTGCCGATCAGATTGAAGACGCTCAGCATTACTTGCGCGGACATAAGACGATGTGTCAGTGCGGGATTCGCGGCGTTGTTCTCACCTTCGCGGTGCAGAAGTTCGTAGCCGTACGTCGCATTGGCAGCATCGATGATGGGTTGACGCGCAACTTGCACAAACTCTGTCATCTGGCTCCTTTATATCAACTTCCGTTATTGTATTGTACAACAGTTTTCGACAGGCTAAGGAGACACCGTTTTTAACGATAGGGAATAGGGTCCCGGACGCCGGCCAGTTCAAACCCCTTCAGACGCAGTCGGCAGCTGTCGCAGACGCCGCAGGCTTCCGCTTCGTCGCGGTAGCAGCTCCAGGTCAGTTCCAGCGGGACATCGTATGCAAGGGCTTCGGCGACGATTTGCTCTTTTTTCAGATGCACGAGCGGCATGGCGATGGTCAGGTTCGTTTCCTCCTTCGTCCCGAGATTGACGGCACGCTGCATCGCCTCGATATACGCTTCACGGCAGTCGGGGTAACCGCTGGAATCCTCCTCGACAACGCCGATGCCGATGACGGAAGCCCCCTCTTTTTCGGCAATGGCGGCCGCGATGCTCAGAAAGATCCCGTTGCGGAACGGTACGTAGGTGACCGGGACACCGGGTTCGATTCCGCCTGTCGGGACCTCGATACTCCTGTCGGTCAGAGCCGATGCGCCGATGGCGGCGAAAAACTCCAGATCGATCTCGTAGGTTTGCGAGGTGCCGAGGCGGGCGGTAATCGCACGGAAGCTTTCGAGCTCTTTTTGCTGGGTCCGCTGGTCATAGTTGAAATGGACCGCGACGATCTCATACCCCTGGGCACGGAGCATATAGGCCGCCAGTGTCGAATCCATTCCCCCGCTCATGATACAGACCGCTTTTTTACCCACGTTGATTTCCTTGTGTATTGATAGGTGCCATTATAACCTGTTGGGCTTGGCTTTGAGCGCCGCCTTGATGGCATCGGCGACCCGGAAAGCGTTCGCGTAGATCGTCCAGGTGTAGGGTACGCTGCCGCCCGTGGGCATGAAACTGCCGTCGGAGACGTAGAGGTTGTCGATCCCGTGCATTTTGCACGACGGGTCCAGCACGGAGGCTTTGGGGTCCTTCCCGAAACGGCACCCGCCGGCCACGAGGTTCGGCGGCGGGGCGGACGAAATATCGCTTTGGATCTCCACCGCACCCATCTGCCGCAGTACGTTCTCGGCCTTGTCGGCCAGGAAGGCACCGACATCAAGGTCATGGGGGTGGCTGTAAAGACGGATCTTCCCGACGGGCATGCCCCATTTGTCCCTCACCCCCTCATCGACCCCGATGAAACAGTTGTCCGTCGGGAGCCAGTCGTTGAAGACTTCGAACACGAACACGCGAGAGGCTTTGAAGGCGTGTTCGAGACGCTTCTGCAGTCTGCTGCCCCAGACGAGGTGTCCGTCATCGTCATAAAGTTCGCGCATGGCACGGCTGACGGGGTTGGCGTGTTCAAAAAGAAAATCGATGGTGCCCCCTTTGTAGGTACGCCCCTCCCGGCGGTAGACGTACCAATCCTGCAGGGAGCGGTTTACAAAGGCGCCGCGGGTCATCAGCTCAAAGCGCTGCCGTTCGTTCAGGCGGAAAAATTCAAACCTCCCCTGCCCGCTGCCGCCGGCGGAAAAGATAAGGTTCTTCCCCAGCTGGCCGTTGGCATTGCCGAGGCCGTCGGGGTGGAAGGCGCTCTTTGAGTTGAACAGCAGGCGCACGCTCTCGATCGCCTGGGCGGCCACAACGAAGGTTCCCGCTTTGACGGTGTGTGAGTTGCCGTCGGCATCAAAATAGTGTGCGGCCGTGACGCGCTGCCGGTCTGCATCGAGCCTGTAGACGAAAACATCCGGGAGGATATCGCACCGGCCCGTCGCCTTCGCCTTTTCCAGCAGCGCCGCACGGGCGTTCCCTTTGGCCCCGGTCGCGCAGCCGTAGCCGCCGCAGAAATTCGAGTAGGAGCAACCGCTCCGCCCCAGTGCGTCGTAGGGGAGTACGGCCCTCGGTGTGGGGATGCTGTGGTACCCAAGCGTCTTGCAGACCGTATCGAACCAGCCGGAAATAGGCTGTTCCCAGGTCGGGGGGAAGGGGAAGTCCCTTGTGGAACGCTGCTCCTGGAAGGGGTGCTCCACGACCCTGCCGGAAACGCCGACGACCCGTTCCACCTTCGTGAAATAGGGTTCCATCTCTTCGTAGGTGATGGGCCAGTCGACAACGTTGGCCCCCTCGATGGCCCCGAAGGTGGAGCGGAGTTTGAAATCGACCGGCTTCATCCGGTGGAAATAGCCGCTCATCAGGTTCGAAGAGCCGCCCACCATGGAGCCGTTCCAGAAGTTCCATCCCGACGCTTCGGCGGTGACGCGCTCAATGCTCCCGTCACTGTTGTAAGTCTCGACAACGTGCTGCTCATCCTTAAGTCGCGGGGTATAGATACTGCGGCGGCTGACGGCAATTTCGTCCTTGGTGAAATCTTTCTCCGTCAGGTAGGGACCCTTTTCAAGCACGAGGACGCTGTAGCCTGCGCGGCTCAGCTCATAGGCCACGGGCGCCGCCCCCGCCCCGCTGCCGACGATACAGAGGTCATATTGTTTCATATCAATGGAGCCTTTGGCCGCGGATAACCGGGCTCATGTCCCAGCCAGTGCCACCCCGCCTCATGGGTGTTCGCTCCGTAGACAGGGTCGCACAGCAGCGCTTCAAAAAGGTAGGAGATAAGGCTCCAGAGCCAGCTCTCCCCCCAGGGAGTGCCGGATAGCCACTGCAAAACTTCCTCGTGCTGTGCCGGTGTGAGACGGTAGTAGGCACTGCCGAAATCCTCACCGGTGCGTTCGTTAAGCCAGCGTGCGCCGTCTGAGAGAAACCGTTTCGTATCGTCATCGACGTAGGGGTCGTTCAGCACACCGGCCAGATAGTCAATCGCTTTGAGCAGCTGCGGCGAAGGGGCCGTACCGCCCCCGGGGAAAAGGTCGCGCTGCACGGCGGCGATCGTCTGGAAGGGCTCTTTGAGAATGGTCACGGGGCGGGCGTAATCCGCGCTGCTCTCAACAGGCAGCAGCAGGAGCGCCGCACCCCCAAGAAGGAGGCTTCGTCGGGTAATCATGGACCGATTGTACCATAGCGGTAAAAACGTTTCAGTAATGGCATGCTAAAGCACACATTGGCTAGAATGCCGACTATGATTGATATCGATAACCAGACGGATTTTGAACCGGACTATACCCTCATGGAGACCATTGCCGAGACGCTGAACGCGGGTGAGATGGAGCTCATCATCTGTGACGACGAAACGATCCGCGTCCTCAACAAGGAGCACCGCGGCATCGACAAAGCCACCGATGTGCTGAGCTTCCCCTACGACCCTATGCCGATGGCGCCGATCGGGAGCATTGTTATCAGTGCCGACCATGTCAAAAGCGGCGCGGCGCGTTTTGGCCACAGCGAATCGCAGGAGTGCGCCCTGCTCTTTTTGCATGGAGTGCTGCACCTACTGGGCTTTGACCATGAGATCGATAACGGTGAAATGCGCCGCAAAGAGGAAGAGATCATCACTGCGCTCGGGCTGCCGAGCAGTCTTATCGTCCGTACCGAAGAGGAGGCGTAATGGAGTACCTTGTTTTCGTTGCCGCAATGGCCACACTGATCTGGGGGGCGGATTTTATCATTCGCGAATCTGAACGGATCGCCCTGCACTATAACATCTCCCATTTCGTCATCGGCGCGACCCTGGTCGGGTTCGGGACCTCCCTTCCGGAGATGGCCGCATCCATGATGGCGTCGTGGTATGCCAAACCCGAATTGGCCGTCGCAAACGTCGTCGGAAGCGTGACGATAAATATCACCCTGGTGCTGGGGCTGGTCTTTGTCCTGGCGAAAAAAATGAACCCCGACCGCGACCTCTTCAACCGCGACGGCGCCTGGATCCTTTTTCCCGTCATCCTCTACTTCCTGGCAGCTTATGACGGTGTCATCGGCCGTTTCGAGGGGGTGATCTTTGTCACGCTGATGGCGGCCTATCTCTATTTCCTCTTCTCTACGGACGGTGTGGAGCTGACCGAGGAGATCGATGAGAGCCTGGAGAAAGAGGCCTTTGCCTGGGGGAAAACGATCGCCCTGCTGCTCGCCGGCTTCGTGATGACGATCGGCGGCGCGCACTTCGTCGTTGAGAGCGCCAGCATGATCGCGCGAAGCCTCGGGGTCAGCGAATGGGTCATCGGTCTGCTTTTGATCGCGTTCGGGACGTCGCTGCCCGAGCTCGTTGTTTCCCTGGTTGCCCTGAAAAAAGGGAATGCCGATCTCAGCATCGGAAATATCATCGGCTCGAACGTGGCCAACTTCGCCATGGTCCTCGGGGGCGCAGCCCTGACCCGTCCCCTGCACATCAGCGGTTCGAACCTGGCAGACATCTATATCATGATGGCGGCTTCCCTCGCCCTGCTCCTCGTGCTCGCCAACAAACTCTACAGCAAAGCCGGCGGGATCATCCTGCTGATGATCTTTGCCCTCTTCGTCAAAAGCGCGCTCGGGCACTGATCCGGGGGCGTATTCTGCTTTTTACTTCTTGATATAGCCGAACTCGACAAGTTTGTCATAAATCCTGGAAACGATGTCGCCGGCGGCCGATGCCCCGTGGCCGCCGTGCTCGATCAGCGCGGTGACGACATACTGCGGATGGCGGTAGGGGCCGTACGTCGTCAGCCAGGCGTGTGAACGCGTATAGTAGGCCATATCCTGCTCTTTGATGCGCTTTTTCGTCGCCTGTGGGATCCCGACGACCTGAGCGGTCCCGGTCTTGCCCGCGATGGCGACCTTAGTCGTAATCTGCGAATATGCGGTGCCTTTGGGGTGGCTGCAGACCTGGCGCATCGCCCTGCGGATGATGGGGAGGTCTGCTTTCTGCTTGGCGGTCAGGACATCGCGGTAGACCGGTTCGGTCAGGTTGTTGTCGATCATGCGGGCCAGCCGCGGCTGGGGAAGCCTTCCGCTGGCGATGAGCGCCGTGTTCTGGGCGATCTGCAGCGGCGTGACGAGCACACTCCCCTGCCCGATGGAGGTATTGAGGGTCTCCCCGATGTACCACGGTTCATTGTACCGCTCCCGCTTCCAGGCACGGTTGGGAATCGTCCCGATGAACTCGTTGGGAAGGTCTATGCCCGTTTTACCGCCGAGACCGAAGCTTTTGAGCCCGTCGCTGATCTTTTCGATCCCTACTTTGAGGCTGCCTTTGTAGAAATAGTCGTCGCAGCTCTCCCGGATCGCCTTGTGCAGGTCGGTCTTGCCATGCCCCCAGCTCTTCCAGCAGCGGAAATTCCGGTTCCCCAGCTCCATCGTCCCGCTGCAGGTAACGTACCACCACTGGCTGATACCGCTGTCGAGGTAGATGAGGCCGATGGAGGGTTTGATCGTTGAGCCCGGGGGGTAGAGCCCGTTGACGATCTTGTTGGTAAAGGGCATGTCCAGGTCGTTGATCAGCGCGTTCCATTTTTTTGCAGAAATACCCGATACGAAGGTATTGGGGTTGTATTCGGGGTAACTGCCCGCGGAGAGGATCTCGCCGTCGAGGCTCATGACGATAACGGCACCCGCGTTCCCCTCCATCATTTGGCTGATGTACTGCTGCAGCCGCATGTCGACGGTCAGGACAAGGTTCCGGTTCTCCAGCGGCTTGTGGGTCTCAAGAACGGAGATCTCCTCGTTGAGTGCATTCATCTGCACGGTACGTTCCCCTGGAACCCCTTCGAGGTAGGTGTTGTACTGCTTCTCCAGACCCGATTTGCCGACGATACCCGTCAGCTTGAGGACCGGGTCGCTCTCGATCTCCTGCTGGTTGGATTTCGCCGTATATCCGATAATGTGGGCCGCGATTTTCTGGTAGGGGTAGTAGCGCATCGGGGCCGGGGAGATCTTGACGTTTTCCAGCAGGTTCAGCTCCGAGTAGACGGGCAGAATATCCTCGTAGGAGATAAAGTCCGCCACGGTGATTTCACGGTGGTTGTAGTGCGAATCGTTCTGCTTGTAGACCTTGAGCATCTGTGCCGCGTCAAGCATCGGCAACAGCCGCTGAATCCGTTCCAGGGTCTCACGGAGGCTCTCGAGACGCTTCTGGGTATTCAGGTGCGGCATCACCTCGATCTTGAAGCCCAATTTGTTGATGGCAAGCGGTCTGAAGTTACGGTCGAGGATCTCGCCGCGGACCGGGGCGATACGCTCCGTCTTCAGGGTGTTTTCCGTCGAAAGCTGTTCGTAGTAGCGGTTGGAGTGTACACTCAGGTAGTAGACGCGGCTGAGCAGCGAGACCCAGATAAAGATAAACAGGGCGATAAGGATACGGGTTCTCACAGCAGCCCCACCAGGAAAAACTCGATCATCATATAGAACATGACCTTGAAATCAAGCTGCGGCAGCGGAAGGGCGAACATATTCGCAAAGAGCGCCGTAAAGGCCCAATACCCGACATAGGCAAGCAGCACGATGATGGCGTTGAGGCAGAGATGGCAGGAGACGATGCTCTTGATGCGCGGCAGGATAAGAAAGTAGCTGACGGTATAGAAAAAGAGCGTGCTGAGCAGTAGGTACCCCTTGGCGGTCTCGGCGATGACAAGCAGGGATACGATGACGAAAAAGGCAAAGGAGGAGTGCCTGTCAAGCGCCCGGATATAGAGAAAAAAAAGGACGCCGAAGAGCGGCGGCAGATAGAGATAGTGCATGCTCAGCGCTTCGTATGGTACGAAGAGGAGTGCGAAAAAAATCCAGGTCAGAGGGTTTTGATCAGCGCGATTTCGTTGCATACCGGAAAGTGCTTGCATTTGATGCAGTCGGCCCAGATCTTATGTTCGGGAAGGCTCTCTTTGGGGATCTCTGAAAAGGAGAGTTTTTCGAAGAAACGGGCGGCATAGGTGAGTGCCAGTATCCGTTTGAGCCCCAGCTTTTTCCCCTCCTCGATGGAGAGGTTGACCAGTTCGGCCCCGATCCCCTGGTTGCGGTATGGTTCATCGACGATCAGGGAGCGGATCTCGGCTAGTTCCGGCGAATGTACATGCAGCGCCGTAAAGCCGATGAGGCGTTCGCCGTCAAAAGCGAGGATGTACGAGCGGATGTTGGTGGCCAGTTCATCGTTGCTGCGCACGAGGATGGTGCCGTCTTCGACTTTGGGGGTTACAAGGCGCTGCATGGCCGGGATATCGGCCAGCGTCGCTTTTCTAAAGTGGATGGACATCGTCGGTTCCGGTGAGAAGATCGTAAAGGCGCGCGGCCAGCTTTGCGATGCCGCGCTTTTTGCTGCTGGAGACGACCAGCGCGCCGGGGTAGTCCCGCAGCAGTGCGCCGAGCTCTTTCTGGTTGAGCTTGTCCGATTTCGTAAAGACGCGCAGCACCGTTTGGCCCGGCCGGCGGATCTGTTCGAGGTATTCGGCGACGGAGCGGTCAATGGGAAGGTCGGGGTGGCGGGCGTCGACAAGGTGTACGAAGACACGGATCTGCTCGCGCTGGGTGATGAAGTCGGTCAGGTTCTTTTCCCAGTCGCTTTTGAGGGATTTGGAGACTTTGGCGTATCCGAACCCCGGGAGGTCCACCAGCAGAGCATTAAGCTTCTCATGGTTGTCGCGGTCCATGAAGGTCGCGTCGAAGTAGTTGATCAGGCGTGTCTTGCCCGGCGTCGCGGAGACCTTGGCCAGGTTTTTGTGGTTGCATAGGGCGTTGAGCAGCGAACTTTTCCCCGCATTGGAGCGTGCCATAAAGGCGATCTCGTTGACGGTGTCATTGTCTGGAGACTGGGAAATGTTGGCGGCGCTGGTGTTGAAATGCGCCTCGACGACCTCGATCACTTCTTTTTCTCCTCGGGAAGGTTGAAGATCATGATGACAGGCTGGCGCTCCGCACCTCTGGCCGCAGCCGTACCCTCCTGGATATTGACGACGACCTCTTCGCCGTCGATCTGCTTGTGCTCATCGTGCTGCATCAGGTGCACGTCGCCGTAAAAACTGTACTGCTCCTTCAGCGGCAGGTAGATGACCTTCTGCGCCCGGCCGCTGTACGTTGCGCCGTTGTCAGCCTTGAGGAAGAAGAAGGCGTCGCCGCTGGCGATATACTTCGTCGGAATACGATCTTCGGCGGTATAGACCTCGACACGCGATGCATTGAGTTCATCGCTCCCCATCTTGATGTGCACATGCCCCTCGAACACCGAGCGCCCCTGTTTCTCGTTGGCCGTAAAAGCGTCGGCAGCGATCTTGAGCTGCTCGGCCGCATGGAGGCTCCCGGCCGCTGCAATAGTGACGATAAGGGCTAAAGCGGACTTCACATCTTCTCCTTCATGGTATAAACTCCGACAATTTTTTTTGCGGTGATGTCGCCGCTTTTAATGTTATAGAACAGGTTCCTACCGTCAACGCGATCGTCGGCCTGCCACAGAACGAAACTGCCCGGGGCGCGCACGTCGCCGGAGCTCTGGTTGTAATCGGCCTTCTGCGTTTCGAAGGTGTAGCCGCCCTCACGCCGGAAGCGGACATCCCCGTCAAGGAAAATCAGCGGCTCTTTGTAGATCCCTTTTCGGGCCTGCATCGTCTCGAAGTGCCCCTCGGAGCGGTCCGTGAGGTTGAGATCGTCGACCTCGTAGCGGTCGGGGAAGCGTGATGCATGCTGACCGGAGAGGATCGTTTTGACCCCGTCAGCCGCGACTTCGTAGACCGTAAAACGCTCCAGTTCGATCTGTGCCAGTTCACCGGGAGTGGCGATATCGACCTGCAGCGGTTTGAAAAAGAAAAAGATGCTCACTAGCACCGCGCCGATGAGCAGGTAAAAGGTCGAGACGCTCATTGCCACTGCGCGAGGAAAGCCTTCTCCTCGCCGTTGCGGCGCATCAGCGCTTCGATCATCTCCCGCACGGCCGCTTCGCCTCCACGGCGCGAAAGGACATGATCCACACGCCCAGTGATGTAAGAAGACGCGTCGGCGGGTGCAAAGGAGAGCGCGGCCAGCTCCAGCATTCTCAGGTCGTTCAGGTCGTCGCCGATGGCTGCGACCTCCGTCGCGACGTCGATGTCCAGGTCGCTGCAAAGCATCTCTAAACGTTTGCGTTTGTCCTTGACGCCCTGGTAGAGATGCAGAATCCCCAGTTCATCCGCACGCCGCTTGACAATACCCGAACGGCGCCCGGTGATGATGGCGACCTCGTGCCCGAGGCGCATCCAGCTTTTGATGGCCAGACCGTCTTTGACGTTGAAGGCTTTGATCTCCTCCCCGCTTTCGCCGTAGATGATCTGCCCGTTGGTCAGGCAGCCGTCGACGTCCAGCACGAGCAGTTTGATCACAAAACGCCCTTTGTGCTCGGCACGGTGACGCGTTCGTTGCGGGTCACCGCACGGCGCAGCGCCACGGCGAAGGCCTTGAAGGCCGCTTCGATGACATGGTGGCGGTTCTTACCGCGCTGCATGACGATATGGGCGCAGATGCGGGAGTTGAAAACGATGGCCCGGAAGAACTCCTCGGCCAGCTCCGTATCGAAATTTCCGACCTTGCCGCTGACGGGAACGTCATAGTAGAGATAGGGGCGGTTGCTCAGGTCCATGTCGCAGCTGACGCTCGCCTCGTCCATGACGACGACGGCGTTGCCGAAGCGCTCCACCTTTTCGATCGGATAGATCGCTTCAGCCAGCGCCATCGCGATGACGATGCCGACATCCTCGACGCTATGGTGGTCGTCAATGTGCGTGTCGCCTTTGCAGGAGACGTTCAGATCGATCAGCGCGTGTTTGGAGAAGGCTTCGAGCATGTGGTCGAAAAAGCCCACACCGGTGTCGATGCTGCTTTTGCCTTCACCGTAGAGTTCAAGCTCTACGCGGATCTGCGTCTCTTTGGTATTGCGCTCTTTGACGATCATACTTATTTCCTTACGATAAAGGCGTGCTCAAAGGGTGACGATGCAATGAAATCGTGCGCTTCGGCCTCACTTTTGAACTTTCCGAGCCAGACGCGGAAAAGTCTTTCGTTATTATACTCAGTATCCTTGATGATCGTTTTATAGCCCTCAAACCCGTTGTATTTCTGCTGGGTGATGGACGCCCCCTCGAAGCGCCGGAAGGCGCCGATCTGGACATAGAAGGCAGTGATGATCTGCTCAGCCGGGCCTGCACGCAGCGCCGCCTCCGTCGGGATGACGCGTTCGCCCTTGCCGGCGAAACCGAGTACCTCAAGATGCACGTCCGTTGTCCCGGCCTCAACCATATCCAGCTCCATCGCCGCCTTTTTGGAGAGGTCGATGATCCGTGAGGCGACAAAGGGCCCTCTGTCGTTGATCCGCACGACGGTCTGCTGCCCGTTGCGTTTGTTGGTGACGCGGACGATGGTGTTCATCGGCAGTGTCTTGTGCGCGGCGGTGGCCGAATACATGTCGTAACGCTCGCCGTTGGAGGTCAGTTTGCCGTGAAACTCCGGCCCGTACCAGCTGGCCCTGCCGTCGAAGGTGTCGCCCTTTTGCACGACAGTCGGAAAATAGCGGCGTCCGTTGACCGTATAGGGGCGCATTGTCGGATGTTTGTAGGTCGATACCGCGGGGGTTGTTCGGGTGGCGACGGCCGGTACCGGTGCCTCATACGCGGTATGGGATGACACGCCACGGGTACTGCACCCGGCCATCAGGATTGCCAGTGCCAGAAAAGGAAACAGCTTAATCATAGATACTCAGCCGGTCACCGACACGGATCAGGTTCCCCTGGAGGTTGTTGAGCTTTTTCAGGCTGGAGACCGTCGTTTCGAAATTGCGGGCGATCGCTTCGAGCGAGTCGCCGCGCTTGACGATGTACTTGCCGTTTTTGAGGTCCAGCGGTTTGGAGACAGGGATGACAAGCTTCTGACCGATATGAAGCACATTGGAGTGCAGCCGGTTGAACTCCTTGATCATCTTGTAGGGGACACGGTATTTCTTGCCGATACGTGAAAGGTTTTCGCCCGACTCGACGCTGTGCAGCATGTAGAACGTCTCCAGGGGCGCGGGCTTGTAGTTCTGACGGAACTCGTTCAGTTTGACGTAGGGGATGTAGATCGTGTACTTTTTGTCATGGGGCGGTACGAAATCATAGTTCAGATGGCGGTTGAGCGATGCCAGCTTGTACGTCGGCATATTGATCAGCTTGGCGACACGGCTGATGCGTTCACCTCGGGCCACTTCGACCTGGGCGATGGAGTAGGCGTTTGCACGGTTGAGCAGATAGGCGTACTCCTGGTTGATCATAAAGTCCTCGTCGGCCGCCAGCAGCGTCAGCGCCACGATCTTGCGGATGTAGTTGCGGCTCTCTCTGGGGAGGTAGCGCTTCTTCTCGTCGAGCAGAACGTTGATGTCATCGGTCCCGGCCTTCTTGATGGCGCTGAAAAGGCGCCCTTCCCCGCAGTTGTAGGCGATGGCGGCGAGGTACCATTTGTTGAAGCGCGCGTGGAGAGTTTCCAGATAGGTAAGCGCGGCATTGGTCGATTTCAGGAGGTCTTTGCGTTCGTCGACGTAGTCGTTGATCTGCAGACCGAAGATGCGCCCGGTTTCCGGCATAAACTGCCAGAGTCCGGAGGCCTTTTTACGGGAGTAGGCATCAATGGAGAGCCCGGACTCGGCCATCGCGAGGAAGAGAAACTCATCCGGAACGTTCGAGTGGGCCAGGGAGTCCTTGATCATGGGGATGAAAAGGTAGGCCTGGTCGAGGCTTTTAAAGAAGCCGTGACGCTGGTACTCTTTGCGTTTTTTGCTGATGATTTTTTGGAGTTTCTGGTCGTTGAGAAAAGAGAGCGGAAGGTCGAAGGCCCGCACGATCTGGGCTTCCCGGTTCGAGTTCGACTCAAAGGTCAGTGCTCCGAAAAGCAGAGCCGGAAGCAAAAAAATAGCTGCAAAAATACGTCCGATCACCAATACGCCACCTCTTTTTGGGCCCTATTATAGCATAGTGAGACGCTGTTAGGAAATCCCGAAAAGGCGTGATGCGTTCTTCGTTGTCAGGGTTTCGACGGCCTCTGCGGGCATGTCCAGCAGTTCACCCATTTTCTGTGCCACCAGCTTCGTATAGGCCGGTTCATTGCGTTCGCCGCGGTGCGGATGCGGCGTCAGGTAGGGGCCGTCCGTTTCGATGAGCAGCCGCTCCTTGGGGATGCTTGGCAGGACCTGTACCAGTTTGCGTGCATTTTTAAAGGTTAGCACGCCGCCAATCCCGTAATAGAAGTTCTGACCGGCAAGGACGAGCAGCTCCTCGTCGGCATTGTAGCAATGCAGGACGCCACCGACTTTCGCCGCCCCCTCCTCCTCGAGGATCACGCGGGCATCATGGCTGGCGTTACGAATATGCACAATGAGCGGTTTGCCGTAGGCCAGGGCGATCCGGATCTGGGCACGAAAGACCTCCGCCTGCTTCTGTTTCTCAGCTTCCTGTTCCGCTTCGCTGCCTTCAAGACGGAAGTAATCCAGACCGCACTCCCCGACCGCAACGCACTTCGGGTGCGTGAGGAACTCGTCGAAAGATACCGCGTCGAACCCTTCGAGGTTGTAGGGGTGGATACCGACGGCGAAGTAGACATTTTCATGTGCTTCGGCAATGGCGATGGCGCGCGGCAAGGTGGTTACATCGGCACCCGGAATGATCAGCGCTTCAACCCCCTGCTCCGCGGCACGTTCCAATACCGCTTCGAGATCCTCTTCGTAACGTTCGTCGTCGAGATGGATGTGCGTGTCGATAATCATACAGCCTTCCCGGCGATGTTACCATGGGCCGCGTCGAGGAGCTCGCGGGCAAGATGACGCGCTTTTTCCGAAACGGTGTCGCCGCTAACGATCCGTGCGATCTCCTCCATGCGCTCCTCCTGCGTCGCCAGTTCCCGTACACTGCTGTGGTCGTCCTTCGTGACAAGGAAATGCTGCTCGCCCATGGCGGTGAGCTGCGGCTGGTGGGAGATGACGAGGATCTGGAAGTGTTGACTGAGCGTCCGCAGTACGCGGGCCACGCTCATGGACTCCTCACCGCTGAGGTTTGCGTCGATCTCGTCAAGCATCAACACACCCTGCTGCCCTTGCATTCCTTCGGATTTGACCGCCAGGAGTGCGAGCCGCAGGCGGTTGAATTCGCCGGCGCTGATCTGCTGCAGCGAGGCCCCTTTGAGCTGCAAAGAGGCGCGGTCCTGGCCTGCGGGGCCGAAATCGCCGTGGGCCAGTGTCAGTTCTGCGCCGTCGAGGTAGAGCTGGTGCAGATAGCTGTTGATGGAACCATTCAGCCCGTACAGTGCCCCGCTGCGCGCAAGCGAGATCTGCGCCGCGCTCTGCGTCAGGGAGGTGTAAAGGGTATTAAGCTCCTGCTGCATCGCTTTGACGTGCTCTTCGAGGGACTCGTAGACCTCAAGCTCTTTTTGCTTGCTGTCGCGGTAGGCCAGCGCTTCTTCGATACTGCCGTAGCGGCGCTTGAGATCCGACAACTGTTCAAGCCGGTCGAGCACGTACTCGATGTCCGTCCCCTCCAGGTCATTAAAACGTTCCTGGGCCGAGTCGAAGCGGGTGCGCAGCTCATTCATCGCATCATCGAAGAATGCGCTGTCGACATCCAGTGAGACCAACACTTCATTGACGACGTGTTCATACTCGAAGATCTGCTGGGCATGCACGATCTTCTCTTCGAGCTTCTCTTTTTTGGAGAGGGACTTTTTGACCTCGAGCAGGGCCTCGTATTCATCGGCTTCGGGACTGATCTCATTGATCTTGTTCACCTCGAAGCGGGCGAACTCCTCCTGATCGCGTAGTTTGCGTTCATCGGACTTGAGGCGATCAAGCTCCTGCTCAAGATGCTTCAGTCTCAGGTAGCCCTGGTGGTAGAGTTCCAGACGGTAGGTGTGCTTTTCATCGGAGAGGCTTACCGTCATGTCGATCAGCTGCAGGAGCGCATCCGAATCGAAATCACTGTAATCTTTGAGACTTAGATGCCGCAGGTGCGTGCGGCTGAGTTCCACCGCGGCCGCACGGGAGATGGCCTGATTGTTGAAAAAATAGCGTGCCTTCTCTTTTTTGACCTCACGCAGGACATTGGGGCTTTCATTGAGCAGCCCGCTGGCACTTTCGTCGATCTGCCAGGAAACGACCGATTCACTGAGTGATGCAATGGGGTCGTCCAGGCCGAATGAGGCGAGAATCGAGCGCATGAAAACGGATTTACCGCTGCCGCTGGGACCGGAAAAGACGATCAGCCCCGGTTTCAGGTCGATAGAGACCTCTTCGAACGTCAAGCAGTCACGCATATGGAAATGTTCGATCATCCTTCCCCCCAGTTCAGTTTTTCCTTGAGCACGTCAAAGTAGTTGAAGGCTTTCCGGTGCAGGAGTTTTGCCGGCATATCCGCCAGGGAGATGCGGATGCTGTCCCCCTCGCCGAACTCGTACATATCCTGACCGTCCACAACGGCAAGAGCACTCTGGTCGGGCGTTCTGACTTCGATGTCGTACTGCCCGGGCAGAACGACCGGCCGCTGTGTCAGCGAATGCGGACAGATCGGTGTCAATGCGAAGACTTTGGTCAATGGGAAGAGCACGGGGCCGCCGGCAGAGAGATTGTAGGCCGTCGAACCCGTCGGGGTCGAGATAATGACGCCGTCGCCGAAATAGGTGTTGAAGTTCTTGCCGTCGACGAAGGTCTCGACGTGGATCATCTTGGAGATGGAGGGGCGCGTGATCACGATGTCGTTGAAAGCGACGACACGCTTCTCCCCCACCGCGGTCGTAATGACTGCCTGCAGCATCGCCCGTTCGTCGATACGGTACTCCCCGCCATGGATCTGCGTCAGGATCGTATCAAGCTCATCGAGGGCGACATCGGCAAGAAAACCGAGCTTGCCCGCATGGATCCCCATCACCGGTTTGCTGAAGCTGTGCGAACGGCGGACGGCGGAGATCAGCGTCCCGTCACCGCCGATGGTCGCCAGCAGGTCACTCTCCAGGCAGAGGATGTCGAACTGCTGCCCGAGTACGCCGATCATCCCGCCACTGAGATTGTCGATCAGTACTTCGATGCCATGGGACTCGAAGATCTGCTTGACCCGGTAGAACACCTCTTTGAGTTCGGGCGTCGACGGCCGGAGGATAATGCCGACTTTTTTCAGAGAAATCTGCGCTGTTTCATTCATGGGACAGATTATACCACGCCAAACAGTCAGGCCAGGCTTTCGTTTCTGTTTGCTAAAAGTGCAGCGAGGCGTCCAGGTAAATGCCACTCAAATGGAGATCGATCTTCGTGTTGTAGCTCGGTTTTTGCAGCCAGAGCCGGTGGATACGGTACCCGAGTTCCACCGAAGGCCTGAAATGGGACGTCACCGCATCGAAGTTATACCGTCCTGACAACCGGAAGTCGTAGAGGGTGAAGCTGCCTTCATCATAATAGTAGTAGGAGAGATCGACTGAAGCGGGCAGCTGCATGACAGGAACGCGGGCATGAAGGTAGAGCTGCGGGAGCGTTGTGGTGTCGCTTTCATCATAATGAAAGGAGCTGTCATCGATGGTATAGCGCGTTTTGACGTATTTTACATTGATGCCGGCGTCGATTGACATCCATGAAATCAGGTCGGCAAACGTATAATAGAAGGTTGCATCGTACTCCAGCGCGGACACTTTGTTCGGTGCATCGGCCTGGTAGAGAAACGGGCCCCAGGTGACGGAACCCTCGGTACGCCCCTCATAGGCGATCGACGTGTACTCGAGTTTGAGGTTCGGCATGAAGGGGGATGTATTTACCGGCTTGAAGTTTGCATAGAAATAGAAGTTGTTTTCGTTCTTGTAGCCGAGATCGCCGACGGCGGTGACGCTCCCCCCGCTCTCGTCATAGGTTAGATCGCCCGACGCTTTGGCATTCCACACCCCTGCCCCGACCTCAATGTCTGTTTCGAAGGCCTGAAGAGCGATCACTGTCAGAAAACATACCGCTATTGTTTTCAAGGGGAAAGGCACATGACTCCTTCAGTCTGAGCATATACGCTGATCATTAAGACTGTGAAATAACCCGATTATACCAAGAAAGAAGATAGCGTCAAAAATCTTCTGTAAATTCTTCCTCAACCTCACTATCGTGTTCCAGATTTTCCCACGAGACATATTTTCGATCCAGCCACTTGGCATTGGTGTCAACGGCCAGCGGTACCAGCAGGCGTAGCACCGAGCCTTCA
>JACXUG010000078.1 GCA_014764065.1 Campylobacterales bacterium
GGCCGAGATAGTTGACACTCATTTGCATGTCTCCTCCTTGCTGAGATTGAGATTGCCGCTGGCGGCAAGGTCGCTGTAGCGGACCCAGTCGCGCTGCGCCTTCGCCGATGCCGCTTCTAAGAAAGTATCCACGCGTTCGGCATTCATCTTGAGAACCATCTTGAAGCGCGCCTCGTTGTACATGTGCTCCTTGACCGGGAGCTTCGGTGCTTTGTAGTCGAGGCTGAAGGGGTTCTCTTCCGTGCCGACCTTCTCGGGGTTGTAGCGCATCAGCGGCCAGAGGCCGCATTCGACCGCCCGCTTCTGCTGGGCCAGGCCTTTCGCATCGGCGGGTTTGCCCCCGCGGAGAACTTCGCCACCGCCCCGACCGGCGTCGCCTTGGAGGTCTGGCCGCCGGTATTGGAGTAGACCTGGGCATCCATCACGAGGATGTTGATGTTACGCCCCAAGACCAGTACGTGGTCGAGCCCGCCGTAGCCGATGTCGTAGGCCCAGCCGTCGCCCCCCATTGCCCAGACAGATTTACACACCAAGTAGGAGGTGACGCCCGCGAGCAGCTGCGCCTCCTCCCGGTCGATTCCGGGCAGTTTCGCTTCCAGCGCGATGACATCCGCACGTTGGCGGGCGATCTCCGCATCCGTTTTCTGCGGGTTGCCCAGCAGTGCGTCGGCCATGTCGCTGGCGACCTCACCGCGCAAGGCTTCGAGCAGCCCGTCGCGTTGGTGATGATCATCCGGTCGCCGAAGAGCTGGGAGGCGAGTTTGACGTAAGGGGGGTCTCGCCGCAGCCCGGGCACGCTGTCGCCTTCGAAAGCCTCCAGCTTCGCCGTGACATTCTCGAGGAACGGGTCGGCGACGTCGAGTTTGTAGACGGGCAGCAGGTCCGCCCCGGAACCGACCGAGTCGGGCACAGTGGACTCGTGCAGGTTCTCGATCGCCCCGACGGTCCCGTCGCTGCCCAGACCGTAAAAGAGCGCCTGTTACACTCCGGTACCGTCAGTCTCGAATGCAGGATTCCCGCAAAAGCGTCATAATAGGCATTGACGCTCTCGCGCCCCTGGAAGTAGACGTCGGGATTCTGGCTCGTACCGCGCAGGACCGGTTTCTCCGGGTCGAGCGCCCTTGCCTTGTGCGCCGCCGCCATCTCCGGCGTAATCATCACCTTCATCACGGCGTCATCGAGGGTCTCGACACCGACCAGTTCATGGGAAGTGCGGAAACCGTCGAAGAAATGTAGGATCGGGATCCGGCTGTGCAGCGACGCCGCCTGGGCGATCAGGGCGAAATCGTGCGCCTCCTGGGCGTCGCAGGAGGCCAGCATCACGAAGCCCGTCGGGCGGCACTGCATCATGTCGCTGTGGTCGCCGAAGATGGGGAGGGCCTGGGCCGCCAGGGAGCGGGCCGCGACATGGAAGATGGTCGGGGTCAGCTCCCCGGCGATCTTGTGCATGTTCGGGATCATCAGCAGCAATCCCTGCGACGCGGTAAAAGTCGTCGTCAGCGATCCGGCCTGCAGGGCGCCGTGGACGGCACCGCTCGCCCCGCCCTCGCTCTGCATCTCCATGACGTCAGGGACCGTTCCGAAAATATTCGTGTCTCCTTTGGCAGCGTACTCGTCTGAATATTCCCCCATGAGCGGCGAGGGGGTAATCGGGTAGATGGCGATCACTTCGTTGGTTTTGAAAGCGACGCGCGCAACGGCTTCGTTGGCATCCATGACAATGCGTGGCATCTCTTGGCTCCTTTGATCTTGCATCGGCATGATCCCGCTGTGGAGAAAAACCGTCTGTTCCCGCTGTACGCGTCCACGTCAGCCTTGCGACAGTACTGCAAGAAACTTTCTACCCGTCGGTCATCGCCCATTGTGCTGCGATGCGCTAAAAAGTCAAATTAGTTAAAACGGAATGAAACCGAAGAGAGATATTCGGGGGATGCCCCCCGGAAAACACACCGCTGCGCGTCAGTCGATCAGGTTGATGGATGACAGCAGTTCGCTGTCGATCGTGTAGGTGTGGGAGACGACTTCGTCGATCTCCATGAGTCCGTAAGAACCGTCGCGGTAATAGACGACTTTGTTGGCGTCTTGGGAGTGCAGCAGGTGGTCGATGGCATGGATAACGAACTCAAAGGCCATCATCCTGTCGATGACCGTCGGGTTCCCCCCGCGCTGGATATGCCCCAAAATGCTCACCCTGGTCTCCAGGCCTATCGTCGACTCCAGCCACTCGGCGATTTCGGCGGTCTTGCCCGTTCCCTCGGCCACGATGGCCAGAATATAGCCGCGCCCCCCGGTCACCTCTTCGAGCAGCTGTTTCTCGGCCACTTTGATATTGAAATCGGCCTCGGGGATGATGCAGATCTCCGCCCCGCTGGCCAGGGCGGAAACGACGGCAAGGTAGCCGCACTCCCGGCCCATGACCTCGACGACGAAGGCGCGGTCGAAGGTCGATGCGGTATCGCGGATCTTGTCCAGGGCGTCGCGGATGACGTTGAGCGCCGTATCGACGCCCAGGCAGTAGTCCGTGCCGTAGATATCGTTGTCGATCGTCGTCGGGATGCCGACGAAGTTCAGTGGGAACTCTTCGCTGAAACGCTGCATGGCACGGAAAGAGCCATCCCCGCCGAGCACGACGAGCCCCGTGATGTCATACTTTTTGAGGTTCTCGAAGGCCTGCTTGCGGTATTCATACTCGAAAAAGCGCTTGGAACGGGACGAGCGGATAATGGAGCCTCCGCGGTGCAGGATCCCAGCAACGTCTTTATGGGAGGCTTCGGTAATCTCGCCGTCGATCATCCCCTCCAGGCCGTGGTGGATGAAATAGTGTTTTTCCCCCCGCTTGAAGGCGTAATCGACAAACTTCTTGATCGCGGGATTCATCCCGGGTGCATCACCGCCCGAACACATGATGGCCAGTGCCATGTGCGCTCCTTTTTATTCGTCGATGGTGACGACGTCGCTCCGGATATCGTTGAACAGCAGGGTCTTGTGGTTCATGCGGCGCTGATAGAAGAACTGGTTCCGCTTCATGTTCTTCAGTTCGGACGTATTGTAGTAGTTCGCATTGGAACAGCGGCCGAGGAAGAGGAACGTAAAGAGCAGTTTGAGCTGGGCGTTCTCGAAAATCTCATGCGGCTGCGTCAGGAAGGTCAGTCCGTATTTTTTCATATTGATCATGTTGAAAATATACATGAGGAAGTCTTCGAACTTCGTATAGAACCCGCCCAGCTGCGCGATCTCGTGGAAAAAGTAATAGTAGTTTTCCAGCAGCTCCTGCTTGGAGATCGTCTGCGAGAGCCGGCTTTTGACGTCGCGCTTGTTCGAGAAGTAGCTCGGGTTTACCGCAAGGTAGATGTGTTTGCGCGCCTTGATCGCCTCGTCGAAGGCCGCGTCGAAGGCATCGCTCTCTTCAAACTGCATGTAGTAAAAGTGCTCATCTTTGTAACGCGCCTCGACCTCATCGGATGTGGGGTCCGAAAAGTCCATGTAGAGCGTCGGGATGCCGCTGGCAATGACAAACTCGCGGATCTTGGACGCGAGGTTCGTCTTGCCCGCCCCCTCTTCGCCGAGGATCAGCGTATTTTTATCGAGGAGATCCTCGGAGAGCTTGAGGGCGGCGATGCTGCTGTTGCAGTGACCGATAATGCTTTTCATCCGCGTGCCTCAGTGTTCCCCGACGAATTTCGCCATGTCCATCAGACGCTCGGTATAACCCCACTCGTTGTCATACCATGCCAGCACCTTCACGACCGTACCGTCGATGACGCTCAGCATGTCCGGGACGAAGGTGCAGCTGTAGGAGGAACCGACGAAGTCGCTGGAGACGCGTTTGTCATGGTCGATCTCGACACGGCCCGCGTATTCGCCCGCCGCAGCGGCTTCAAAGGCGGCAATAACCTCCTCTTTGGTCGTCGCTTTTTTCAGATTGACCGTGAGGTCGACGACGGAGACGTCTGTCGTCGGAACACGCATGGCGTAGCCGTTAAGCTTGCCCTGGAGGTGCGGCATGACCAGACCAATCGCCTTGGCGGCACCGGTCGTGGTCGGGATCATGTTCACCGCCGCCGCGCGGGCACGGCGCATATCTTTACTGTGCTTGACGTCGAGCAGGTTCTGGTCGTTCGTATAGGAGTGGATCGTTGTCATCAGACCGTTTTCGATCCCGAAGGTGTCATCAAGGATCTTTGTCACCGGCGCCAGGGCGTTGGTTGTACAGCTGGCGTTGGAGATGACCGCTTCGCCCTTGTAGCTGTCAGTGTTGATGCCGATGACATAGGTCGGGGTGTCATCCTTGGCAGGGGCAGACATAACGACCTTTCTGACACTTCCTTTGAGGTGCTTGACCGCCGTTTCCGTCGTCAGGAAGACGCCCGTACACTCGACGACGACTTCGGCGCCGGCTTTGCTGAAGTCCAGGGATTCGGGGTCGCGCTCGCTAAACATCATGACCGGCTTGCCGCAGACTTCGATCGTATTGTCGTCAATGACCTTTGCATCGATGCCGGCGTGCACAGAATCATATTTGAGCAGGTACTCCAGCATATCGGGTTTGGCGGTCGTATTGATCGCCACCAGTTCCATATCATCACGCTGTGCCGCGATCTTGATCGCGATAAGCCCGATGCGTCCCGTTCCGTTAACCGCCACTTTGATTGCCATAGTCATTTCCTCGCAAAATGTTCAATATTGCCATTATAGTAAAAATGGTTTATAGAAAAGGTTACAGCGCTACACAAAATCCGCTCACGGCGCGGTGATGTCTTTCATGACGGGAGTGCCGTCACTGACTTCAAAACGCTTGATCGTCGTAACGGATGCCGACGTTTCACGGATCGTCGCAACGGCCCGGAAGGAGACCGTCACCCGCTCCGTACTGACTTCGGCAACCGCATAACCGTGCTGGTGGGAGTTGAAATAGCCGATATGTGGATTGGGAATACGCATCGCCTCCTCTACCCCTTCCGGCCCCATCTGTTCGACCAGCGGCTGCAGCAGTGCGCTGAGCGTACTGTCACCCGATACGCTGCTGGCAAGCCCCACTCCCAGCTCATAAAGGTTCGACGAGGTGACGGAGGTCCCGACAAATTCCGGTGCGACGATTTCGGCCAACGGATTGTTGAAGTCTTTGGTCAGATACCCAGTAATATAACTGTGAATATCCCCCGTCAGTGCAACAAAATTCTGCAGCGTCCCTTCGGCCTTGTAGGTGGCGACGGCATCGATAATCTCCTGCCGCTCCGCCTGGAATCCGTCCCACTGGTCCAGGTTGAAATAGCTCTCAAGCAGCCCGGCTATGCCGGTGAGTTTCATCTGCATCAACGTCACCTCATTCCCCCAGAAAACCCAGCGTCTCCCCGAACGGCGTACCGTATCGAGGAACCAGCGCTTCTGTTCGCTGCCGAGCATCGTCCGTCCAGGGTCGGTAATGCCATCGCACCCCGGGGTCACATAGCGTTCGCCGTACTCCCCTTCCCCACAGGGGTGGGCTGAGCGGTAAAGCCGCTGGTCCGTCAGTACAAGTTCCATCAATTCTCCGAAACGAAACGTGCGGTAGATACGGATGTTGAACGGTGTGGGGCTCTGCGCATCGTACCAGACGTCGACGGGCTGGTTGGCAAACCAGGCGAGGTTTGCCGCAAGTCGAAGGTTGAACAGCCCTTCGACGTTCCCGTCAGCCGTATAGTTGTGGTCGGGGGCATGATCGCCGTCGTAGCAATCGTTGGCGAATTCGTGGTCATCCCAGATCGTGATAAACGTAAAACGTTCGTGGACCCGCTGCAGTTTCTCGTCGCTGCGGTAGGTATTGTAAAGGTGGTAATAGTCCGCCAAATCCTGGGCATAAAGTGCGCCGCTGGGCAGCGTTATCGTCCGCACGAGGTTATTTTGGTAGGAGGGATCGCCGACGGCTTCGTAGATGTAATCCCCCAGCCAGAGGACACAGTCGATCTCCTCCTGCACGAGATGGTCGTAGGCCGTATAGTAGCCGTTTGTATAGTCCTGGCAACTCAAAAAGGCAAAGCGTACCGATGCCATTCCCGTGTCCGGCAGGGTCTTGAAGCGTCCCGTTCTGGACGCCGTCTGAGCGTATACAAAACGGTAATAATACGTCGTTGCGGGGAGCAGAAGGTCGGAAGTCACTTTCAACTTTACCGTATGATTGAGCTCCGCCGGGTTGATAACGGCACTGCCCTGCAGAAGCACATTTTCAAAAGCTTCATCCGATGCGATCTCGTAGCCGACCGGCAGTGTGCTGTCCGTGATCGCGTCAGGAGAGACGCGTGTCCACAGGATAACACCGTTTGACGCCGGATCGCCGGATGCGATGCTTTGGGGAAAGACCGCCGCACTTGCATTGTCCGGGTCGAAATCGAGCAATGCACTGTCTCTCTCTGTTGCGTTCCCTTCCGTCACGCTGCTGCCGCATCCGGCCATCGTCGTTGCGGCCGCTCCGGCAGCTGCCAGCGCCGAAAAATGCTTCAGAAAGCCCCGTCTGTCCATGTCGTACCTCCAGGCAAAAAACGCCGGATGATACCTCCAGGCGGTTACGGCGGCATTACGCAACGGCCATCATCTGGTTTCATCAATCGCATCTTCTGCTACAATAGTTCCGTAACGATCTCCGGCCCTTAGAAACCCACCTGCGCATGCAAAGGGGAGCCATGAACCTTTTCGAATCACTCCACGCACAGCCCTGCAGCATTGAAGGGCTGTGCGAAAGCCTTCGGCAGCGTCACATCCAAACCCATGAGCACTGTGAACGGGTCGTCCTGCTCGCCGACGCTTTCGGACGCGCCTGCGGGCTTCCCCACGACGAGCAGATCCAGCTGCTCTACAGTGCCATGTTCCACGACATCGGCAAAATCGGCGTTCCCGACAGTATTCTCCTGCATCCGGATGCCCTTGCGCCCTAACAGCGCGAAACGATGCAACTACACTCCACCATCTGATGCAGCTCCCCAAGGGCGACAGGATCGCCACCTATGTGCGCCACCATCACGAGCACTTTGACGGCAGCGGCTACCCCGACGGCCTTGAGGGCGAAGCCATCCCGCGCATCGCCCGAATGCTCTTCATCCTCGACAGCTACGACGCCCTGCGCGAAACGCGCCCCTACCGTGAGGCCCTTCCGCACGACGAAGCCGTTTAAATCATGCAAAGCGAAAGCGGCACCAAGCATGACCCGGATCTGCTGACATTTTTTTGCAGCTGGAGGGTATGGATGAGTTTGAAAAAAGTATTGTGAAAGAGAGGGTTGATTGAAAAGAGTTGGTGGAGCTGTGGAGAATCGAACTCCAGTCCGAAAACAAACTACCTGCGGCGTCTACATGCTTAGAGAGGTTGTTTGGTTTAACCGGGCTTCACACAACCTGCAAAGCTAGACCGGGCGAGTCTCGAAGTTCGTGCCGCAGAGAGACAGCTGCGGCATATAGCAAGAGAAGGGTGATACTTCAAAATCCTTCCTATCCTGCGTCGGAAGGCGAAGCAGTCCTAAATTAAGTTAAAACTTACGCTACAGCGTAAGCAGGACGATAATTTGTATTGTTTGCAGTTATGCAATCTGAGCCGTATAACGGGATGCTCAGCCCGGCATGCAACCGTAGGCGACCTGCTCCCGTCGAAACCTGGTCAGCCCCGTGCCTAAGTAAACATTCAATTATACCATAATTCCGGAGACGGCGGTAAAAAACCGCATCTCCGGCAGGGATGAAGCGGCGCCTTATTTCAGCAGCCAGACTTCGCTACGGCGGTTTGCCGCGCGGCCTTCTGCCGTACCGTTATCGGCGATCGGCTGGGACTCGCCCTTGCCTTCGACAATGATACGGTCTTCGGCAATACCGTTGGCGATCAGGAGTGTTCTGACGCTGTTCGCACGCGCTTCGGAAAGCCCCTGGTTGTACTTCTCAGAACCGCGGCAGTCCGTATAGCCGAGAATCTTCACTTTGTACGCAGGGCTCTCCTTGAGGGAATCGGCGAATTCAACGACTTTGCTTTCGGAATCTTTTCCGATGA
>JACXUG010000133.1 GCA_014764065.1 Campylobacterales bacterium
CGAACACGTCCCCGTCGAACTGGAGGAAGACGACGATCCCTCCCGGTACCGGTATCGCTGCCCGGAAACCTTTCGGCTGAAATTCAGGCTCTTTTGAATTTCGAGTGGGTTAGGCGGCATGCGGGTTGATCCGAGCGAAGTTGAGCTTACCGGCGATGAGGAAGAGCACGGTTCGCATCGTCTCGAAGCGGGTGTAGCCGCGCGCCTTGCGCTTGGCGGCCTGGAAGAGCCCGTTCAGGGCTTCCAGGAAGCCATTGGTCTGGCGGGTCTGGGTCCAGGCGACGATGCCCTCGAAATGGTTGCGGATGAGCCGGGCGACTTCCTTCATCGGCTCGACCTTCGAGCGCATGACGTTGGTGCACCACTGCGCGAGCATGGCGCGCACGACGTTGATCTGCTTGCGCTCGAGGATCTCGCGCAGTTGCTCGCGATAGAGCCAGGCGCGGGCGGTGCGCTTGGTCGTCGCTTGGGCGACGAGAGCATCCAGATCGGCCCGCTGGGCCACGGGCAGGCGCTCGCGATCCTTGAGCAACGCCCAGCGCAGGCCCTTGAGGTCGGGATCCGTCTTCTGCTCCAGGCGCCTGGTCTTGTCGACGGCGGTGGAGGCGTGCGCGACGACATGGAACTTGTCGAAGGTGATGCGGGCGTTGGGCAGGTGCTCGGCGACGCCCTTGATGAAGGCGGGCGACATGTCGATGCTCACCGAGCTGACTTGCTCCGGCGCGGCCTGGTGTTCGGTGAGGTGCTCGGCCAGCCGCTCGATGGTCTCGGCGTCCTTGCCCTCGGTCACGAACACCACCTTGCGCTCCTCGGCGTCGGCGGCGATGGTCAGGTAGTTGTGCCCGCGCCGGTAGGAGGTCTCGTCGATGGCCAGCGCCGTCGTCGCGGACAGATCGGTCTCGGCCACGGCCAGATCGACATAGCGCGAGCAGATCGCATGCACCCGGTGCCAGGATTCGCCCACCGTGCGGGCCACCGCCGCAAAGGGCATCTGCTGGGCAAGCGCCAGCACCAGCGCCTCGAAGAGCAGCGTGAAGCCGGAGAGCTTGCCCGCCCAGTCGGGCTCGACCAGCACCACCCGCCCGTCGGGCAGCCTTACCCGCGGCGTGCGCACTTCGAGGTGGCACTCATACTGGAAGAAGTTCAGATGCCGGTAGCGCTTGATCTGGGTGTCGTGCACCGGGTGCAGCCCGGCGGACGCAGGATGGGCAAAGCGGCTGCCGGCGGCGAAGTCGATGACGATCGTCAGAGTCTTCTTGGCAGCATCGAAATCGACCCCTTGGACGAACCAGGGGGAGGTGACGCCGAGGGCGGCTTCAAACAGTTGGTTGTGCATGGTTTCGCTTTTGTCTCCAAGGCTGAATGCCGCATCCTGCCGCATTCAGCCTCGGATGAGCGTATTGGCTTGAACCCGGCGTCAAGGGTGCGCTGCGCCGGGCTGCAAGACCCACGCAGCCCGCCCTTGACCCCGATTTCAACCCCGATTTCAAGCCTATTATGCCGGTAGCACCCATTCGAAATTCAAAAGAGGCCTTTCATTGCTGTTGAAGGTTCTCGAAGGCGAGACCGACGAGACGCTCAACGCACAGATGAAGCTCTTCCACGAGCGTGCGCTGCCCGACCTCGATGGCAACATCAAATGCGGGAATTCGCTGATCGGCTCCGACTTCTTCGACGGCAGGCTCGACCTTGACGACGACGAACGCCGCCGTATCAACGCCTTCGACTGGAAAGCCGAGTTTCCAGAGA
>JACXUG010000013.1 GCA_014764065.1 Campylobacterales bacterium
TACCCCTCGATGACCCTGTCTCCGATACGGCACCAACGCCCCGGCCCGCCTTTGAGACCAAGAGGCGCGCGTGGGCTTCCCTTCTCTTCCCACATGACGGCAGAAAAAGTCAATACCAGCATCGCTGTTTCCATCGATGCGATAGGATGATCATACCCGGCCGACACGTGGGTCGTCTGCTCGGAGATGTCGACATCCGGGCGAGAAGCGCCCCCCCTCTTTCCACCCTGCCTGCAGAGATAAAACGGCCAAAGCCACGCGCCCAGCAGCACAACGCCTGTTATTTGGCGGCGTGTCATCTTTCTGCCTTCTTAGAAGGTATAGCCTATCTGGCAGCTGTGAAATCGCTTGTTTGAACCCGAAATATCCCCGTCGCGAGGGAAATAATAAAGATATGTATTATTGAGTGATATTACCTAAGACTCTATAAGCAGATCTATTTTAGATTCCGCGGTTTTTATGAAATTTTAAATGTCTCCCTTCCACAAGTACGCCATCAACGCATACGCGGGGTTTTAGGAGGAGCACCACACGACAGATCGTTAATCAACGCACTGTAAAATACTTCACTAACAGCAGAAGAATATGAAAACGCTTATTAACATTTAATATTCATATAAATTTACAAGTGCTACTATACCTCTTGACCTATGGGAGTAATGTCATGAAACAGCTCAAATGCGCCACCCTCGAAGGCATCGACGCGCTTCCGGTCACTGTCGAGTCCACGCTGACACGCGGTCTTCCCTCCTTCACCGTAGTCGGCCTGGCCTCTTCATCCATTTCCGAGGCGCGGGAACGGGTTAAAAGCGCCCTGCTCGCAAACGATTTCACTTTCCCGCCCAAGCGTATCACGATCAACCTCAGCCCCAGCGACATCGAGAAACACGGTAGCCAGTTCGACCTGGCCATGGCCCTCCTGATCGCCCTGGACAGTGCCGAAGGGGACTTTTCCGAGTGGTACGCGTTCGGAGAGCTTGGCCTGGACGGAAGCATCAAGGAAAACGCCCTGCTCTACCCGCTGATCCTCTCCCTGGCGAACCGCGGCCTACTGCAAAAAGCCGTCGTCCCGCTTGAGGCACTCGACAAGCTCTCCAATATTCCCGGCATCACCTTTATTGGTGCGGCCACGCTGCGCGAAGCCATCGCCTTTTTCAAAGCGGAACCCGGAGCCGACGTCCACCCGGCGGAGCCGAAAACCGTCCCTTTTCCCGCACAGACTCTCGGCGGGGTGCGTTACTACTACCAAAAGCACTACCCCGATGATTTCGCGGATATCCGGGGTCAGGAGGTCGCAAAACGCGCCGCGCTCATCAGTGCCTGCGGCATGCACAACCTCCTGCTTGAGGGGAGCCCCGGTTCTGGAAAGTCAATGATCGCCAAGCGGCTCCGCTATGTGCTGCCGCCCCTGACGGACAGTGAACTCCTCGACATTGCCAAACTCGACGTCCTCGAAGGCAGAGCACCCCACTTCACACCGCTGCGCCCCTTCCGCTCGCCGCATCACAGCGGCACGTCCGCCTCCATCTTCGGCGGCGGAAGCCACCGGGCGCAGATCGGCGAAGTGGGACTGGCCCACAACGGCATCCTCTTCTTTGATGAGCTCCCCCACTTCTCCAAACAGGTGCTCGAAGCCCTGCGTGAACCCCTGGAAGACAAACGCATCCGCATCTCGCGGGTTCACTCCAAGGTGGAGTATCCCACGGACTTCCTCTTCGTTTCCGCCATGAACCCCTGCCCCTGCGGCAACCTGCTCAACGACGCACTCGAGTGCCGCTGCACCGACCTCGAGATCCGGCGTTACCGTTCTCGGCTCTCCGACCCTTTCCTCGACCGGATCGACCTCTATGTACAGATGCAGCCCGTCCGGGCCGAAGACAAACCTTCGCTCAACTCGGAAGCGATGCACGACACGGTGCTGCGTGTCCATGCCCTCCAACGCGCACGCGGGCAAGAGGTGCTCAACGGACGCCTAGACGATGCGAGTATCGATCTCTACTGCCGGCTCGACGACGAGGGGCAGGCTCTGCTGACGCAGGCCGTTCAGCGCTTCACCCTCTCCTTCCGCGCCATCAAGAAGCTGCAGAAGGTCGCCCGCACCATCGCCGATATCGACGGCAGCGACGCCATTACCTCAGCGCATCTTCTCGAAGCGCTCAGTTACCGCCGACGGACATAAGAGCGCAGAAGCCCTTCGCCAATATACTGCTATAATATGGGTATATACCCTTTAACAGTCCGCCAAAATGAGACAAGACGCTATTGGGCGGGGTTTCTGCCCTTGCCACAGCTTTTCCGAGCAATCTCTTAAACGATACGAAGGTATATGAGAAGACGCTTTGGTTCTACAACATCCATACGGGGGAGTCGCTTCGTACCACTTTCTGGGCAGAGGGGAGCTACATTCCCAAATCGCTGGAGGATATCAACAAGATCCTGCGGGACTACCGTACGGACACCGAAGCGGCGATGGATACCGAACTGCCTGACCTGCTGCATGCCGTCCATACCAAACTCGGCAGCAAAGAGGCGTTTCACATCATCTCGGGCTACCACTCGCCTAAGACAAACGCCATGCTGCAGAAAAACACCACGGGCGTCGTGAAAAAAAGCCTCCATATGCAGGGCAAGGCGATCGACATCAACCAGCCGGGCCGGGATCTCGCCATGCTGCGCAAAGCGGCCGTCAGCGAAAAGATCGGCGGGGTCGGATACTACCCGCAGACGCACTTCGTCCACGTCGACACCGGGCGCGTCCGCTACTGGTAGCCCCTTTCAATGCCGCGACAGCAGCAGCAGAAACAGCGTATACACTTTACAGCCGACACAGAAGCCGCACGCGGCTTCGAGCAGCGCAAAAAGCCCCATCATTCCCATAAGCCATACGGCACCCGTCCCATAGTCGAGAACGGCCAGTATCATTGCTATCAGTGCGATAAGCAGCCCGATTTTCGCCGCGAACTTTTTCGGTCCGGCATCGACCGGTTTGGCCGTCATCGCAAACCGCTTGATGATCTGCCGGCTTAGCAGAAAGAACGGGCTCCCTTTCGGCTTGCCCAGAACGCGGACCGCGAAATCGTATACCAGCAGCGCCAGCAGCCAGGACGATCCACTTCCCAAAAATGCAGCAGCGCTGAGTGCGACCAGCATCGCCTGCACTCTTACTTGATTTTCATCGATCTTTACCAATGCCACGGGGCAAGCAGCAGCCATGACGTCTCCTTCGAAGCGCCCGATAACTCCGGACGACTTAAATGATTTGAGCGATGATAACAGAGAAAACAACAAATACACAAGTATATATACCTTATTACTAAAGTATAGTTTACCCTTCGTGACTACATATGCTCAGTTATGCGGCCATCCCCCGTTAAATGGGCGCTTTACCTGAAAAGGTCTATACTGTTGAAAGTTCTATTCCGAGAGGAGTTCCTATGCGCTTTGGTCTTTCAGCGCTGCTCGTGCTGTGTATGCTGCTGAGCGCGGACACGACAGAGATCGCCAACGGGCAGACCGCGCTGATCACCCTGCCGGCCGGTAGCGAAGCACGCCTGTTTTACGAAGGCAAAGAGATCCCGCTGCTGCGTCACCCGGCCGACCCCGCGAAGAAGATCGCATTGATCCCCGTCGGCTACCGAACCGCCCCCGGCGAAAAAGCGCTGCACCGGCTGACGCCGGAAGGGGATACCCTGCTCCCGCTGCGCATCATTGACGGCGGCTATCCCTCCGAAACCCTACAGGTTCAGCCCTCCAAGGTCAGGCCCGACCCCGAGCAGAAGAAACGCGTTTCCCAAGAGTATAGCGAGGCCATGAAGATCTACGGAGTCTTTACGCCGAAACGCTACTGGACCACCCCTTTTGCCATGCCGATACAGAGCGACGTCACCAGTAACTTCGGCACGGCAAGGCTGTTCAATGGCAGCCTCAAAAGTTTCCACTCCGGCACCGACTTTCGTGCCGCACCCGGCACCCCTGTCTATGCCTTTAATGACGGTGTTGTCGTCCTTGCCAAAGAGCGCTATTATGCGGGGAACTCCGTTCTCATCGATCACGGGGAGGGGCTTTTCAGCTGCTACTATCACCTCAGCCGTATCGACGTCAAAATCGGCGACAGGGTCATCAAGGGCGAGCAGGTCGGACTCAGCGGAAGTACCGGCCGTGTCACCGGCCCGCACCTCCACTTTGCCGTGATGCTGCAAGGGGTCCAGGTTGACCCGATGCAACTGCTCACAACCCTCAATGCCCTGTTTGAATAGGCAGGATCATCCCGCCTAGCCGCGTCACGCGAAGCTGACGCCAAATAGGGCCCCATCCAACGAAACGGCGGCAGTCATCCGCTGGGTGCAGTACATCCCCTTTGTGTTTTTCGCCCGGTAGATTGTTTCCACATGTAAACGCTCGCCCTGCCGCTCATAGTACGTTTTGATATGCATGTAGCTTTCCGGCATGCGCAGCCGCTTCAGCAGCTATTGTGTCAGCACGATATGTGAACCGTCCATCCTGTTGAACTGCCCTGCAAAACGTGATTGCTCACCATAAGCGTTCTCAGACCTCTGAAGCTCAGCGCTTCATCCTGCGTCCGTCGCTCATCGTCAAGGCCCTTGCCCTCGGTACTACTCACGAGCAACAGCACGGCAACTACATGTTTTACATAGTCTGCTAAGGGTTTCATCATCGATTCCGGTGTGGATTTTTCCCTATTGTAGAACGCTAAAGAAAATGTATGTCACACCGCAAAAATAAATTGGAGGAGGAACCGCCTCGGGTGAAGCGGTTTGTCATTAAAGTATGAAAGCGTCAGAATGTAGCGACGACCGCTTTGGTGACGAAGTAACCGCCGACAACGAGCCAGACGAACATTGCACCGGCGGCATAAATCGGCTTGAGGCCGAGGCCCTTGAACTTCGCGAAACGTGTTCCCATACCGAGTGCCGTCATCGCCATCGTCAGCAAGAAGGTATCGATCTCGTTGACATAGGCGATGGTAGAGGTGATCAGCGCTGCAATCTCCTCGCTCGCACTGCCGTGGACGTAACCGTGGATCAGGGAGTTGACCCCTGCCATTCCGACGAAGTAGACGGCGAACCAGGGGACAACCAGCTTGATGACACCGCCCTCGCTCCCGCTTTTCTTTGCGGTGTAGGTGAGGTAGATCCCCAGCAGGATCAGCATCGGGGCAATCATGATAACGCGGGTCATCTTGACAATAACGGCCGCATCACTTGCCTCGGTACCGTACGCACCGCCGACGGCAACGACCTGTGCGACCTCGTGGATCGTGCCGCCGACATAGATACCGAACTCACGCGGTGTCATGTCAAAGACGCCGGCGCTGTAGAGTGCCGGGTAGAGGAACATGGCGATCGTACCGAACAGTACGACCATCGAGACGGCTATCGCCGCCTTGTGCCCCTCCGCTTTGAGGACCGGTTCTGTTGCCAGGACTGCAGCCGCACCGCAGACCGATGCACCCGATGCCGTCAGCATGGCCGTGTCACGGTCGAGGCCGAAAATCTTGTTCCCCAGCCAGGTCCCGAGGATAAACGTCGAGCCCAGCATGATCAGTGAGACCATGAAGCCTTCGATCCCGACTTCGGCGATCTGCTGGAAGGTGATGCGGAAACCGTAAAAGACAATGGCGAAACGGAGGATCTTCTTACCGGAGAAGACGATCCCGCTCTCCCAGGCTTCCGGGAAGTGGTTATGCAGCGTGTTCGCGTAAAAGATACCGATCACGATACCGACGACCAGAGGAGAGATCCCCAGTTTCGCCACCGGTGCAAGCGCTGCGATGTAGGTAGCAGCAGTGGCAACGATCGCGACAAAGATGATGCCGCTGATCGTCCCTTTGCGTTTCGCTTTGGAAAAAGCCATATAATCCCTTTTGACGGGCTATCCCGGCGGTGCCAAACCTGCCCCGCTGCGGGAGAGCCATGTATAATTGGTCGTGATTATACTCTTTTTAGTTTGTTAAGAAAAATAAGGGAATCTTGATACATGATTCAGCTTTATTGAAAGAAAACCGGCGTCAAAACGCCGGTTCGTGCAGCTCTTTGAAGAGGAAGGCTTCGACGATCTCATCGATGGAGCGCTGCATATGCGCGACGAGCACCATCATCTGCTGTTCGATAAACTCCATCACCGGTTCATAATCCCCGCTGACGATGACAGCATCTGGCCACTCTTCCAGGGCGGCTTCTTTGTCCGCGAAAAAACAGACTTCGACGACCTGCCCCTCTTCCACGTCGATCAGACCCCAGGTTTTGACCTCGGCGATCGGAACGAGCACGCCCTCCTGGGTATCCTCGCTGTCCATCGGTACTAGCAGTTTCATCAGCAGACCGCCTTTTCGACTTTGGAAAGGTCCAGTGCCAGGGCTTCGTTGTCCATGACGCCGATCCCTTTTTCAAGCACACCCGACGCAATCGCCTTGGCTTCGTCCAGCGAGTGCATCTTGCAGGTCCCGCACTGGTAGAGATTGAGTTCGGGAATATCCTCCTGGTGTTCCACGGCGAGCACATCGTTCATCGACGCTTTCCAGGCATCGGCGACGCGCACCTCGTCCGGTGTCCCGATCACGCTCATGTAAAAACCGGTACGGCACCCCATCGGGGAGACGTCGATAATCTCCACGTTGTTGCCGTTGAGGTGGTCGCGCATGAATCCGGCAAAAAGGTGCTCGAGGGTGTGGATCCCACGCTCAGGCATGATCTCCTCGTTCGGTTTGCAGAAGCGGAGATCAAAAACCGTGATGGCATCACCGCAGGGCGTTTTCATCCCCTTAGCCTTACGCACTGCAGGGGCCGGCATGATGGTATGGTCGACCGTAAAACTGTCGAGTAAAGGCATATCTAATCCTTTTTGATCGGATGGAAATTTCTCAAATGGTAGCGTTTGTGTATTGAAGGGGGCTTTAACGGATGGGGTTAATGAGGGGCGAAGCAGTGTCTTTTAGACACCGGCCTCTTCGCGGCGCTGGAGGTATTCCCAGTCGCGGTCGACGCGTGCTTGCCATTCGTCGAGCACATGTTTGTTCTCCGGTTTGAAGAGGTGCTTGAAGCGTCCCTGTGCACCGAGGTAGTCCTTGACAGGAATGACATTTTTCGGGCGGTAGGTGATGTTCAGCTTGCGTCCGTCGATGATCTCGTACAGCGGGAAGACCAGGGAGTCTGTCGCCAGGTCGGAAATCGCGATCGTATCTTCCGGAAGGAACTTCCATTCCGTCGTACAGGCGGACATAGCGTTAATAAAGACCGGGCCTTCCGTCGCCAGACCGTGCTGAATCTTCTTGACCATATCTTTCCACTTGTTCGGCGCAACCTGCGCGACGTAAGGGGAGCCGTGTGCCGCCATGATGGCAAGCATATCTTTTTTATTCATCTTCTCGCCGTAGCTGACACGTCCAGCCGGTGCCGTCGTCGTACTTGCGCCGATCGGAGTGGAAGAGGAGCGCTGCCCGCCCGTATTCGCGTAGACTTCGTTGTCTAGGACAACGTACATCATGTTATGCCCGCGCTCAAAACAGCCCGAGATCCACTGGAACCCGATATCATAAGAGGCGCCGTCGCCGCCGAAGGCAACGAACTTCGGTTCGCGGTCGGGCTGCTTCAGGCGGCCTTTGCGCTTGAGGGCTTTGTACATCGCCTCGGCACCGGCAACGGCCGTAGAGCCGTTTTCGAAACCGATGTGAATCCAGGAGGCATCCCATGAGGTGTACGGATAAACCGCCGTGCACACTTCCAGACAGCCGGTAGAGGCGGCAAGTATCAGGTCATCGTTCGTCGCATTGAGAACTTCGCGGACGATGATCGAGTGCGCACACCCCGGACAGAGGAGATTGGCCCCTTCAAAACGGTCCGCGGATGTCGAAAACTCTTTGAGGTTCTTAATCTTTTTCATTTCGCTCATATTCTGTTTCTCCTTAGTGGAAACTGATTTTCGGTCCGCGGACCCCGATCAGCTGCTGCAACGGTGTTGTCGGTTTGCCTGCTTCGGCATTGGCGAGCAGTTCCGCGTAAATTTCGCGCAGATGGACCTTCGTAAGGTCGCGGCCGCCGAGGCCGTAAACGTAGTTTGTCAGCACTTTGCTTTCGCCGCTGTTAACCACCGTACCGGCAAGCTCGTTATAAAGCATACCGAAGGTTCCGTTCGGAGAGGAGCGGTCGAGCGCACCGATTGCCTTGATCCCTTTGAGCGCTTCCGCGATCTGCGCGTGCGGCCACGGGCGGATGACACGGATACCGATGACACCGACTTTTTTGCCGTCGGCGCGCAGCTCCTTCGCCACTTCGATCGCCGTTTCGACAGAGGTCCCCATACAGACAACGACTGCGTCGGCACCCTCAGTATTATAGGTTTCGACGATGTTATAGCGGCGGCCCGTCAATTTCTCGAATGCATCAAAAGCGGCTTCGATTTTCGGGAAGACCTTCGTCATCAGGTCGTTGTGCTGGCGCGCTTTGTGTTCGAAGTGCCAATCCTCTTCGGTCTGTACCCCGTGGGTGACCGGGTGGTCAAGGTCGAGCATGTCGTTCATCGGCTTGAATTCGCCGACGAAGTTGTATGCTGTATCATCATCAAGCGTTTTGACGCCCTGCGCCGTATGCGATGTCAGGAAGCCATCCTGGTGAACCATACACGGCAGGCGGACTTCGTGATCCTCGGCCACGCGGAAGGCGATGAAGTTGAGGTCATACGCCTGCTGCGGATTGTACGCATCAAGCTGGATCCAGCCGCTGTCGCGGCCAAGGTACATATCAGAGTGGTCACCGTTAACGTTCAGCGGTGCGGCGAGAGCACGGTTGACGACGTTGAGGACGATCGGCAGGCGCATACCGGATGCCTGATAGAGCGTTTCGACCATCAGTGCAAAGCCCTGGGAAGAGGTTGCCGTCGCGACACGCCCGCCTGCTGCAGAGGCACCGATACAGCCGGACATCGCCGCGTGTTCAGACTCAACCATAACAAATTCGCCGTCCACGTAGCCGTTTGCCAGATAGTTACCGTAGTTCTCCACGATCGGGGTCGAAGGGGTGATCGGATATGCCGCAACAACGTCGATCTGCACTTGGCGCATCGCCTGGCTGGCGGCCATATTACCGTCCCAGACCTCGACGTCGCGCAGTTCCATTTTATCTGCCATTAGTTCTCCTTCTTCTCTTTTTCCGGCCAACCGGCAAGTGCTTTGTCTTCATCTTCCTGCTCCGCAAACATCAGCAGGGATTTCGGGTTCGTCGGGCATACCTCGGCACAGATACCGCACCCTTTGCAGTGATCGTAGTCGACGCCGACCATCTTTTTGTCCCGGGAAATGATGGAGATATCCGGGCAGTAGATCCAGCAGAACTGACAGTCGATGCAGTAGTCCTTGTTGAAGATCGGTTTTTCGATACGCCAGTCCGCGACACTCGCGGTAAAGGAGTTCGATTTGGAGTAAGGGCGGTCTTCCTGAAGCGTCGTGGCAATACCGTTGACCGCGCCGTCGAACGAGCGCAGCATTGCGCCGATTTCAAAGTCGTTCCATCCGTTGTTCATCTGCTCTCCTTATTTCACTTCATCGTAGGCACGCTGGATCGCGTCCATATTTGCATCAACGATTTTCGGCGGCAGTTTGGCAAGAATGCGTTTCATACTCTCTTTGAAAAACTCAATGTCGTACATGCCGGAAATCTTCATGAAAGCACCGAGCATCGGGGTGTTCGGAATCGCACGTCCGATCGTCTCCTGCGCAATCTTGATACAGTCGACGGTGTACACTTTTTTCCCATTGAGCTTCGGCTGGGATGCCACCAGTTCGTCCGTGCTCATATGGGTCGTGATGATATAGACCGTTTCCGGCTTGTCGTTGATTGTCACGTCCGTCGTATAGACCAATGCCGGGTCGATGACGAAGACGAAATCGGGGTTCATATATTTTTCATGATTAAGAATTTCATGGTCGTCAACACGGTTATAGGCAGTCATTGCCGCCCCGCGTTTTGCTGAGCCATAAAAGGCGAAGGCCTGTACATGCTTTCCGGTCGTGGAAACAACATCCGCCAGTCCTTTGGCGCCGGTTACAGCACCTTGTCCCGCACGGCTGTGCCATCTGATTTCGAGCATGGTTTCTCCTCGGGTAAATTTAAGAACAGTATATGCACAATACTACTAACTTATGAAGACTATTCTCAGATATCGGGTATTCTAAACCAGTTGCTCTTAAATACAGCTTTTCAATTTGGAGGAGAAAAAAAGGGTGTTAAAACGTTACGTTTCTCCCCTTGTTTACGATATATCGGACCGCTTCGAGGGCATCTTTTTCTACAAATGGGGTTAATGAGCGTAATTGCTCCTCGTTATCATACCCGCTCAACACACCGATGCAGCCAATCCCGGCCCGGCGTGCCGCTTCCGCATCCAGACGGGTATCGCCGATGAGCCAGCTGCGCTCGGGGTCGGCCCCCATACGCTCCAGGGCGGTCAGCACCGGTTCTGGGTGCGGTTTCGCGTGGGTGACGTCCTCCCGGCCGATCAGCACCTCGAACGCACCCATCACCCCGAAATGCTCCATCAGCTCCCTGGAGTAGAGCCCGGTCTTCGTCGTCACAACTCCCAGCCGTGCGACGGCGGAAGCGGCTTCGATCGCTTCGCGCGCCTGGGGCAGCAGCACCGTTTTGAGCGTCGAGATGCGACGGTAGTGCTCCTTGTAGGTCCGAACATACGTTTCGACGGCCTCCGGGTTAATCCCGAGCTGCAGGTACATATCGTCCAGCGTATGCCCGATCAGTGCCTTGATCGCGGTATCGGTAGGGTGCTCGCCCCCCAGCACGTCAAAGGTGCGGTGAAAACTCTCGAGGATCGCTTCGGTCGAGTCGATCAGCGTCCCGTCCAGGTCAAAAAGAATGGTCATTATCTGCTCCGTCGGCGTCACTACGGCGCCATTTCCCAATCGATGAAATTATGCCAGATCCCTTCCAATGCCGGTTCGATCGGGCGGATCCTACGGTTGACCACCGTGATGTCATCGGGGATGTAGAGGAAAAGATAGGGATCGTCATCCGTGATCCGCTTGAACATCTCCTGCCAGATCCGTGAGAGCGCATGCCGCTCTACCGTCATCTGCATCCGCTCGATCAGGGCATCTACTTCTTTGTTGCGGTAGCCGATGAAGTTGAAGGCCCCGGGCTTGTCATTGTCGGAGTGCCACAGCAGGTAGGGGTCCGGGGTCAGGGAGAGCGCCCATCCCAGCAGCACCGTTTCGAACTCCCGCGGGAAAACCACCATGTTCAAAAAGGCCTGCCACTCCATAATGCGCAGGGTCACTTTCACCCCGATCTTCGAGAGCTGGTGCTGGATGATCTCCGCCGAGTAGGGACGGATGGAGTTGGAGTTGGAGGTCGCGATCTCGAAGGTGAGCGGATGTGCCTCGTCGTACCCCGCTGCTTTGAGCAGCGCCTTGGCCGCTTCAAGGTCTGGTTTCGGGATAGGTACCTCCGGATTGTAGGCCGGTCCTCCGGGCAGAAAGGGTCCCGTACAGACCCGGCCGTGTCCCATGAAGAGGATATCCACCATCGCCTGACGGTCAATGGCCAGGGAGAGCGCCCGGCGCACCCGGGGGTCCTTGAACTTCTCGAGACGGAGGTTGAAACCGAGGTAGGTATAGGTGTGCGAGATCATCTCGATGGGGCGGAACTGTTTGAAAAAGGCATCATCAACCTGGCGTTCGTACTGCATCGCCTCCAGGGAGCCCAGATCGATCTGCCCCGCCTTGAGCATCAAAAAGCGCGTCGTCGGGTCGGGGATGACGTGAAAGGAGATCCGGTCGATCTTCGGGCGGTGCTCGAAGTAGTCATCGTTGGCGACAAGCTCGATCTGTTTGGAGAACTCCAGCTTCCCCAGCCGAAAAGGCCCGGTACCTACTGGGTTCAGGTTGAACCCGCTGCTCATGATGTTCTCGTCGTCTTTGAGCAGGTGCGCGGGCAGGATGCCCATCATCCAGGTCTCCAGCGCTTTGAAATAGGGCTGCTTGTAGACGACCCTAACCGTGTAGGCATCCGGCGCCGTCAGCGATTCGACCATTCGGAAAGTCGATGTATAGGGCGAGACGACGGAGGGGTCGTTGATGATCTTGTAGGTGAAGAGCACATCCTCGGAAGTAAAAGGTTCCCCGTCCTGCCACTTCACATTGCGGCGCAGTCTGAAGACGACGGTGCGGTTGTCTTCGAAGCGGTAGGATTCGGCGAGATCGCCGATGATCTCCTTGCCGTCTTTGTCGAACTTCACCAGGCCGTTGAAAATAAAGCCAGCCACCTCGCTGCTGGCCGCATCCGTCGCAATGATCGGGTTGAGGCGCGCGGGGTTTGCCGACGTGGCGAGATGCAGGGTCGACGCAGCCAGGAACAGCGGTAGGATCAGCAGGTAAAAAATGCGCATGCACCATTGTACAGAAGCGGAGATTAGAACAAGGGGTGGCCTCCCCCAAAGGTGGCAACGAAGGGGCTTAGTTGGCCTCGATCGTACGGTCGAAGAGCTCCTGGACCGGGCGCTCGTTGTCGACGTAGTATTTGCGGAACGCATCGATCTGCTCTTTGGATGCCTCGACCGGTGTTTTGAGCAGGTACCACTGGACGTTTTCCGAACACGGCGGCGTCGTCAGGGAGCCGATGTAGTGGAAGTAGTGGGCGGTATCGGGCGGCAGCAGATCCTGCGGGTCGATGCGGATCTCGCGACCGACGTTGCCTATGATGTTGTCAAGCATGGCGTTGTTTTTGCCCTCGGTAAAGAAGACGGCGACAACGGCCAGCTGTTTCGTTTCCGGGCTCTGGTGGACCATGTGCGCGACCATGTCGTAGCGCTTGCCGTCGATGGTATGCTCGCTCTTGCCGTGAAAGTGGAACTGCAGCAGGCGGAATTTCTCCCCGCCCAGCTCGATCATTCCTCCGGCTTTCGGCGTGACTTTGATGGAGTGGCCATTGTCGATGACCTCTGCCGTCGTATGAATATCCTCATCCAGATGCAGAACATACTGCGGGTTCAGCGCGACCGTCTTGCCCGGGAGAATGTTGATCGGGGACTGGTGGTGACCGATGCCGCAGGTCTTGCTGAACTCATCCCAGTGTGCCGGGCCGTTCTCCGCGTAGTCCCAGTGTGCTTCGTGGTGCGCTTTCGATTCATGTTCCGCTGCTGCGGAAGCAGTGGCGAGCAGTGCCGCTGCCATCAGTGATTGTGTTACTGTTTTGAGTGTCATTTCTTCTCCTTTTTATGATGACGTTAGAAGGTGTAATTCGCGATAACGCGGTACTGGATGAGGCTGTCGAGCTGACTGACGATACCCTCTTTCGAAGCCGCGGTGTTATTGCTGACCCAGATCCCCTTGAGTGCGAGCGAAAAGGCGCCGCGTTTGTAGCCCAACACGGCGTTGATATCCTGCTGCTCCTTGTCATAACCGGGACGGTCGTTGCTGAACTGTGCCCAGCTGACCGTTGCCTTGAATCCGTTGACTCCCGTGAAATCGAACCCCTGTACATAGGCGAGCTTGATCCCCTGGGTGCCACCGATATAGGCGCTGTCGGCCTGGAGCGCGCTGCCGTAGAGCGACTGGAAGAGGTCGTTGGAGGTGATCATGTTCGTAAAAAGCGGCGTGCCGTCCCAGGGGAGTACGAGCGAGTCATGGTCACCTTTGCTGCGCAGGACCTTCGTATAAGCAGCGAAGAAGCTCCCCTCGTGGTGGGAGAGGGATGCCTTGAGCCCGACAGCGTTGCTGTTCAGCGTTTTGCCGCCGGTGATCGAGGTGTTGCTTTCGAGGTTGTCCGCGGCGTTCCCGATGCTTTGCTGGTTGATGTACTGCGCGCCGACTTCCAGCATGGCCCCGCTCTCGCCGAGTGCATGGGTGTAACCCGCACCGGCGTAGAGGGCGTTCATAAAATCGGGGCTGCAGTAGTTATACGCTTCGAGCTTGGCACCGTGGCCGCTGTAGACGATGCTGACCGGTGCCACGTAGCCGGCACTGTGGCCGGTCACCGTCTCGGTCTCCGCACCCAGGGCGTGTTCGACGATGTTGACGAAGTCGCTGGAGGTGCGCTGCTTGAAACGATCGAGGTAGCCGACGCTGAGCGTCGCGCCGCCCAAAGTTACCGACGCCATGCCCCCCTGCACGCTTGAAGGAAGCTCGCGCACATCTTTCGTATGGATGAGCGGCGTATCATATTTCTTGCGGCCGTACCACAGCGTCATCGCCCCGCGCGTATACTGCACATAGGCCTCACCCAGGACGGAAAAGCCCTTCGTCGGGTCCGCCGCGCCGCGCGCGCCGTTGTCTTTGCCGATAATGGAAGTGTCCACGACATTGGGCAGCGCGAAGGGGTTGGTCGTCATAAAGGTCGCCCCCATTTTCAGACCGTAAAGCTCCCCCGTCTCGTAGCTAAGCCGGCCGCCGAGTGTATTGGCGTGCGCCGAAGAGATCGTGCCCGCACCGTTATCCTTGTCCGTCTCGATGTAGTAGTAACGGATATTGCCGTATGCCTTACCGTCGGCGAACCACGCCGCGATACTGTCATCTGCCGCCATCAGCGACGCCGAAAGAGCCACCATGCCACTTATTAGATATTTCAATACCCACCCTTGGAAAAAAGTGTACAGATTCTAACGAAAGGGAAAAGGAAAGAAAAATAAAAAAAGTTGAATGTTTTGTGAAGAAAAGTATGGAAAATGAAGGTCTGCCCCGAAGGGACAGAATAAGCGTTAACGCTTGGAGAACTGCGGTGAACGGCGTGCTTTGCGTTTACCCGGTTTCTTACGTTCGACGACGCGTGAGTCACGTGTCATCATACCCGCCGGTTTGAGGACCGCACGGAAAGTCTCGTCGTATTTGACGAGGGCACGGGAGATCCCGTGGCGAAGCGCGTCGGCCTGGCCGGCGAAACCGCCGCCGAGTGTTGTGGCGACGATATCGACAGAGCTGTCCTGCTTCGTCAGTGCCAGCGGCTGCTTGACACGCAGTTTTTTTGCTTCGAGACCGCCCAGCCAGGCATCAAGGGAGAGACCGTTTACGGTAATCTTGCCCGTACCCGGCGTCAGCCATACTTTTGCGATGGAAGACTTGCGGCGTCCAGTTGCGTATGTTTTTGCCATGATTCAGTATCCTTACTTAGCGATCTGTGCAGTGTGCGGGTGTTCCGCGCCTGCATAGACTTTGAGTTTTTTCAGCATTGCACGGCCGAGCTTCGTCTTCGGAAGCATACCGCGTGTAGCCAGCTTGTAGAGTTTTTCCGGGTTCTTCTCGAGAAGCTCGGTCATCTTCACGCTCTTTGTGCTACCGAAGTAACCGCTGTGCGCGAAGTACTCTTTGTTTGCGACTTTGCCCGCACCGTTGAACTTCGCTTTGGAAGCGTTGATGATGACGACGTAATCGCCGCAGTCAATGTTCGGTGTGAAATATGGCTTGTCTTTACCGCGAAGACGCGTCGCCGCTTCCGTGATCAGACGGCCGAATGTTTTGCCTTCAGCGTCGATCAGCACCCAGTTGCGCTCGATCTGCTCAGGCGATGCAATTTTCGTAAATTTCATCTTGCGACCCTTAGTGAATGTAAAAGTGCGAAAGTATACCCGTTTAATCTTATTTTTTGCTTAATTTAAGTTATGTATAAGGGTCATACCCGGACGATCTCCACCCCCTCTTCCAGCACATAACAGAGGTACCCCTCCACCGGCATCTGCGTGATCGCCCGGACGGCTTTGACGTATAAGCCGACTTGTTCACGGTGTTCAGACTCAAACCGCCGTGCACTCTTGTAGTCGATGACCACCCAACGCTCCTCGTGGCGCACCAGTAGGTCGAGGTAGCGCAGCTCCCCCTCATACATCAGCGGCTGCTCCCTGGTGATCTCCCCGTCGACGAGACCGCGGAAGGTTTCATCGCCCAGCAGTCGGGCAATGCGTCGGCGGATCGTTTCGAACACATCGGCATCGAGCAGCGCACCGTAGCGGTTGGTGACGGCGGTCATCGCCGCCTCCAGGGCGTCGGGTTCAAAGATGGCCATCATCTCCAGGGCATAATGCATCGCCAGCCCGAACGTCACGGCGAAGGGCTCCTCCGCGGCAGATGCTTTTTCGGCCGAGACCACCTCCGTCTGCCGCCCCAGGGAGAGCGGCGTGTAGGGGATATCGCGCGGCGCCTCCGGCAGCGGCGGGGCGGCAGCGACAATCCCCTCCCTTCCGAGCGTCATCGGGGAGAGCGCCAGCCGATCGAACATCGACTCCTTGGGCTTGCGCACAATATAGAGATTTTCCCGGGCCCGGGTAAAGGCGACGTAGAGGGCATTGAGCGCGTCGTCATCGGCCAGGGCGGACTCCTGCTCGAGCGCCGCCGCATACGCCGGGTCGAACTCAGCCCGTTTACTCTGGCGCAGGAACAGCGTGCGCAGTGCCACTCCTTCATAGGCGTAGAGGATCGGGGCCGTATCGGCTTTTTTGCGCCCCAGTCGGTCGAGCACGACGACATAGGGGTACTCCAGCCCCTTGGACTTGTGGACCGTCAGGACCCGCACCCCTTCACGCTCCTGGGTAACGGCCTTCGTATCGATACGCTCATACTCGAACAAAAAGGCTTCCAGATCCCGGAACCGCTCCAGCACTTCCAGGAAGCGGACGATGTTCAGGTCCCCGTCAAAAAGCCCGAAACGCGCGATCACCTCCCGCACTGCCTCGGCGGGGGCGTCAAAGGCGCGTTCGAGGCGCGGCAGCGGCTGCACCGAGATATCAGCCAGGGCGCAGAAGTTGCGCGCATAGATCGTCGCATCGAAATAGCAGTATTTGAGGTATTCGATCACTGCGCGAACCCGCCGCTGTGCCGTCAGTCTGGAGGTCGTCTCCGTCACCACGTCGATCTGCCGCGCGTTGAGCGTCTCCTGGACGGCGCCGCCGTCCTTGTTCGTCGCCGTCAGCACGGCGATCTCCCCGGGCGAAGCCCCCAGTGCCAGCAGCCGCTCGACCACGGCCGTCATTGCCTCCAGCGGCATTTCGTCCTCGACGATCTCCACGTAGCCCGGACGCGCCCCAGGCTTCGTGAGCTGCTCTTCGTAACCCTCTATGCGTTCACGGAAGGTGTTATTGACGAAGGTGACGACATTGACGCTGCTGCGCCAGTTGGTGCGCAGCGAGTCGACCGTAAGGCCGTAGCGCCCCGTCACGGCCCCGAACAGCTCCTTGGTTCCGCCGCGGAAACGGTAGATGGACTGTTTGACGTCCCCGACCAGGAAGAAGGAGTGGTGTTCGCGCACCCCGCTACCCGAGACCATCTCCTCGACCAGCGGCTCCAAAATCTCGAACTGCAGGACCGAGGTATCCTGGAACTCATCAAGCAGCAGGTGGGAGATGTGACTGTCGAGGCGGAAATAAAGGAACTCCCTGTCGATCCGTTCGCCCAGCAGGTAGTAGACCAGGGAGGTGATATCGTCGAAACTGAGCTCGTTGTCCTCTTTGGCCGCAGTGAGCTTCGCACTCTTGTAGAGGTCCAGCAGCTCGAAAAGGTGGGCGAAGAAGGTCTGCTCTTTGGCCTGCATGTATCCCTTCAACGCCTCCTGAAGCTGCCGCATCAGCACGTCCATCTGCGGTTCATAGTGCTTTTTGAAGTCCCAGTACTCAAGGGACGCTTTGGCCGTCCAGGTTTTGCCGATGAGCGCCTCGACGCTCTCCGCTTCCAGCGCCTTTCGCCCTCGGTCGCTCAGCGCTTTGCCCTCGAAGCATTCCACCACGGCAGCGTACAGCTGCATCACCTTCTGTTCATGCGCTCCCATCGCTTCCGCTTCAAACCGCATGTGCCGCAGCAGCGGCGCCTTCGCATAGAGGTCATCAAGCAGCCCGAAGATGTCGCTGACCCGTTTCGCGCTGATCTGCGCCATCGCCACTAGGGTACTCTCCTTCCCCTCGATCTCGCAGAGCTTCAGAAAACGCGCCATCACCTTCAGTTCGTGCTGCGCCTCGAAGGTGCCGAAGTTCGGCATGATCCCCGCATGCAGCGCGAACTTGCGCAGAATCCGCGCGAAGAAGCTGTCGATCGTCATCACCTTCGTATCGGCGCCCAGGAGCCGCCCCAGCACCTCCGGCCGCCGCTGGAGTATCGCTGACTCGTCCGTGCCGCATAGTGCGGCAATCTCTTTCAGTTCATCCCGCTCGTGCAGGTGCGTCAGCGCTTCGATCAGACGCTCCTGCATCTCGTTGGCCGCCTTGTTCGTAAAGGTGAGCGCGACAATCTCGTCGGGGCTCTCCCCCATGAAGAGCAGGCTGAGATAGCGCACGACGAGGCTGAAGGTCTTGCCGCTTCCGGCGCTGGCCATCAGGGCCTGGAAAGGAACAAACCCGCTCACTGCATCTCCCTTTGGCAGAGGTGCGCATAGTCGCAGAAACGGCAAGAGGAGCGTTCCTCGGTCATATCGAAACTGAAATGCTTCGTATCGCGGAGCATCTTCAGGTGTCCGTCGAGCAGTTCGCGCTTGCGCCAGTGCAGCGGGTCAAGGACGATCTCCCCGCTGTTGAGGTCGTAGTAGCCTGTATAATCGACCTCGCCCAGCTGCGCTGCCAGCAGCGCATAGAACTCTAGCTGGAAATCCGTCGCGTTTTCGACGCTTTTGACCGTGTAGAGCGGGTACTTCCCGCTTTTATAATCGAGGACTTCCAGCCCCTCCGGCCCGTGGTCGATCCGGTCGATCCGTCCCTCAAGCGTCAGCCCGCCGTACCCCATCGTCAGGTTCGTTTCGCACGCCTTGACGCGCACCTCGGCAAATCGGTTAATCTCCCGTTCGAAAAACGGTTCGAGCTTTTTGAGCCACAGCTGTTCCAGAAAGCGTTCCAGCGGCGTGCTGCCGTTGTGGAAAGCAAGGGACTGAGCCACGGCCGCCTTGAGCGTTTTGGCATCGCTGAAAGCCTCCTGCCCTGTATAGACGTCGCGTAGGGCGTTGTGCAGCGCGTTGCCGATCGCATGCTCCTCGGGCATCTCCCGCGGCAGCTCGTGCGGCGCAACGGCGGCGACGTAGCGGTGGTAAAAACGGCGCCGGCACTCCAAGAAGGTTTTCAGGGCCGTTGCCGAGAGCGGGCGCGCCGTAAAATCGTAATCGGCCTCAACCGCCTCCACCGCCAGCGTGCGCTTCGGCGTACGGGTAAAGAGGATCTCCGCCCAGGCATCGTCCGCGTAGCGGCGCCACGTCTCGATGCCCATCTCTTTGAGGAAACGGCTCGGCAGGGTCGTCTCGTTGGCGACATAGCTGATCTCCACCCGTTTGGCCCGGGAGATGAGCTGGTAGTAGAACTGCTTCTGCAGTGCCTCGCGCTCCGCCGTCGTCGGGAGCCCTGCCCGTCCGCGGACCACGGAGTTGATAAAGAGGTCTTTGTCGCTTCGGTGGGGGACGAAGGCGTCGTTGAAATCGACGATGATCACCCCGTCGAACCGGCAGGCCCGCGTTTCGAGCACCCCCATCACGGTGACTTTCCCGCCCCGAACGTCGTCCAGGCTTCGGCTGCGGACCCGGTTGACGAAGAGGTGCAGCAAGGAGCGCAGCGAACTCTCCCCCAGCCTCGGGATCAGCCGCTCGAAATAGAAACGCTCTTCGCGCACCACCGTGGCAACCGCATCGAACTCCCCCTCCAGGAGTGCTTCGGTCACTTCCGTAAAACGCGCATTGTCGCAGCCGTCGGCGTAGACGCCGCTGACCGCACGGTACCCTTCACCGAAGAGCCGTTCAATCCGCATCGTATTCTCGACACCGGGATGCTCTGCATAGGCCATCAGGGCTTCGCACCGCCGCACAAAGAGGCTCTCCTGCAGCCCTTCGCCCATCGCGAAGTTGAAGCTCCCTTCCGCATCAAATCCCCGCAGCAGCGGGACGAACCCCTCATCCGGCAGGACGACGGCGATCCGTTCCGGGGGGATACCCTCCCCGATCATCTCGAACACCTTCTGCTTGATAAAGGCCGACTGCAGAATGCGTTCCGAAAGCGGCGTCGCCTGAATGCGCGCGTCGTTTGGCAGCGGCAGCGTCTCCTCTATATGCAGGGTATCGAGGGCAATCACGTACTGGAAGCCCGCTTCGGTTTTCGCTCCGAGCGCGGCAAGCTTCTGCTGCATTTTGCCGTTGTAGGGCGTTGCGTCAAAACGCAGTGTGAGCGGAATCAGCGCCGCGATCTCGCGCAGCACTTTCAGCTCGAAATTCGTCAGGTAACCTTCGGCCACCACCTCCATGGCCCCCTGCCCCTGCACCCAGGCACGGTTGAGCCGATAGAGCTCCGGGACGAAGATGCGGTCGAGGATCCTGCGCTCAAAGCAGAGCGCACGGTAGCGCTCGCGCAGCAGTTTCAATATGGCGATATGCTCGGCGAAATCCCCGTAGGTATCGGCCGTGTCGAGCGCGTCGATGTCGACTAGCTCGCCGGAGAGCTCCTCGAAAAAACGGAACAGATAAGAAGCGTTGCGGGTGAAGGTAAAGAAGTTGCGCTCGATCTTGAGCTCGGAGAAGGCGTCGAAATCGGCCGCTTCCAGCAGGGTCAGGGTCCGGGTGTCCGGGTCCACATTCCCGAACCCCTCGACGACCACCGCCCGTGCCATCAGTTCGCCCATCGTCATAAAGCGCTGCAGGAAGGCATTCTGGGTGCGCATCTTAAGCTGCTGTTCTCGGATGGCGCGGGAGGTCGGCAGTACCGTCGTCACAGGAACCCCTTTTTGCCTAGGAGTATAACGCTACCGTTCTGAAAAAGGGGAAAAGATGACCCGGTGTCAGTATTCAAAGACGTTGGGATAGCGGGTATCCGCCTTGAGGTTGATGTAACGTTTCGCCTCCCCGATATTCACCTGTGCCAGGATGTCCCAGCGCCCCTCTTTGGGGAGGGTGACCGTCTCAAAGGTGTAGATGCCACTCTCGACCGTCCCCATGGCGACGGGCATGTCGAACTCGTGGGTGCCTGGGCGGGTCAGGCGCAAGGTGATATTGGCATCGTCGACTGGTGTACCGTCGCGGGTCAGCAGTCTGAATTTGACCGTCGCACCGTCGGCTTTGAAACTCTCCGTCACGTACGTAAGTTCATACTGCTTGTCAAAGGCAATCTTTTTGCGGATGATCGCATTGGCGTCATGCTCGAAATGTCGGTGATCCTGCATATCGAGATCACTCAACTGCACCGGGTTGTCCAGTGCGGTCTTGACCGTCCAGTAGCTCAGACCCACGACACCTAGGATACCCCCGACAACGATCCATGGCCACTTTCTTCCGGGATTACTGCTCATCGGTTTTTTTCCTTTTCCCCAGCTTATTTCTTATGTAGATTATAAGTGCGTAGAGAATGATGCCATAAAAGACCAAACGCAAAAGGTCAAGAAAAATTTTACCTGCATTTCCTGCGGATGCACTCAGCTCGACGTTTCGTGTTGCCGCGATCTGGTCCGCGATATCAGCATAGCCGTTGTACATCGCGACCGCGTATTTCTTGACAATATCCGGCCCCTTGGCCTTCTCCGCCAGTACGGGAAGAATTGTTCCTCCGTAATGGCTGAGCATCTCCTTGTAGTCCGACACACTGCGGCCGAACATGACGGCACTGATCAGCGCAGCGGCAAACGAAGCGTTGGGGCTGAGGACCTGCTGCTTGTCAAAATCCTTATATAAAGAGAGCGGCCGGGCAAGAATATCGACTTTCTTCTGCAGCTCGACGAATGTCAGTACGACAAAGGGTTCGTGAAGTTCACCCGCGAGCGACTTCTCCAGGTCGGCAATCGTCTGGTTCGCGTCCAGGTCGCGCAGCATGACCAGGTAGAGCGATACGCCGGTTTTCGCATAGAGCTCCGCACCGTACGATTCAATCTGCTCGGCAAACAGGTCGTTATGGACGACATCATCTTTATATAAAAATTCTGCATGGAGACTAACGGAGATAAAAAGTGTGAGGATGAGGGCCGCCAGCCCTCGTGTGAAGATCAATTAAGTTTCCTTAACCGACGAAAAGATGGTTCGGCGTCAGTACCGCCCAGAGGGTAACCGCCGCGCTGACAACAAGCAGCGCCGTGATGATAAAGTTCATATCAATTTTCATTTTCCCCTCCTCTTAGTTAACCATAACGCGTTTTGCCGCGTTTTCTTTGTTGATCATCTGGATCGACTTCTCGTTCTCAATTTTGTAGAACTTGTTCGCGTTGGCCTGCTGAGCTCCTAGTGCCATCATCGTAAGATACACCAGGATTCCAAGGAGCAGGAACGTTGCGATGAGCATACCGGTGACGCCGTCAAGCGCGAAAACACCTCTATTCGTATTTTGCATCTCTCGCTCCTTATTTACTCAGGCTGGTCACGTAGGCACCCAGCGCTTCTTTCTGAACGTCAGTCAGGTTGGCAAAGGCCGGCATTGCACCGATCGCACCCTTCTTACCGTGGTTCAGAACATTGATTACCAGTTCAGGCGTGAACGTCGCAACGCTCGGTGCGACGTAAGGCTGACCCATACCGTCCGCACCGTGGCACGCCGCACAGGTACCGGCAAAGATATCGGCACCATCGCCTTTCATGCCGTTAGCAACGTATTTGGAAACCGTATCGATCTCCGCGTCCGTAATCAGCGCACCGGTATTCGCATTGAACAGGCCGTTGCGGTCCGGCATCGGCATCTCCGTACCGAGCAGCTGGTTGTTGGAACCGTTCTCGATCGCGTATTTGACCGTGGTGACTTCCAGGCGCTGGTTCAGGTTCGCGGCTTTGCCGTCGATACCGTCTGCCGCAAGACCGTGGCACGGTGCACACTGGACGATATAGACAGAGTTCCCCATCTCGACCTTCATCTCCTCGCCCATGTCCACGTATTTCGCATTGAATTCCGCATCGTGTGTCGCGACTTCTTCGTTGTACTCACCGATCTGTGAATAGGCGTTGACCGGGTAACCGGCGACAAAGTACCAAACGGCCCAGATTACCAGACCGGCGAAGATGATCGCCCAGCCCAACGGCAGTTCGTTCTTGTACTCGCCGATACCGTCCCAGTTCTCTTCTGCAAGCTCACCCGTCGCAGTATCGGTCTGCATCTGACGGACGTACTTGGTTACGACAACAACCGCGATGATCGCCGTTGCAGCCGCCCCCAGAAGCGCCAGTGCACCCATATAGTCCTTGCCGCCGAGATTGCCGCCGGCCATTTGCCATGTGAATCCAAGCAGGACCACGATGAACAGGGCACCTAAGATATACAGCTTATTCATTTATGCCTCCTCTTTTTTTCGTCTCTTCGTTTTCCGAGACGCTTTCTACCGGATTATCGGTAATGTCGTCATTGAGCGCCATATCACCATACTTCTCGTAATTGCGACGGCCTTTCTTCTCGCTGCTGTAGAGGTGGTAGATGTAGCTATAGAGCACAATCACCAAGAACACCGTAAAGAAAAAGTAGGCGTACGCCGAAAAGGTGTTGACATCCACGCGCTACATCCTTACTTCAGGCTGTTCAGATATGCAATCAGAGCAACAATCTCAGGAACCTGGCCGTTGGCGACCATATCTTTGACATCCTGATCTTTCATGTCTGCTGCAATCAGCTTGGCTTCGGCAAGCGCATCGGCTTTCGCACCGTCGAGCGAACCGGCCAGTTTGACCGTCACCGTACCGCCGTCCGCAGTTGGGATCGGCTTGTTGTACGGTACGTTGAACACCTTGTTGACCGTGACCTGCTCCGCATAAGCGGTATCGATATCCGCCAGGTTTTTGAACATCCAGCGGTAGGCCGGCATGAT
>JACXUG010000014.1 GCA_014764065.1 Campylobacterales bacterium
AGCCGGTCGCCGAACTGCATGGCCGGTTCGATATGCACGCGCCCTCTGAGGTTCTCGGTGGCGATGATTTCCTGCGTTTCGGGGGAGAGCTCGACGGTGAAACCGTCGCTCTCCAGTGAGATGACGCTGAGGCAGGCGCCGTTGATGGCGATGGAGTCGCCGAGTTTCGGACGGTAGGCGGCTTTGAGGCCCAGCCTCCCCCCGCCATACCGCTTCACCGTCGCCATCTCCCGGATCAACCCTGTAAACATTTCTACACCTTTTTGGTTTGCTGAACGCTCATTATACTAGGAAAACAGGCGCGCTTTACCTGTGCCGGACTGCTTGCCGTACGCCTTGGGAGCGGCAGGGATCAGAAGACGATCCTCCCTTCGTCCTGCAGACCCTTGATGATCTCTTTGGCTTTCTCGTGACCGTTGTAGGCGGCTTTGCGGCACCATTCCAGCGCCTTGTCGTGGTCCTCTTCGACGCCGAGTCCCTGGTCGTAGAGCAGGCCGAGATTGAACTGCGCCTGCGCGAGCCCCGCCTCTGCGGCGCGGGAGAAACAGACGTAGGCGCGTCCGAAATCCTGAAGGACGCCGTGGCCCTCTTTGTAGAGGACGCCGAGGTTATTGAAGGCTTCGCGGTGGCCGCGCTTGGCGGCCTCTTCGTACCAGAATGCCGCTTCGGAATAGTTCTGGATGCAGCCCAATCCCCATTCGAGCATCATCGCCGTTTCGTACATCGCCTGCGGGACTTCGTGAATGGCGGCATCGAGGTAATATTCGTGGGCTTTGAACTGGTCGTGGATAACGCCGCCGAGGCCGTTGGCGTAGAGGATGGCGAGGTTGAAGAGCGCATGGGGCTGTTTCTGTTCGGCGGCTTTTTCGTACCATTTCAGCGCTGCGGCATCGTCGACGGCCGTGCCCTGTCCTTGCTGGTACATGTAGCCTAAAGAGGCCTGCGCGTCCGCGTTCCCGGCTTCGGCAAGGTCGCTGTAGAGTGTGAAGGCGGTGGCAAAATCCTGCTCGTTGTAGGCGTTGTGGGCTTCTTGAATCATGAACAAATCCCGGGAGTTTTTCCGCGATTGTAGATTAAGGCGGTTTAAGGAGGGGTTAGTCCGGGGTGTTAACGCCGGACTTTACGGTTACCGCGGTTTTTCTCTTTGAGTCGGGTAATAACATCCTTGAGGCGCTCTTTTTCCGCCAGCAGCTCGTCGCGGACCAGATGCTCCTCACCGCCGTCTACTTCCGGGTCATACTCCACCACTTCGGGCTCGTAATCTTTGTGGGGGTCGTTCTGGGGTGTTTTATTTTCCTTGCTCATAATTATTATTTTAAATGGCCGAGGCTTAGATTCGCCCAAAATGAAAAAGACTACAATTGTTTTTAACCGAAGGGCGTTTCGTAAGGGGTCGCTGCCGTTCACGTTATGCTCACGTTTTTACACTATGCTACATATCTATAAGAGAAAGGAGATGCCATGCGAAGTTTTCTCATCGCAGCGACGGCACTGATGCTTGTACTCGGCGGCTGTGCCGGACGCCAGGGGGCCGATTACGACGGCCGGACCTACCGGCAGGTGAAGCACTATCTTGTGGGCGTGGTGGTCGAGGAGCGGCCGGTACGGATCTCCGATGACGGTTCGGGGGCCTTCGTCGGCGCACTGATTGGGGCCATTTTCGGCTCGGCGATCGGCCGCGGGCACGGCCGGGGGATTGCGACGCTCGGCGGCGGTCTGGTCGGCGCCTACGTCGGCGGCGCGGCGGGGCAGTCTAACGCCCAGGAGCTGACCGTGCGGCTCGACAGCGGGGAACACATCGTCATTGTCGCCAAGGGCGAGCTCCGCTTCCTACCCGGCGACCGCGTCAAGATCATCAAGCAGGGCAACACGGTTGAGCGGGTCGACCGCCTGCCGAACTACCCCTACTGATCGCGGCGGCACGCCGCCATGATCCGCTCCCAGTCCGTATCGAACACCTTGTCGATATAGGCGCGGTGGTGGGGCACCGTACAGCCGGAACAGTCTTGGTGGACGGCGTCGCCGTAGACACCCTCCTTCCCATCCTTCGAGGCGATCGTGCAGCTGCTGTAGACCGTCTGTTGCCCGCGCCGTTCCATCCCCGCATCGCTGAAACGGAAGTTGGGACAGGCGCAGAGGTAGCAGTTGAGCCCTTCCATATCGTGGCACTTTTTCTTTTCCGCGTAGAGCGGGCAGAACGCCGGCTCCGCCTCCACCATATTGTCAAAATCGAAATAGTCGATGATCTCCGCTTTGCCGAAGCCGCGGGCCAGCAGTTTCTCCACGATCTTTTTGTGCGCCGCAGCCTGCGCTTCGAACCAGGCCGTATAGGTCATAGCCCTCTCCTTTTCGCGGGATGGAATGCACGGTAGAGATAGTAGATGACCACGATTTCTGCGGCCAGCAGCACGTAGTGTACAAGGTAGACCTGTGCCAGGCTTTCATCGATGCCTGCGGCGTACTCCACCGTCTTGTAAAAGAGAAACGAGACGAGCATCCCGGCGAGGTAACCCGCCTGCTTGTAGACGTCGAGGTAGGTCAGCGCCTTGGCTTTTTCGACCAGGATCGTCTCCGCGCGGACCAGGTAGGAGCCGAAAGCGAAGGTGAGCTGGTAGCCGGCATAGACGAAGAGGGCGCTGGCGTAGCTGTATGAAAAGAGCAGAAAGTAGAGCACGAGCAGCAGCATGACGACTTCGACGGCGAGGGAGATACGCCAGAACCAGGTCCGGTTGAGGATGCGGGTGTAGAAGCGCGCGATGACGAGCATGGCCAGGGCGAGCAGAATACCGCCCAGGGAGTAGACGTAGGGGTGCAGCGGCGCGTAGATAATGAAGATACTGCCCACCGAGACCCCCGTGAAGAGGGCGTTGAGAAATTTGTAGCGGATAAAGGGTCTCAGCGCGATCATCAGTAGCGCAGCGTCAGGCCGGCGATGGCCGTGGCGGTGAAGTTGACGGGGTAGATGGCGTCATCCTGTACCCAGAGGCCGTTGGGATTGTTGAACATGTTGTTGATTTTAGCAAAAAGCGTATAAGAGACCGTGTCGTAGTTGAGGAGCACGTCCGTGCTGTTGAAGGCGCGCTGCTTCTGCGCGAAGCTGTTGCCGAAGTCGTTCATCGCGTAGGCCTGCGAGCGGTAGGTGTGCGAGAGGGTAAAGCTGAGCGCATCCGTCGGCAGGATCGTCAGGGCCGCTTTCACGGTGTGGGGGCTGACGCCCGGCAGGTCGTTGCCGCCGAAATCCTCGCCGTTCTGCACCTCTTTGTCGATGCGCGCCTGCGCGTAGTTGTAGTTGAGCGAGAGGGCGAAGCGTTCGGTGACCTTCCACTGTTCGAACAGGTCGACGCCGACCTTGTGGGAACGGTCGATATTCGTGTTGACCGAGGCGATGTACGCGGGGTCGCTGTAGTAGTAGATCTCGTTTTCAAGCGCGGCGTAATAGGCGGAGAGCTTAAACTTGTTCGCCGCCGTCACTGCCGTATAGCCCGCCGTAACGGTGTCGGAGGTCATCGGGTCGATAAAGCCGTTGAAGGTGACGACACCGCTGAAGTCCCGGTTGAAGAAACGGTCGACGTCGGGCGCCTGGTAGGCGTGGGCGTAGCTGACAAAGAGGGAGCGCTCCGGGCTGAGGCGGAGGTTGTAGCCTGCCTCGATGCCGTGAAGCGTTTCGGAACGCGTAAGCGACTGGGTGGCATCGCTGTAATCGTATCCGACGGTCTCATAGCGGTAGCCCGCTTTAAAGGTGTGGTCTCCTGTGCGGTACTGCGCCAGGGCATAGGCCGCCGAATTCTTCTTGGTCGTTTCGCTGGCGATCGCAAAGGCCGTGGCACCGCTGTTGCGGCTGCCGTCGAAGAGGGTGCCGCCGAGGGAGAGCTGCAGCCCGCCATACGTGTAATCTAGGGCCAGCGCTGCCGTGTGGTAGTCGTAGTTGGCGACGCTTTGGTAGAGCCAGGCGGGGAGGTCGTACACGGACTTTTTCTTCTCGACGGAGGTATCGAGCGAGACGGAGAGGTCGGCTGTCGGGAAGAGGGTCAGGCCGGTGGTGAAAACATCGGCGTCGTACTGCTGGTAGGCCGGGGCCGGAAAGGCACCCGGCTGGGCGGGATCGTCGTTGAACTCGCTTTGCGTCAGGGTGCTGCCGTAGGCGGCGTCGATGCGGCTTGCCTGCGCACCGAGGCGGAATTCGAAAAGTTCGCCCGGCGTCAGGGCCAGGTCGAAGGTGCCGTTGGCCAGCTGCTGTTCGTCACGGTTCTGCGCCGCATCGATATGGCGCGTGCCGGCGGTGTGGTAGGCTTCGCCGGAGGCGGAAACCGTCAGGAGGTCGTCGCTGTGGCCGACCCGGAACGCCGCGTCGTAGGTGCCGTAGAGGCCGCCGTAGAAACTGACTTCCTTGGTGTTGTCGTTTCTGGTGACGATGTGGATCGCTCCCGCGCTGGCGCCGTCGCCGCCGAGGACAATCCCGCCCCCTTTGACGATCTCGAGCCGTTCGATGTCGTCGGGGGCGATGGCGCTGAGCAGCTGCGGGACCATGTCGACGTTGTTGAGGCGGTGGCCGTTGAGGGTGACGACGATGTTCTGGTAGCCGTTCTCGATGCCGTAGCCGTGGAGGTCGAGTCGCTGGGCCATCGGGTTGCCGTAGGAGGGCAGCGCAAAGAGGGAGGTCTGCAGTGTGATGAACTCGTAGAGCGACTGGACGTGGGCTTTTTCGATCTCCTCGGCCGTATAGACCTCGACACTGTCGGCGGCGTTGAGCTCGGTGCTGTGCAGGGGGCTGGAAGTGACGGTCAGCGCTTCGAGGGTGATGCCTTCGGCGCAGAGGGCCGTGCTCGCAAGTCCGGCCGCGGCGAGGGAGAGTGCAATTTTTTTCATTGGGTTCCTTTGGAAATGGATAAGGGGGTCAGAGGGCAGGGCGCTGCGGGCGGCGACAGGGTCGAACGGGTATAGCGAAAGGGGTTTCGGGCACGTCGCGGGCGGTTGTGGCTGCGTAGATGTCTGCAGGCAATGCGGTGAAAATGGAGGTTGCAGTGCCAGAGACGGCGCCGGCCGCCGGGAAGCTCCGCTGCGGTGAGTTCCGGTGTGGTCTCGTCCTCTTCGAGGCACGCGTCGTCGTCGCTTTCGTCACTGACCATGCCGTGGTGCGCGAGGGTGCGGTTTTCACGGCGCTGCAGGGTGGTGACGGCACTGTAGGCCTGGATGGCGCTGAGCGTAAAGTAGCGTTTTCCGAACCCTCTTGGTGCGCGCATCCGGCCTCCTTGAATGAATAGCGGAAGTATAGCACAGGGCCCGGTGTATAGGTTTCTTAGATGTTTTATGATAATATGACCAAAAAGCATCGGGAGTGGGAAATGGTCATCGAAGAGGATCTCGCTGCGCTGTCCCAGCGCTTTCATCGTCACACGCTTTGCGGCATGCGTCTGCTCTGGCTGATGTCGTTGCCGCTGCTGCTCTGGCTCTTCGCCATGGCGGGGTTTACGGGGGTTGTGAACTTCAACGTCGAACTGCACAGCGTCATCATGATGGGTGTCATCTTCCTGATCTGGCTCTTTTTCGCCCCGCATAACGCCTACTACGCCGCGTGCAAACTCCGCCGCGGTTTCGGCGGCATCCGGCGGGCATTGGTCGCCTTCATCAACAAGAACATCCTTGCCGTCGCCGGGGTCGAGAAAGCGGACGCGTCGCTGGACGATTTCCTGGCCGAGTCGGCGGGGATGATGCGCAACGAGAACTTATCCTCTGTGGCCTCCGGGATCTTCCCGACGCTGGGGATCCTGGGGACCTTTATCAGTATCGCCATCTCGATGCCGGACTTCTCCGCCCAGACCTCCGAAGTGCTCGAGCAGGAGATCTCCCGGCTGCTCGGCGGGGTGGGGACAGCCTTCTACGTCTCCATCTACGGTATTTTTCTCTCCATCTGGTGGATCTTTTTCGAAAAGAGCGGCATCAGCCGTTTCGAACGGGACGTGGCGGAGCTCCGGAAGGTGACGCGCCCCTTCTTCTGGGAGAAAAAAGAGATTGAGCAGACCTATTACCGCAAGAGCCTGGCCCATTTCGAGAAGCTCGATACCCTTTATGACATGATGGCCTCGCGCGATTTCGTGGCGGAGGTGAACCGTACGCTGGAGCAGCGTCTGCACATTTTCGGCCAGATCATCGAGCGGGAGCAGCAGGCGGCGGAAGCGCACGGGAAGCTGATGGCGCAGAGCGGTTCACTGTTTGACCGCCTCGCCAAGGAGCAGACCGCTTCGGCGGAAGCGCTGCAGCATGTTGGCCTGGGGCTCGAGCGTTTCGCGGCGCAGATGCGCGAAGAAGATGAACGGATGGAGCAGCGCCGGCAGACCCTCTCAAGGGAGTACCAGCGCGGCGTCACTGTCGCGGAGACCCTGGGTGGGGAGATCGCTCGGCTCAGCGAGGCGCTGGCCAACCTCAACGCCGGCAATGTCAAAGAGCTTTACAGTGGGGTGCTTGCCAACATCGAATCGATGAAACGGGAGATCGACCGGGTCGGCGTGCAGTTTGACGAGCATATCCGGGGCTTCGACGCACAGTTCCTTGAAAAACTGCAGCGCACCCTGAAGCTGATCGATTCGGAGACGGCCCAGATCGTCAAGCAGATCGCCCGGCTGAACAAGAGCGACGGGGAGACGCGCTGAAGATGCTGCGGCGGCGGGACAACGGGGAACGGGAGCAGAACTTCTGGATCTCCTATGCCGACCTGATGGCGGGATTGCTCTTCGTCTTTATCCTGCTTGTGGGGGCGATTGTCGTCAAAACGGTCCTGATGCGCTCGGATCTTTTTGCGATCCGTGCGGACCTGCAGGCGCAGAAAACGGCGCTCGGGCTAAGTGAGAAGGCGCTCTCCGAGAAGAAGAAGCGGCTGCGGGAGATCCAGGCGCAGCTGGCGGCCTCCCGGGAGGCGAACGCCCACCTGAGCATGGAGCTGGCCCTGCTGCAGAGCGAAGCGGAGGGGCTTCGTATCTCCGTGTATGATCTGAATACCACTCTACATGAGCGGACAACGGCCCTGGCGCTGACCCGCAAGGAGATGGAGCAGCTCAAAGCCCTGCTGCTGGAGACGGAGACGCAAAGAGCTACCCTGCAGAGCGAGGCGGAGCGGCTCATTTCGGAGTTGGAGACGGCCCGGACGCAGCATGCCGAAGATGCGAACCTGATCAAACTGCGCGACGACGAGATGGCGGAGCTGGAGAAGGCGCTGCTGCTCAAAAGTCGCGCCTACCAGAAGGTGGTGGAGGATCTGAACCTCACCCGCATCAAGATCAAGAACCTCACCGGGATCAAGGTCAAGGTCGTACAGCACCTCAAGGAGGAGCTGGGCGATTCGATCAGCATCGACCCCAAGAGCGGTTCGCTGCGCTTTGCGTCGAACGTGCTTTTCAACCAGGGGGAGGCGACGCTCAAACCCGAAGCGAAGCAGGAACTCAGCCGGGTGCTGGGGCAGTACATCGACGCCCTGCTCAGCGACAAGCAGATGCGCCGTTACATAGAGCGGATCATCATCGAGGGGCATACGAACTCCGACGGCAGCTACCTTTTCAACCTGGAACTCTCCCAGCAGCGGGCCCTGGCGGTGATGACCTTCCTCTATACCCAGTACCCGAAGAACCGGCAGCTCTTCAGGCAGTACCTCAGCGCCAGCGGCCGCAGTTTCACCGAGCCGGTACTGGGTGCGGACGGCAAAGAGGACAAGCAGGCGTCGCGCCGGATCGAGATCAATTTCCGGATCAAGAACGAGGAGGCGGTAAGGGAGCTGATGAACTACCTCAACGTACAGGGGGGCGGCGGTGCGTGACGAAGAGCTGCTGGTCCGGCCCGAAAAGCTTGAGGCCCTTCGCAAAGAGCTGACGCTGCAGGCCGAACGCCGCGAACGCGCACGCAAAATCCTTACGCCGACGCGGAAAAAGCCGTGGTGGCGCCGCCTCTTCTCTTGATTACCCCCCTGCGCTATAATGCGCCCTATGAAACTCTCCCACCTGCGCCAGATCGCCGAGTACCTTCGGGACTTCAAACATATCAATGCCATCCACCGTGTGAATGACACGACGATCAAGGTCGTCCTGGGGGAGAAGAGCCTCTATGCAAACATGCAGAAGGGCCACAGCTACCTGGCGATGTGCCGCCACGACATCCGGCGCAGCAAGGTCTACCAGGCCCCCTTCGACGTCGTGCTGGCCAAGCGGTTCAACCGTGCCGTCATTACGGAAATTTCGCTCTATAACGACGACAAGATCCTTCGTATCGAAGCGGCGCTCAGCGGAGCGTACAAGCACTCCAAAACGATCCTGCAGCTCGAATTTACGGGCAAAACGACCAACGCGATCATCCTGGATGAGGATGAGGTCGTCCTCGAGGCGCTGCGACACATCGACGCCTCCACCTCCTACCGGGTCGTACGCGTCGGCCAGCCCCTGCTGCCGCCCCCTCCACCGGCGTTTACGCCCAAAGAGTACCCGCTCGATAACGTGGAAGCCTATCTCTACGAGGTGTGCGACCGGGAGCAGGCGGCGCGGCTGGCGGCGCTAAAGCAGCAGAAGGTCGGCCTGCTACACAAAAAACTCCGACGGCTCGAAAAACACCTCGAAGCCCTCGAAGACGAAGAGGCGCTGGAGGCGGAGGCGGCGCGATTGCAGTACCTGGGCAACCTTGCCCTGGCGAACCTCTACAAGATCAAGCCCTACCAGACGAAACTGATGCTGGACGATTACGACGGCAGTGCCGTCGAAGTGGAGCTGCCCAAGGCCTTCGCTTCGGCCCATCAGGTGAGCGACCACTTTTTCAAACAGGCGAAGAAGACGAAACAGAAGGCGGCGCATATGCATATCGAGCGCGACGGGCTAAAAGGGAAGGCAAGCCATTTCGAGCACTTCATCGCGACGGTGGAGGGCGCGGCGACGGTCGAAGAGATCGCCCGCCTCTTCCCGCCCAAACAGACGGGGCGCACCAAGGAGAAGAGCGACGATGCCGTCGAGACCTTCTGGATTGAGGGGTACAAGGTGCAGCTGGGCAAGAACGAGCGGGGCAATATCGCGCTGCTGCAGCGCGCCCGTGCCCGGGACATCTGGCTGCACCTACGCGACCGCCCCTCCACCCACGTCATTATCACGACTGACAAGCAGAAGGTGCCCGAGAGCGTCCTGGAGGCGGCGGCAAAGCTCTGCGTCGACTTCTCGGTGATGAGCCCCGGGGTCTTCGAGGTCGATTACACCCCGAGACGCGAGGTGAAGATCCAGGAGGGGGCGAACGTGCTCTACAATAAGTACGAAACGATCGCCGTCTCCAAACAGGGCGCTGTCCCCGGGCCATAGGGGGTACAGCCTACTTGTTGTATAATCCCTTTAAAAACGGGACGAAAATGGCAGCAACGGAGACGACGAAACGGGTAGTAACGGGGGGCGCGCTGATCGGGGCGGTTGTCCTGCTGGGCTGGATTGACAACTTCATCCTGATGTGGGCGGTCCTCGGCGGCGTCTACCTGCTCGCCTTCTACGAGGCGGCCAACCTCTACGGGCTGCATCATAACGCTTCGTTTGCCTTCGCGGCGACGCTCTGGCTCCTGGCCGCCGTCTACCCCTACCCGGACGACTTTTTCGTATTGATGGGCGTTGCTTTCGCCGCTTATGCCGCCTACAAGCCCCATACCGACTGGCGCCTCTTCCTCCCTTTTGCGTACCCGACGGCGGGGATGCTCTTCTTCCTGACTCTCTATAAAGACTACGGCCTGGTGGCGATGGCATGGCTGATCGTCGTCGCCGCCGCGGCCGACATCGGGGCCTATATGGTCGGCAAAAGCATCGGCAAGACGAAGTTCTCCGAGACGAGCCCGAACAAGACGCTCGAAGGGGTCGTCGGCGGGATCGTTATCGCGACCGTAGCCGGGCTCTTCGTGGGGCTGCGCGTGGTGAATTTTGAGGTGGCGATCGCCGTGTCGCTGGCGACGGCGGTCAGTGCCGTGTTCGGCGACCTCTACGAGAGCTACCTCAAGCGCAAGGCCGGCGTCAAGGACAGCGGTAACGTCCTGCCGGGCCACGGCGGGGTGCTTGACCGAATCGACGGCTACCTCTTCGGTGCCGTCGTCATGGTGATTTTGCTGCGGGGTCTCGTCTAGCGTGATTATTCTCGGTTCGACCGGTTCCATCGGTGTCAACGCCCTGGCGATTGCCGAGCGCTTTTCGCTCAAGGTCGAGGCCCTCGTTGCTGGCAACAGCATTGACCGGCTCAACCAGCAGATCGAGAAGCACCGCCCCAACTGGGTCGTCATCGCAAACGCGGCGGATATCCCCAAAGTCAACCATCCCAATGTCCTGAGCGGGAAGGAGGCGATCTTGCGGGTGATCGAGGAGGCGGATTCCGAATTCGTCGTCAACGCCCTGGTGGGCTTTCTGGGACTTCGCCCGACGCTCAAAGCCCTGGAGCGGGGCAAAAAGGTCGCCCTGGCGAACAAGGAGTCCCTGGTGGCGGCGGGCGCCTTTATCGACACCTCGCGCATCCATCCCATCGACAGCGAACACTTCGGGCTCTGGTACCTTCTCAATGACAGCCGCCCGGTCAAAAAGATGACCATTACCGCCAGCGGCGGGGCATTTCGCGACTGGCCGCCGGAGAAGCTCTCCACGGCGACGCTGGAAGACGCCCTCAAGCACCCCAACTGGTCCATGGGGCAGAAGATCACCATCGACAGCGCCTCGATGATGAACAAGCTCTTCGAACTGCTCGAAGCGCGCTGGCTCTTCGGGGAGCTTGATTACGACGCCATCATCGAGACCCGTTCGCTCATCCACGCCTTTGTTGACTTCGCCGACGGCTCGACGACGGCGCACATCGCCGGGGCCAACATGCAGCTGCCGATCGCCTATGCGCTGATGGGCAAGGTCGAGGAGCAGATCCTGGAGCCGGTGGACCTGCTTAAAGTCGGCGGGCTGGAGTTCCGGGAGATCACGGCGGAGCGCTACCCGGTCTGGCAGATCAAGGAGGCGCTGCTGCGCGAACCGCAGCGCGGGGTCGTCGTCAATGCCGCCAACGAGGCGGCCATCGCGCAGTTCATCGCCGGGAAGATCGGTTTCCTCGACATCGCCCGCCGGGTCGTCGACGCCTTCGAGCGGTTTGACCGGGTGCCGGGGAGCGTCGAGGAGGTTTTCGCCATCGACGAAGAGGTGCGCGCCTACGTGGGAGCGGTGTCATGAGCAAGAAGGTCCTTCTGCTTCACGGCTGGGGCGGCAGCAACTACCCGCACTGGCAGAGCTGGCTGGCCGGGGAGCTGGCCAAGGATTACGGCACGGTCTGCTTCCCGCTGCTCGACCATCCCCATTTCCCCTCCAAAAACCGCTGGGTGCGTCAGGTGAAAACAGTGCTGGAGGAGTTCAGACCCGACGTTGTCATCTGCCACTCCCTGGCGAACACCCTCTGGTTCCACCTCTGCCATGAGGGGGCGATCTCGCCGGTAGCAGACCTTTTCCTCATCGCCCCGCCGCGGCTGGATTGCGAGATCGAGACGATCAAGAGTTTCTTCCCCGTAACGCCGCCTTCAAGCCTCTTTGCCGAGAACGTACAGCTGGTGACGTCGACGACGGACCCCTATATGACGCCGGAGGAGGCACAGGCACTGCAAAGCGCGCTGGCCGTGCCGATGACGGTACTGGAAGAGGCCGGGCATATCAACGCCGACAGTGGCTACGGCGAATGGCCGTGGATTTTGGAACAGCTTCAGGAAACAAAGTGATAGGATGCATTGAGAAAACGCGCAGCGTAAAAGCGCAAGGCGCGGGGGCGCACTGCCGAAGTGAACTCAGCGTTGGCGTAGCTTGCGGGGCTGTCGAGGAAACACCGGCTTTGCCGAGCGGTACCCTTGTTTTGCTCCGGAAGTGTATTAAGAGCAAAAAGGATACTTTTTGATCCTCTCAATAGAGAGCAGCTGCGACGACAGTTCCATCGCGATTACGGAAATAGCGACGAAGAAGCTCGTCTACCACAGGAAGATCTCCCAGGAGCTGGAGCACGCCGTCTACGGCGGGGTCGTTCCGGAACTGGCTTCAAGGCTGCATGCCGAGGCACTGCCGAAGATCCTGGAGGAGTGCAAAGGGTGGTTCGGTCAGCTCAAGGCCGTCGCCGTCACGAACGCGCCGGGGCTCTCTGTCACCCTCGTCGAAGGGGTGACGATGGCGAAGGCGCTGAGCCTGACGCTGGCTATCCCGCTCATCGGCGTCAACCATCTCAAGGGGCATATCTATTCGCTCTTTATCGGGAAGGAGACGCAGTTCCCGCTGACGGTGCTGCTCGTCTCCGGAGGCCATACCCAGGTGATCGAGGTGGAGAGCCTGGAGCGGATGGAAACGGTCATGCGGACGATGGACGACAGCTTCGGTGAGAGTTTCGACAAGGTCGCGAAGATGATGGGGCTGGGCTACCCCGGCGGGCCGGTCATCGAGAAGCTGGCGCTGGAGGGCGACCGGGAGCGCTACCCCTTTCCCATCCCCCTGCAGAAGCGCGGGGAGATGGCGTTCAGCTACTCGGGGCTCAAGAACGCCGTCCGCCTGGCCGTCGAGGAAGGCGGCAGTGAGGACTACCCGGACATCGCGGCCTCGTTTGAGCAGATCGCGACCGAGCATCTTTTCCGAAAGTTACGAAAATATTTCAAAACCCGTCCGCCCAAACGCTTTGCCATTGTCGGGGGTGCCAGCGCCAACCGCTACCTGCGCGGACGCATCGAGGAGCTGCTGTCACCTTACGGCGCCGAACTGCTGTTGGCGGAACTGCAGTTTTGCTCGGACAATGCGGCGATGATCGGCCGGATCGCCGTTGACCTTTACGAAGCAGGGGCATTTACCTCCATCGCCGAGCTCCATAGCACACCCAAATCCGATTTTTAAACTCAACTTAAGAGTTCCAAGGTTGGGGTCTATTAAGACAAAAGTTATCCGAATTATGTAAAACTCCTGCATCTCAAAAAAAACAGGAGCCCTAACATGGCAACTACAATGCTCAAAGGTAACATAGTTAACCTCGCAGGTAACGAAGTAAACGTTGGTGATAAAGCACCGGAAGTTACAGTTGTAAACTCTAACGGTCTGGCAGACAAAGTTGTCGGCGGCGCGTCCGGCAAAAAACAGCTGATCGTTGTTGTCCCGTCCCTCGATACTCCGGTATGTGCAACAGAAGCTCGTAACTTCAACAAAAAGGCATCTGAACTCGGTGATGTTGACCTCACTATCGTTTCTATGGACCTTCCGTTCGCAGGCGGCCGCTTCTGTTCTACAGAAGGTATCGAGAACCTGACAGTCGCTTCGGATTTCCGTAACAAAGATTTCGCGAACGCTTACGGTGTTCTGATCGCTGACGGCCCGCTGGCTGGCGTTACTTGCCGTGCTATCTTTGCAGTAGACGCTGAAGGTACGATCACTTACAAAGAGATCGTTCCGGAAATTACTGAAGAGCCGAACTACGACTCTGCACTCGCAGCCGTTAAATAATCGCTCTTCCGCCCCCTCGGGGGTACCCCCCCTTTTTTCTTGTTACCCCAATCTGTGTTATAGTCCGCCCTCATAATACATGAGGTTAAAAAATATGAAAAAATGGTTTAAAATCGTTGCTATTACGCTGCTCTCCGCCGTACCGGTTTTGTCGGATGTTTTGAGAGTGGAAGCGGGCGGCGGCGTCTGGATGCAGACGCCGAAGGGCACCATCTCCTATCAGATGTCGACGGATTTGGGCAGCAGTACGAACCGGGAGGATCAGACCCAGCGCGGTTACGCCTGGCTTTATGTCAAACACCCTGTGCCGGTGCTGCCCAACGTTCGGTGGAGTACTGCAATATCAGCACGGACGGCAACGTGGCGGTCACTCTCGGCTCGCTGATCCTTGTGACGACGTCAAGCAGCAGCAGCTTCGATGCAAACGAGTATGACGCCCGCGTCAAGGCCGACTGGACGATGACGTTCGCGCCGGGCATCCAGCCGGGATACCGGATACAGAAGATCAAGATCAACGTTGACGACAAAGCGATCGACGGCGATATCGACTTCAGCGGGCTCTACATTGGCGCATTTTTACGTTTCTGATATACTCTGTTCTTGATAACTTTGTAATAATGGAGTCAATGATGTCTATGAAACTGAAAACGGCGGCGGCACTGGTCGCGGCACTTTTCTCCCTGAACGCGTCGGCGGATTTTCTGCGTGCCGAAGCCGGTATCGGTGCTTTCAATGCCGCACCAGGCGGCTCCTTTGAGGATAAAAGCGGAGCCCAGAGCTTTGATCTGAAAGATGATCGGGGCATTGATACGCAGAACGATCTCTACGTCTGGGCCTATGTCAAGCACCCGGTGCCGGTCATCCCGAATGTCCGCCTGGAGTACCTGAACCTGGCGCATAACCCCGACAGGAGCAGCGCGTTCAACGTCAGCGAACTTGACGGGATCCTCTATTACAACATCCTGGACGATACCTTCTTCGTCACCGTCGACATCGGGCTCGACGTCAAATATGTGACCTCGGACAGCAAGGATTTCGATGATTCCGAGACCCTGGCCCTCGCCTATGCCCGTGCACGGGTGGAGCCGCTCGATTCGCTGGGCCTGGAGACCCTGGTCAAGGTGACGAACTACCAGGACAACAAGGGGTACGATTTCCGTATCAAGGCGGACTATACGCTGACGTCCCTCCCCGTCGTCCAGCCGGGGCTGGAGATCGGTTACCGCATCCACAAGGTGCAGTACGCGATCGGTGATTACATCAACAAGGGTGAATACACCGGCGTCTACGGCGGCCTAATGCTGCGCTACTAAAGCCAGCGCCGGTCGATAATAATCACTTCACGTTCGAGCAGGATGCCCGTAGCCTCCTGCACGCGCCGCTGCGCCAGTTCCAGCAGCGCGCTCGCATCCTCAAACGTTCCACCTCCCAGATTGACCAGAAAATTCGCATGCATGGTGCTGAAAGCCATGTTGCCGATGCGGTACCCCTTTAGACTGACGGACTCGATCAGCCGCCCGGCGTAGTCACCCGGCGGGTTTTTAAAGGCGCTCCCGGCGCTGGGGTCGGAGGGCTGGTTGGCCCGCATCTGTCTGAACAGTGCGATTTTTGATGAGTCGAACCCTTTTTCAATCTCGAAAGTCGCTTCGAAAACAACCTCGGCGATCCCCGTGGTGCGGTAGCCGTGGGGAACCTCAGCCTTGGCATGCCAACCGCTCTTTGTGCGCAGGGCGATAAGGCGGTTGAAGATCTCGTACTCCTTCACTCCCGCGTTCATCTTCAGCATGCCGCCGAGGGTGCCCGGAAGGTGGGAGAGGAATTCGAAATGGGCGATGTCGTGTTTTTTGCAGAAAGAGACGATCTTGCCGCCGGGGGTCGCGGCGCCGATGTGCAGCACTCCCTTTTCGATGCGGATGAAATTGTAGGTTTTGGAGAGTTTCATCAGTGGGGGAAGGTCGGTGCCGAAAAGGACGTTGTTGGCGGCCCCGATCAGGTAAGCGTCGCTGGGGTAGTCGTCGCCGTCGATCATGTAGACCTCGGCGACGGACCCGATGCGGATGGAACTCAGTTTTGCGAGGTCGATTGATTTGTAGGGCATATCAGCTGTGGCGGTAGTCGAGGTACTCGCGGGGGATCGTATACTCCTCGGCCCGGATGGGCGCGTCGTAAAAACCGTGTTTGAAACCGAGCTCGTAAAGCTTGTCGATCGCCTGGTACTGCAGAGGGCTCAGCTCGACGGAGTCGTCGTTGGCATAGAGCTCGAGGTAGCGGTCCAGGGTCGGGGCGTCGATACGCACGAGGTTGTTTTCCAGCAGCAGTTCGCACAGCTCCGCTTTGCGCTCGCGAGCGACGCGGACGGCGTCGGTGAGCGTCTGTTCATAGGCAATCGCCGATGTCAGCGGAAGCGAGCGACGGATGGCCATGCCGCCCAGCGGCAGCGGCAGGTCTGGACCGGCCAGCTCCTGCCAGACGTCCCAGAGTTCGCGCTCGACCTCGAGGGTGTCATCGAAGGTGAGAATGCTTTCGTGGATGAGCACGCCGGCGTCGACGGTACCGTTTTTCACGGCATCCTCGATCTCGAGGAAATTGATGTAGACGATGCGCGCGTTGGGGTAGGCGATGCGGAAGAGCATCGCATTGGTCGTGTAGCGGCCGCTGAGCGCCACTTTGAAGCGGCGTTTAAGCTTCTCGCCTTTGCGTTTGATCAGTTTGGGGCCGTACCCCTCTCCGAAGCTTACGGCGGTCCGCAGCAGGGCGTATTCATCGCGGATATGCGGGTAGAGGGCAAAGCTGATGGCAGTGATGTCGTAGGTGCCCGCCAGGGCCTCGACGTTGAGGGTTTCGATATCGAGGGGGATGTTGTCGAAGGCTACGTCGGGCTGGGTCACCCATCCGAATTTGACGGCATAGTACATAAAGATGTCGTCGGCATCCGGGGAATGGGCGATCAGCATTTTTTTCATAAAAGACCCTCGTGTTTTATTACGCCCATTTTAGCCAATGCGCGCTAAAATGCCGGAACGAATCAGACCTGAAAATATGACAGTTTGAAATAATGTTTCTAGCAAATTTCATATTGTCATAAAATGATCCAAAACGACTAAAGGGTTGTACGCACATGGACGCAAATAAGCAAAAATCACTCGAACTGGCGCTGAAACAGATTGACAAGGCATTCGGCAAGGGGACGCTGATGCGTCTGGGGGACAAGGAGATCGAGCCGATCAGCGCGATCAGTACCGGCTCCATCGGGCTGGACCTTGCCCTGGGGATCAACGGGGTTCCGGAAGGACGGGTCGTTGAGATCTACGGACCGGAGAGTTCGGGGAAAACGACCCTGGCCCTGCAGATCACGTCCGAGGCACAGAAAAAAGGGGGGATCTGCGCCTTCATCGATGCCGAGCACGCGCTGGATATCGGGTATGCGAAAAACCTCGGTGTTGACGTCGAGAACCTGCTCGTATCCCAGCCCGATTACGGTGAGCAGGCCCTTGACATCGTCGAGACGCTTGCCCGTTCGGGAGCGGTCGACCTGATCGTTGTCGACTCCGTTGCCGCACTGACCCCGAAGGTGGAAATCGAAGGGGAGATGAACGACCAGCAGGTCGGCGTCCAGGCCCGCCTGATGTCCAAGGCGCTGCGCAAGATTACGGGCGTACTGCACAAGATGAACACGACGATCATCTTCATCAACCAGATCCGGATGAAAATCGGTACCATGGGGTACGGTTCGCCGGAGACGACGACGGGGGGTAACGCGCTGAAATTCTACGCCTCCGTCCGTATCGACGTCCGAAAAGTCGCGACGCTGAAGCAGGGCGAGAGCCAGATCGGGAACCGCGTCAAAGCGAAGGTCATCAAGAACAAAGTGGCCCCGCCGTTCCGCCAGGCGGAGTTCGATATCATGTTCGGCGAGGGGATCTCCAAAGAGGGCGAATTGGTGGATTATGGGGTAAAACTTGATATAATTGATAAGAGCGGAGCATGGTTCAGCTACGAAGATGTCAAACTGGGTCAGGGGCGTGAAAACGTCAAGCAAAAGTTTAAAGAGGAACCGGCACTCGCCATTGAAATCGAGAACAAGATACGTAATGCCATGGGCATGAGCAATATCATGCAGATGGACGAATCCGAAATGAATGAGGTATATGAATGATTTATATCGATAATGTAACGGCAATGGAGGTGATGGACTCACGCGGGAATCCGACAGTCAAAGCGACAGTAGAGCTGAGCGACGGGACGGTGGCAAGCGCGATCGTACCGAGCGGTGCCAGTACGGGGAAACGCGAAGCGCTGGAACTGCGCGACGGCGGTGATCGCTATATGGGCAAAGGAGTCCTGAACGCCGTCGAAAACGTCAATACGCAGATTGCTGATGCCATTATCGGTCTGAGCCCGTTCAACCAGGCGATGATCGATGCCGAGATGAAGGCGCTTGACGGCACGGAGAATTACTCCAATCTCGGCGCCAATGCGGTACTGGGTGTCTCCATGGCGGTCGCGCGTGCGGCGGCGGAGAGTCTCGGTATGCCGTTGTACCGCTATCTTGGCGGCGCCAATGCGATGGTTATGCCGGTTCCGATGCTCAATATCATCAACGGCGGTTCCCATGCCGACAACTCCGTGGATTTCCAGGAGTACATGATCATGCCGGTCGGTTTTGAAAATTTCGCTGACGCCCTGCGTGCGTCCGCGGAGGTCTACCATAACCTCAAAAAGATCCTCAAGGACGCCGAGCACAACACGGCGCTGGGTGACGAGGGCGGTTTTGCGCCGGACCTGAGCTCCAATGAAGAGCCGATCCAGGTGATCATGCAGGCGATCGAAATAGCGGGCTACAAACCGGGTGAACAGATCGCGATCGCCCTCGACGTTGCCAGTTCCGAACTGGTTGTCGACGGCGGATACCGCCTTGAGTCCGAAAATCGTACCGTGACCTCCGAAGAGCTGGTCGCATATTACGAAGAGCTCTGCGCGAAATATCCGATCGTCTCCATCGAAGACGGTCTGAGCGAAGACGACTGGGAGGGCTGGAAAGTCCTGACGGCGAAACTCGGCGACAAGGTTCAGCTGGTCGGCGACGATCTCTTTGTTACCAATGCCAATATCCTCGCCCAGGGGATCGAGAAGGGGATCGGTAACGCCATCCTGATCAAGCCGAACCAGATCGGTTCCGTCTCCGAGACGATGCTGACGGTCAGACTGGCACAGCGCAACGGCTACAAGTGTGTTATGAGCCACCGTTCCGGTGAGAGCGAAGATGCGTTTATCGCCGACTTCGCGGTCGCCCTGAACTGCGGTGAGATCAAAACCGGTTCCACGGCACGCGGCGAGCGTACGGCGAAATACAACCGCCTGCTTGAGATCGAGAACGAAATCGTTTACGGCGAATACCTCGGCGCCGCCCTTTTCAGCTAAACCTGCGCCGCCTTTGTGCGGCACTCCCTTGCAATGCAACCTACTGACACACCGACCGGAGAAGACGAGATTGGGTATGCTTCGCCCGACATCGTTAAACGCTACCTCGGATTCAAAACCAAATATTTTCTGCTTGCGCTGGCCGGTGTCGTCCTCGGCGCTTTTTATCTCAGTAACCTTCTGTTCGGCAACGCTTCGCTTGGAGTACTGCTCCAGCTAGAAAATTATGAAGAGCATTTAGCGAGCGAAATTGCAAGATTGAAGCAAGAAAATGCGACACTGCAGAAAGAGTATTTCGAACTCAAAGAGCTCGAACCATCGGAGTAAATGTGTGAAACGATTTCTGATCCTGTTGACCTTTGCCGCCGCAACGCTGCTGAGCGGCAGAGAAAACCCCTTTATGCCCTCAGCCTCTCTGCCGGAACCCGAACCGGTCAAGGCCGTGGAAACACCGATAGCGCCGGCAGATACGGCAGCGCCGGCAGCGTCTCAGACCGTGAATTTCCAACAGGCACGTTTTCTCTTCACGCAAGGGAATGTCCGGATCGAAAGCCGTGACAGGCTCGCAAAACACTTCGTCATTCGGGAACCGACGCGGATTATTCTGGATTTCGAAGCGAAAACGGACTTTCCGACACGCAAGCGCAGCCTGAACGTAGCGCCGTTCAGCGAGATCCGTATGGGAACGCACCCGGGCTATTACCGCGCCGTCATCGAGTTGAAGCGTGCTGCGGATTATACGATCGAACCATCCAAGTACGGCTACACCCTTATCCTGAAGTAGTTTCTACTTCCAGCCGCTTCACTGGCTTGGTATCCCCCTCTAGATGTTGTAGTACGTCGCTTCCTTGTGGTGGACGACGATGGCAGATGTCGATTGTTCCGGATGGATCTGGAATGTTTCCGATAATTCAATCCCGAACTCCTCCGGCTTCAGCAGATCAAAGAGCGGACGGTTGAGCTCAAGGTCGGGACAGGCGGGGTAGCCGAAGCTGTAGCGTGCCCCCTGGTACCGGTTCATGCGGACATCGGAGAGCGTCGGTCCTTCATCGTCTGCGATATTGAGATCGAGCCGGATCTGTTTGTGTGCGATCTCGGCCAGGGCCTCTGCCAGTTCGACGCCCAGGCCGTGGACCTGGTAGTACTCACTGTATCTCCCTGCATCATAGAGCTCTTTCTCATAAGCACTGATGCGGCTGCCGGCGCTGACGCAGGAGAGCGCGACGACATCGTGGCGGTCATGGCGGAAAAAGTCGCTGAGTGCACGGTGGGGCTGTTTACGCTGCCGCGGGAAGGTAAAGGCGCATTCGGCATCACCGATAATCTGCTCCAGCGGTTCGCGGCTGGCATCTGCATCGCGGTGCCACCCCTCCGTTTCCGGGAAGACAAGTAGGGTGCTGTCATCGGAACGTGCCGGCCAGTAGCCGTAGAGCACCGTCGGTTCAAAGAGGCCTTCGTCCAGGAAGAGCGCTTTGAGCTTCTCGTAGGCAGGCCAGACAAGTTCGTCGAGCTGTTTCTTGTAGGCCTCCTTTTCCATTCCCTTCGAACTGTACCCCCAGCGCTGCTTGAAGAGGATCTTGTGGTTGATCCATTCAAAGGCCATGGCCTTCTGCGCCTCGGTGAGTCTTAGTTCACGGCGCCCCCAGAACGGCGGGGTCGGGATGCGGACGTCACGCGAGGGCATCTTCAGCTCGGCAAACGGCGGGATGACAATAGCCTCTTTTCTACTCTGCTCGGCCATCTCCGGCGCTTCGGGGTGGAGGTTGGTGTCCAGGTTCCCCGCCTCGATGCGGCTCATCGCCGTAACCCCGTCAAAGGCGTCTTTGCAGTAGAAGATCGGGCCGTCGTAGCTGGGGCGGCAGAACTCCTCGATAAAGCTGCGCGTGAGCGCCGCCCCGCCCAGCAGGATGGGAACGGTGATCCCCGCCGCTTTCAGCGCTTCGAGGTTCTCTTTCATCACCTGGGTCGATTTGACGAGCAGGCCGCTCATACCTATGGCGCTGGCGTTGGACTCCTGCAGCGTCTTGACGAAGTTGTCCAGTTCGACCTTGATCCCGAGGTTGATTACCTTGTAACCGTTGTTGGTAAGGATGATGTCGACGAGATTCTTGCCGACGTCGTGAACATCCCCTTTGACGGTGCCCAGTACCAGGGTCGTGTCGACGGCCTTGTCGACTTTGGGGAGGTAGGGGTTGAGGTGGTCGACGGCCGCCTTCATCGTCTCGGCGCTCTGCAGGACGAACGGCAGCTGCATCTGCCCCGAACCGAAGAGCTCGCCGACGACTTTCATGGCGTCGATCAGGATCTCGTTGACGATTTTTTCCGGGGCGATCTCGCTCCTTGCCGCCTCGACGAGGGGAATCATCCGCTCCTTGTCGCCATCAAGCAGGAGCTTCGCGATCTTCTCCTCGGTATTGAGGGCGTTGTAAGCCTCGTCCTCCGCCGCGCTGTCGACGGCTTCCTTGTTGCCGAAATGCTCGATAAAGTCAAACAGTGCCTGGCCGTTCGGTTTGCGGTCGAAAAGGAGGTTCTCGCAGGCGGCGAGGTCCTCGTCGTTTATCTTGGACATCGGAATGATGTGCTTGACGTTGATGATGACGGAGGTGAGTCCCGCTTCGATACAGTGGTGCAGGAAGACGGAGTTGAGATAGGGGCGGGCATCCTTGTCCAGGCCGAATGAGATGTTCGAAAGGCCCAGGATCGCCCCGACCTCCGGATGGCGGGTGCGGAGTCCGCGGATCGCCTCGATGGTCTGCACCGCCGCGTCGCGGTACTCTTCGTCCCCGCTGCCCACGGTGAAGGTGAGGACGTCGAAGACGAGATCCTCGGGGTTGAGGCCGTGCTTCTCGGTGGCCAGGGTGTAGATACGTTCGGCGACCTCGAGTTTGCGCGCGACCGTTTTGGCCATTCCCTCTTCGTCGATCGTCAGACAGACCAGGGCCGCGCCGTACTTTTTCGCCAGGGAGCAGACGGCATCGAACTTCTCGATCCCGTCTTCGAGGTTGACAGAGTTGATGATCGGCTTGCCCCCGATCAGCTTTAGGGCCTCTTCGAGGGCAGGGGTCTGCGTCGAGTCAGGCATCAGCGGGAGCGCGATCTTCTGGGCATAGAGGCCTATGACTTTATTCATATCCTTCGTTTCGTCGCGGCCGGCAAAACCGACGGAGAGGTCAACGACGTGGGCCCCGGCGCGCACCTGCTGCTGCCCGACGCTCAGCGTCCCTTCGTAATCCTCGTCCAGGAGGAGTTCGCGGAAGGCTTTGGAACCGGTGGCGTTGGAACGTTCACCCACCAGCAGCGGGGCGGGTTCCTGCATCAACGGGACGCTGTTGAAGAGCGAGGCGAGCGAGGTGGGCTGGGAACCGGAGGGCGCTTTGGGCGTGATGGCATGCACCCGGTCAGCGAGCGCCTTGATGTGCTGGGGCGTCGTTCCGCAGCAGCCGCCGAGGAAACTGACGCCGTCGAATTCGAGGAAAGATTTCTGCCGGTCGGCAAACTCGTCTGGGCCCATCGGGTAGTAAGTGTACCCGCCGCGGTTCTGCGGGAGCCCCGCATTTGCATGGATGGAGATGGGTCTGTCCCAGACGTCGCTCAGCGCTTTGACGTGCTTGGTGTACTGCTCCGGTCCGGTGCCGCAGTTGAAGCCCAGCGAGAGGATGTCGAAGGGTTCCATGATGACGGCCAGAGTCTGGGCGTCGGTCCCGATGAGCATGGTGCCGGCCAGCTCGATGGTCCCGGAGACCATGATGGGGAGGTCGGTACCGCGGGAAGCATTGGCCGCCTGACAGGCATGGAGGGCCGCCTTGATCTGCAGCGGGTCCTGGCAGGTTTCGAGCAAGAAGACGTCGCAGCCGCCGTCGATGAGCCCCTGGGCGCACTCGGTGTACCCTTCGAGCATCTCGTCGTAGTGGATATGGCCCAGGGAGGGAAGTTTCGTTCCCGGACCGATGGAGCCCAGGACATAGCGCGGGTGTTCGGGGGTACTGAATTGGTCGCACACCTCTTTGACGCACTGCGCCCCGGCCTTGGAGAGCTCATAGGCACGGTGTCCGATGCCGTACTCGTCCAACACCCAGGAGAAGGCGCCAAAGGTGTTGGTGGTGATCATGTCGGCACCGGCGTTCAGATAGGCGTGGAAAATCTCGCGCATGATCTCCGGTGCGGTGACGTTGAGAAGCTCGTTACACCCCTCATTGCCTTCCCACGCCGCTTCGGGGATCTGGTTGTGGCGCTGCTGCAGCTGCGTACCCATGGCGCCGTCGATGATGATCGGCCGCCGTTTGATGGTCTCTAAAATAGCGTTTTTTACGGACATGATCTGCTTTTTTACGCTTATTTTAGCGCAGGGGAACATAAATGCGGATGAGCTTTGCGGAGTGCTTTTTTGACATAATGGGGGCTTTTCCCTCGAAAATCACAGGTAGCGTAAAATAACTTCTGTAAATACCGAATCGACTATGATGAGAAGAAAAAGGAATCATAGTGATGGAATTGAATGGAAAGAAGATCGAGTTTGACCTGGAGGAGTTTGTACCGCTGCTGCTG
>JACXUG010000079.1 GCA_014764065.1 Campylobacterales bacterium
GTCAAGTACAAGGCGTGGCAGCCGTGGTCGGCCCTGCATCCGACCATTGGGGTCGACACTCCGCTGGTCTTCGACGTCGTCGACCGCTGGAACCAGCGCTCCATCGGCGGGATGACCTACTACGTCTCCCACCCCGGCGGACGCAGCTACGACACCTTCCCGGTCAACAGCTATGAGGCGGAATCGCGCCGCATTAACCGTTTCTGGGGCTTCAACCATACGCAGGGCAGCATCGAAGAGGTGCCGGCCCATGTCGTCGAACAGACACTCCCTTCACGCGAAGGAGAGACGACGCGGAAGGTGGCCGAGAAGCATGCCGGCGACAAGATCTTTGTCTTCCAGGAGCTGCCGCGTAGTGCGGAGTATCCGCATACGCTCGATCTCAGACGGAAGTGGACCGGGGTGTAAATGGGCATTTTCGACCGATATTTTTCCGAAAGCTCCTTCGACGAGATGGTCGATGCACAGCATCAGTGCCGTCCGCACTGGCAGACGATCTGCGACCAGGTCGAGGCGGCCGGCATCGAGGGGCTGAAAGCCAAGCAGGCGGAAATTGACTGGAGCCTGGAAGAGAACGGTGTCACCTACAACGTCTACGACACGCCCGACGGCATCAGCAAGCGGCGCTGGACCCTCGACCCGATCCCCTTCGTCATCACAAAGAAGGAATGGGACGGCGTCGTCATGGGGCTGCGCCAGCGTGCGAAACTCTTCGACTTGCTCCTGCGGGACCTCTACGGCGATCAGCGCCTGCTTCGGCAGGGCATCCTCCCCGCCGAAGTCGTCTATGCGCACAAGGGGTATGCACCGGAGATGTTCGGCTTCGGGAACAAAAAGGATTTCGATCTTTTCTTCTACGCCACGGACATGGCCCGCGGGCCCGACGGCAAGTTCTGGGTCGTCAATGACCGCATCCAGGCCCCTTCGGGACTTGGTTACGCCGTTGAAAACCGCCTGAGCATGAACATTGTCGCCAAGTCGCTCTACCCCGGGGTGCATACCCGCCGGCTTGCCGGCTTCATTGAGGAGATGAAGGCGATGATCGACCGTCTCAGCGGGGGGGACCGTTCCAAAGCGGCCCTGCTGACGCCCGGGCCGCACAACGAAACCTATTTCGAACACGCCTACCTCAGCTCTCTGCTGGAAATCAGCCTCGTGCAGGGGGAGGATATGCTGTCCAAGGACGGGGCGCTGTGGCTGAAGAACCTAAGCGGCCTGACACGGATCAACACCCTGCTGCGCCGGGTCGACGACCGCTACTGCGACCCGCTGGAGCTCAAAAACGACTCGCACCTAGGGGTCGCGGGGCTCGTCGACGCGGCGCGTCGGGAGAACCTCTCCATGATCAACCCCGTCGGCAGCGGTATCCTCGAGAACCTCGGCTTCAACCCCTTTATGAGAAACATTGCAAAGTTCTTCCTCGACGAGGAGCTGATCCTGCCGCAGATCGCCACCTGGTGGTGCGGACAGCCCGGTGAACTCGAATACGTACTCAAGCACCTGGATAAGCTGATTGTCAAGCACATCGACCGGACCGAGACGGCCCAGGTCTACTTCGGCAGAAAGATGGACGTCCCGGCGCTCGATGCCCTGCGAAAGCGCCTGCAGGAGTTCCCGCACCTCTACGTGGCGCAGGAGGAGATAGGATTCTCAACGGTACCGTACTTTACCGGGGAGTCCGTCGAACCGCGCAACGCCGTCATCCGCTCCTACGCGTTCAAGCGGGATAACGAATACTGGGTGATGAACGGGGGGCTTGTCCGCGTCGCCTCGCAAAAAGACGCCTTCCTGGTCTCGTCGCAAAAAGGGGGGACCAGTAAAGACCTCTGGATCGTCGGAGAGGAGGAGGAGAGAGCCCCGAGCAATCCGTTTAAGCAGCTGCCGTGCATCGACGCCTCCATCGACCAGATCTCGACCCGGCGGGCGGAAAACCTTTTCTGGCTCGGCCGTTATCTTTCGCGGGCGATCCTGACGACGCGCCTGATCCGCTATGCGGTCAAGCGCCTCATCAACGTCTACCGGGACGAGTCGTACGCCTCGACGGAGTCGCAGCACCAGCTACTGCGCGCGATCACGCACATGACGATGACCTACCCGGGATTCCTGAACAGAAAAACCTCCGGAAAGCTGCTGGAGAACCCGATGCAAGAGATCGTCTCCGTGCTCAAAGAACCCAGCCGGGTCGGGTCGCTCTCCTTTACGCTGTCGATGCTCTCTGGGGCGAATATCAGCATCAAGAACCTGCTGGGCATCGAAGCGTGGAAGCTCTTTGACAAGCTCCAGCGGGAGTGGCAGATCTTCTGCAGCGCCAATACCCGCATGAACCGCACCATCGTCAACGAGATGGACAAGCTGCATGTCAACCTGCTGGCCTACAAGGAGCTCGTAGAGGAGAGCATGTTCCGCGAGCAGGGGCTGGTGCTGTACGATATCGGCTACCGGATCGAGAGCGTCCAGCTGCTCATCTCCAAAGCGCGTTCCCTGCTCTGTCTGCGCCAGGAGAAGGCCGCGGAGTATGAACTGCTCGAAGCGCTGCTCAACACCTGCGAAAGCTTCAACGCCTACCGTGCCCACTACCGCAGCGCTCTGCAGCTCGAGAACGTCATTGATTTCCTGCTGCTCAACCCGCAGTACCCGAAATCGCTGACCTACCAGACCCAGAAACTGCTCTCGGACCTCAAAGACCTGCCGAAGTCCCGCACCCACCTCACCGAGTACGAGGTGCCGATCTTCCAGGCCAATTCGCGCCTCAAACTCGCGACGGCGAATGCGCTGGTCGTCTACGAGGAGTCCGACGGCGTCTACAAGGAGCTCGATACGCTGCTGTCGGACCTCTCCGACCTCTTCATGAAAGCATCCGATGAATTCTCCAAAACCTATTTCTCCCATTATGACGAGTGAGCCATGATCTACGATATCTTCCATGAAACGGTCTTCCATTATCAGAGCAAGGTGACCTTCAGCCACAATATCGCCCGGCTGAAGCCCAAAGAGGGACGGGACCAGGAGCTACTCTCCTTCCGTCTCGACGTGGAGCCGTACGCGTCGGAGATACACGCCTTCGTCGACATGTTCGGCAACACCAACCACCACCTGCTGCTGCGCGAACCGCACGCCTCGCTGACCGTGACCGGGCATTCGCGGGTACGGCGCAGGATCAAGGAGGTGCAGCGGGCGATCGAGCGGATCAAGGAGGGGGCGCCCACCTATGAAAAAGCGCTGCAGCGGCTCTCAACCTTTAACGCGAGAGACATCGCCGCCAAGCAGTTCCTTTTCGCCTCCGAACTGATCCCCGTCGAGGTCGGCCCGATCCGCGACTATGCCCTGGCTTCGTTTCATCCAAAGCGGAGCCTCTACGAAGCGGGCGAGGAGCTGATGGGACGCATCTTCGAGGATTTCGAGTTCAATCCCGCCTTCAGCGACCTGACGACGCCCGTGGAGACGATCTTCGAGGAGAAAAAAGGGGTCTGCCAGGATTTTGCGCACTTTGCGATCGCCGCGCTGCGTTCCATCGGGCTGCCGGCGCGCTACGTCAGCGGCTACATCGAGACTCTCCCGCCGAAGGGAACGGTGAAGCTCTTCGGTGTCGATGCCTCCCACGCCTGGGTCTCGTTCTACGTGCCCGGCAGCGGCTGGCTCGACCTCGATCCGACGAACAACATCATCCCCCTGGAACAGCACATCGTCATGGGGCACGGCCGGGATTACCATGACATCTCGCCGCTAAAGGGGGTCGTACGCGGGAGCGGCCAGAGCCGTCTTAGCGTCCGCGTGGACGTGCGGCGCGCCGCATTGCAAGAGACTGAAGAAACCGCCGCTCCCGCCCACCAAACGCAGTCACAGTCTCAGTCGCAATCGTCTCCGCCGTCCGATCCGGTTTAATGGATCTTGGCGATGCGGTAGGCGACCGCATTCTCGAAGATCAGCGAATGCATGTAGGTGCAGGTGATCATCCCGTCGCAGGGGGCGAGGAAACGGTGGACGACCTCACCCTCCAGGGCATGGACGATCTTTCCGATCGTCTCATCTTTTGAGACCGTCATTCCCGGTTTTTTTGTCGGGATGAAGATCCCGCTATGGGGGCTCTGGACGACCTCGATGCGTTCGCGCGTCACCACCGTCGAGTCGTACCCGTTGAAGGTCTCGTACCGGATGATGCCGCTGTTGTTCAGAAAGTTGATCAGACTGTCGAGAATGATCCGTGCGGATTCGGGGTCGATTAGGGGCTGGTGCGGACAGACGATGGAACACGCTTTGGAATCCCACAGCTGCCAGTTGTACTGCAGCGACACCGTTTCGATGGATTCGGGTTCGCGGTGGTGGATGATCCTGAGCCCCAGCCTGCGCGCACTCTCGATGTCTTCATAGCCGGTCTTGTAGAGCTTGACGTAGGGCAGGCAGGTGGCGAGGTCGGAGCGGGTCTCCAGCACGATGCCGTAGTCGTAGCCCCGGATCGCTTCAAAGAGTTTGTGCGCGATGCGCTGCGTCGTCTCCCCCAGGCCGTAGCCGGGGAACATCATGTTGATGTTGGTTTTGTCCAGGGGCCAGAAACGTTCGTTGATATTGAGCGCGTAGTGGTTGACGGAGGGGATGACGAGGATATCGCCGAGGATCTTTCCGGTACCGAGTTTGTTGCGCAGGAAGTCGACGAGTTTGGACGCGCTGTACAGCGGCAGGGTCGTCGCCCCTTCCATGGCGCCGACGATGGCGACGCTTGGGGCCTCCGGGTCGTTGCCTTCGAAGAGATAGCCCTCGACGAGCATCGGCGCGCGGCTGAGGGACTCCAGCTTCAGGATCTCAATTTTTTTCATCGTTCACTCCGAAAATTCGTGCGAGCAGGGAGCCCTCGTAGACGACGGGGTATTCGCGCAGGGTGAACAAAACGCCGCCGTTGGGGGCGTAGAGGGATTCGCGTACCGTGCCGCTGAGCGGGTCGACGATATCGCCGATCCACTGTCCCGTTTCGATCACATCGCAGTGATCGAGGGCCGGGACGAAGAGGCCCGCGGCGGGGGCGTTGATATAAAAAACGTCCCCGACTTCGGAGGTGAACGATTCGCGGACCTTGAACGCCGTCGGGGTTTCGATAATCCCCTCTTGTTGCATCAGGTTCAGAATGCCGTGCAGCAGCTGCCGTCCGTAGGCTTTCGTGAGGCGCATGCCGACCCCCATTTCGACGACGAGGGTTTTTGTGCCGCGGGCGTTCATGGTGTGCGAGAAGGTCGCCTCGAGTACCGTGACCGCGTCATGGACCCAGATGAAGTCACAGTTGAGCTCTTTGGCCAGTGGGAGTGTCGCCTCCGAGAACTCTTTGTTGATGCGGATCTGCGGGATTTCGCGCAGAAAGATATTGGAGGAGTGGATGTCGATGGCGATATCGCTGCCTTCGACATCCTCGGCCAGGGCATGCACCACCTGCGCGGGCAGGAAATCGTTGCGCGCCCCCGGGAAGGCACGGTTGAGGTCGATCTCGTAGAGGGGAAAGCCGCGGATGATCGTATCGACCCCCAGGGAATTGACGGCCGGGTAGAGATCGACGGTGCCGCGCAGCGCTTCGGGGTGGTCGCGCAGCCAGGCGGCTAGCAGGTAGATGACGAGCTGCCCTTCGAGCTCGTCGCCGTGGATCCCGCTGACGATGCTGATGCGTTTGGCATCGGCGTCGGGTTTCTCGGGCGTAAAGCGGGCGCGCTGGATGCGCAGCGTTTCCCCTACCGGAAGCTCAGAGGAGAAGATTTCGGTGATTTCGGGGATCATGTTCAATAGACGACCAGGTCGTTGATCAGGGCGTTGATGGCGTCGAGGTTGGCCTTTTCGTCCGTGTGGGAGATGGCGAGCTTTGCCTCGGGGGGCGCGATTTTCTGCGCCGTCTGGAGAATGGTGTTGAGGTACTCGATGGGTTCTTCGCCGTCTTTGCCGTGGCGCAGGTGAAGGTCGACCTTCTCGGTCAGTTTTCCCAGGCGGACAAAGTGGTCGCTTTTGCAGCGGACCAGGCCCCGGCTCATACTGCCCCAGATCTCGTTGATGAGGGAGAGGGCGTCGTCGACGAAGCGGTAGTCGACGTTGACGGCGCTCCTTGAGGCATGATCGAAGAGCTCGGCGAGGTGGATCGTTTCGCCGAAGGCGTCCGCATCGATATAGGCCCGGGCGATGATCGCGTTTTCACGGGCGAAACGCATGATCTCGGCCAGGTTGGAGGGGTGATCGCCGAAGATGGCGTTGTTGAGGAACTGGGAGGCGTTGGCGTAGTCGAGTTCGATCTCGAGGTGCTCGAAATAGCGCCTGCCGGCCTCCTTGTCTGTATCGATGACGCAGTCGAAGATCTCGATGACGTCGACGAGGGTTGTTTCGACACGCTCCAGGTGGCGTCCGAACCAGTAGAGGTTGGTGGCAACGTTGGTACTCAGCAGTTGATCCATCTTAGAACTCCATTACCCAGGTGTCTTTGAAGCCGCCGCCCTGCGACGAGTTGACGAGGTAGTTGCCTGCCTCCATCGCGTAGCGTGTCAGCCCGCACTCCCAGACGTTGACCTTGTCGCTCATGACGACATAGGCGCGGAAGTCCGCCTTGCGGGGGCTCAGTTCCCCCTTGATAAGACACTCCTCGCTGTAGAACTCGACGAGCTCCTGGGCGATAAAGCGGCGCGGGTTGGCTTCGATGATCGTCTTGAGGTCTTCAAGCTGGATCTTCGACATGGCGTGCCCGAACATGACGCCGTAGCCGCCGGCCTCCGCGACATCCTTGACGACGAGTTTGTCGATGTTGTCGAAGATATACTTCTTGTCTTTCTCGAAATAGGGGAGGTAGGTCGGCGCGTTGTGCATGATGGGCTCTTCGCCCAGGTAGTACTTGATCATCTGTGGCACAAAGTAGTAGATCCCTTTGTCATCCGCCACGCCGTTGCCGACGGCATTCATGATTGCCACGTTGCCCGCGAGGTAGGCTTCGATGATGCCGGGCACGCCGATGAGGCTTTCGGGGTTGAAGAACTTGGGGTCGAGGAATTCGTCGTCCAGGCGGCGGTAGACCGCCCCGACGCGGATGCGGCGTCCGTCATAGTTCTTGAAGTAGAGGACCTTGTTTTCCACGATCAGTTCGGCGCCGCGGACCAGTTCGGCCCCGATCTGGCCGGCGAGGTAGCTGTGCTCATAGTAGGCGGAGTTGTAGCGGCCCGGGGTCAGGACGACGTTGATACCGCCGGTATTGACGTGATCCATCGCGTTGCGCAGGTACGACGAGTACTGCTTGATCGGTTCGATCTTGAGCTCCTCGAAGAACTCCGGGTAGATCTTGCGGTAGGTGTCACGGATGGAGAGGGGGTAGCTCGCCCCGCTGGGAACGCGCAGGTTGTCCTCGAGGATGACCCATTCGTCGCTCTGGGTATCCTTGACGAGGTCGATCCCGTTGATATGGGTCCGGACCTTCTGTGAGGGGGAGAAACCGACGAACCCCTTGAGGTACCCTTTGGCCTGATGGATGAAGGTTTCGGGTATGATACCGTCCTTGACGATCTTCGCATCGGTATAGAGGTCTTCCAGGAAGAGGTTCAGTGCGGTGATGCGCTGCTCGAGGCCGCGCTGCATCTTGCCGAACTCCTTCTTGGAGATGATGCGGGGGATGACATCGAAGGGGAGAGATCGTTCGATGAAATTGCCGTCTTTGTAGAGATTGAAATTGACAGCGAACTTGTCCATATAGCGCTGAAACTCTTCGACTTTCTGTCGATCCTGCCGGGAAAAAATTTCCCAGAACTTTTCATGTAGTTTTCCGGTTTCTTCTATCAATAAATCTCCCTTGAAGCTTTTATGCAAAGAACACC
>JACXUG010000134.1 GCA_014764065.1 Campylobacterales bacterium
GGAAATAGAGTTGAGTTGAAATTCAGGATTTTAAGCCACATTTTTGAAAGTGAAGGTATACTTTTCGTCATAGAGTTTTCCCTGTTTGATGTTTGTTTTCGCAAAAGAATTTTACTGAAAACATCGGAAAACTCGGCTTTAACGAGCCTTTTTCACGTGCCCTATAGGGTATAAACTTTCAATAGCCTTAAATAAGAAGGTGGATTTTGGGATTTGAAAGAGGCTCAAAAAGGAGTTCAAATGGGATTCGTGAAAAGAACGGCAGTCGTGTTGGCTTCCTTGGTGATGAGTGTGCCGCTGCTCGCCGGTGTCAACCTCAATACGGCGACGGCGGAAGAGCTCGAAAGCCTCAAAGGCATCGGACCGTCGACGGCGGCGAAGATCATCAAATACCGGAAAGAGCACAGGTTCAACAGCATCGAGGACATTATGAATGTCAAAGGCATCGGCGAAAAAACGTTTTTGCAGATCAAGGACGAACTCGAGGTCTGAGCCTGCTTTGCCGGGATCAGCCCGGCAGATGGCTTATAGGCAATTGTGAAAGCCCCGTGCGGTGTGCGAGGGCACGGATCGGCAGAACCGTTCTCCACGCCGGCTCATGCCAGCCAACCTCCGCACCGTGCAGGGTTTTCAGAGTTGCCCCTTTTCCTGCATAGCCACCTACAACGACAGACCATTCACCCCAATCACTTTCCTTGCCATGACCGGCGGCTTCGGCATGCCGAAGCGCTCTCTGTGAATCACTTTCACAGTGCGGCAGTGCGCCTGAAAGCGGTATAATGCGGTTTAGTTTGATTGGGAGAGAACCATGGTTAAGGTCGCCGCAGTACAGATGCGAATGGGTGAGGATCAGGAAGCCAACAGAGGAAGGGCGGAAGCGCTGGTGCGCGAAGCCGCTGAAAACGGCGCGCAGATCGTGCTACTGCCGGAGCTCTTTGAAGGGCTCTACTTCTGCAAGGACATGGACGACAAGTATTTCGACTGGGCGCGTGCGCGTGACGGCCACCCGCTGATTGAGCGTTTCTCGGCGCTCGCGAAGGAGCTCGGCGTCGTACTGCCGCTGAGCTATTTCGAGCGCGACGGCGAGCGCTATTTCAACTCCCTCGTGATGATCGACGCGGACGGGTCGGTGCTGGAGAACTACCGCAAGACCCACATCCCTTCCGGTCCGGGCTATGAAGAGAAGTTCTACTTCGTGCCGGGGGATACCGGGTTCAAAGTATGGAAGACCCGTTTCGGCAAGCTCGGCGTCGGGATCTGCTGGGATCAGTGGTTCCCGGAGACGGCGCGCTCGCTGGCACTCCTCGGGGCCGAGCTGATCTTCTATCCCACGGCCATCGGCAGCGAACCGGAAATCCACGTCGACTCCAAAGAGCACTGGCAGCGGGTCCAGCAAGGGCACAGTGCCGCCAATACCGTCCCCGTCATCGCGGCCAACCGTATCGGCGAGGAGGCGGGGGAGAGCTGCACGCTCACCTTTTACGGCTCATCCTTCGCGACGGACTATACCGGAAAGAAGATCGCCGAAGCCGACCGGGAGGGCGAAGGCGTCATTTATGCTGAATATGACCTTGACGAGATTGCCAGACAGCGCGACTACTGGGCACTCTTCGCCGACCGGCGTCCGGAGATGTATGGGCGGATCTGCGGGGAGTAGTATTGAGCGCAATCACGATTTTCTTTGGTT
>JACXUG010000015.1 GCA_014764065.1 Campylobacterales bacterium
AACTCCTCGAGTTCGTCGGCGTTGTAGTGCTCCCAGCCGACCCCGAGCACATCCATCGCACCCTTGTAGAACTTGCCCTGGTGCTGGAGGTTGTGGATCGTGAGCAGCGTCCCGGTGTTCTCGAAATCGGGGTCGAAAGCGTAGGTCGTGTTGATCATCAGCGGGATCGCCGCCGTATGCCAGTCGTTGGTATGGATGACGTCGGGTTTGAAACGGAGTTTCTTCGCCAGCTGTAAAACGGCCTTGGAGAAGAAGATGAAACGGTTGTCGTTGTCCCCGTACGCCTGGCCGTCCTCGTCGTAAAGCCCCTTGCGCCCGAAAAATCCCTCGTGGTCGATGAAATAGACAGGTACGTCGCTGCCGGGGAGTACCCCTTCGTAGACCGCCGCCCACGCTTCGCCCATGCTGCCCATCGGCACGCCCAGGGGGCCGTCGAGCTTCTTGAGCTTGTACTTTTCGATGTCAACGATGTAGTAGCGCGGCATGACAACGCGCACGTCGTGGCCCAGGGCCCGCAGCGCCTTCGGAAGCGCACCCGCTACATCGGCGAGACCGCCGCTTTTGGCGAAAGGGACGACTTCGGATGCCGCCAGCAGAATATTGAATGATGTCATGCAATGCCTCGTGTTGAAATACGGATGGTCCCAGACGCGATAAAGGGAGTCATTTTACCGCGCTCCCGCTGATTTTCCGGTACAAAGCGGCGTAGGCCGAGGCACTTTGGCCCCAGGAAACGTCCGCGTTCATATTGTGGGTTGCGGCCCTTGACCACGCCTTCGTGTCGCGGTAGAGCTCCAGGGCCGTCTCAACGGCCGCCATCAGGGCTTCGGGTGTCGCTTCGCCGAACGCGATCCCGCAGGGCGTAGATGACTCCGGCAGCCTCTCGATCGGTGCGACGGTATCCGCGAGCCCCCCGACGGCGTGGACGATCGGCACGGCGCCGTAGTGCGCTGCGATCATCTGGTTGAGGCCGCAGGGCTCGAAAAGGGAGGGCATCAGCAGGAAGTCCGCGGCCGCGTACATCCGGTGGGCCACCCCCTCGTCGTAGCCGAAAAAGAGGTGGACGTTCGGATGGGCCGCCGCCACTGCTTCGAAGCGCGGGTGGTACCGGAGTTCGCCTTCGCCCAGGATGGCGATGTTGCAGGGCATCGACGCCATCTGCGGGAGCGCCTCGAGGAGGATGTCGATCCCCTTCTGCCAGGTGAAGCGCCCGATAAAGATAAAGAGCGGCAGCTCCGCATTTTCCAGCCCGCTCTCTGCCAGGTAGCGTTTCTTGTTCGACACTTTCCCCCGCGGCGTTTTATAGGGGCGAACAAGGGTGCTGTCCGTCTGAGGCGAAAAGTGCTCCGTGTCGATGCCGTTGGCAATGCCGCTGAGGCGGGTACGGTGTTTCTCCAGGTACCCTTCCAGCCCGCAGCCGAACCGGTGGGTCAGGATCTCCTCCGCGTAGGTGGGGCTCACCGTCGTCACGGCATCCGCAAAGCCGATGCCCGCCTTCATCAGGTTGACCCGGTCGTAGAACTCGACTCCTTCGAGGGTGAAATGGCGCTTGTCGATCCCCAGTGCAGTGAGGGCCCCTTTCGGGAAGTCCCCCTGGTAGGCAAGGTTGTGAATCGTATAGACAGTCGAAGCCTTCAGGGAATCATCCTCGGCGATAACCAGCGCCGCCAGGGCCGTCTGCCAGTCGTTGAGATGGACGATCTCGCTTTGCATACGCCGGGACAGTTCCGTCACCGCGTAACTGAAGAGGCCGAAACGCAGCGCGTTGTCGTCGTACCCCTCCCCCGGCGGGCCGTAGAGGTAATCGCGGTCGCAGAGCTGCGGTTCATAGAGGAAAAGATAGTTCCGTCCCTCATAGCGGCTTTCATAAACGGAAACCCTCCTGCGCTCCGACCCCAGCACCACGTCAAAATAGTCCGTCGGCCCTTCGATGGTAAATTTGCGGCGGTCGACCGTCTGGTAGAGCGGCATCACCACGGTCACGTCAAAATCGTCTGAGAGCGCCTTGGGCAGGCTGTATCCGACGTCTGCCAGACCGCCGGTCTTGGCAAACGGGTACACCTCGCTGGCCGCAAAGAGTACCTTTAGCTTACGCATCAGGCTCACCCCGCAACAGTCTGGCTGCCGTTTCGGGGGCAACGGGATTGATCATGATCTGCGTCGAAAGTTCGAAGCCCCCGTGCCGGTAGAGCCGCGGCTGGATGCGAAGCATGAAACGGAACATATCGTCCGTCGTCGCCTTCGCCGGGCTCTCCTCCGGTGCCGCGAAAGGGGGCGTGACGATCTCAAGATTGAAGGCCAGGCATCCCAGCTGCCGTTCCAGTTTCAAAAGCACGTCCAGCAGAAGCGGCGCCAGGGCTTCGTACGCCTCCGGCGCGAGGGTGTCGATCTGGCCGCGCCGTGTTTCCGAAGCGATAATCACCTCGAACGGGTAGGCGCTTGCGAAGGGGCAGAAGGCCGTAAAGCCCCCCTGCTCCGCGATGATGCGCTCCCCCGCCTGACGCTCGTGATCGACGATCGCCGCGACCAGCGCCCTGCCGTGCTCGCGGAAATAGCGAGCACTCCGCTCATAATAGGCCCGCTGGGTGTTCGGCAGGATCGGCAGGCCGATGAGCTGGGTATGCGAATGGGGCTGTGTGGCCCCGGCATCGGTCCCCTCGTTCTTGAACAGCGAAATATAGCCGATACGCATGTCGCGCCGCAGGTCCGCCACCCGTGCGCCGAGCGTCGTCAGCCAGTTAACGACCTCCGCTTCGCTCCACTGCGTCATGGTGGTGTGGTGCTCCGGCGTGTCGATGATGACCTCGTGGGCCCCGAACCCTTCATGGTATTCGAAGATGCCGTAGTGGTGCTTGTCGGGCGTTTCGATCCGCACGGCCTTGTAGAGGTTGGGCACGACGCGGGTCTGCCATCCCGGTTCGTTCGCAAAGCTCCCCTCGCTGCGGATGGCGAAGATCTCCGGCGGGGTCAGTGCTTCGTTCCCCTCGCAAAAAGGGCATTTGGCGACATGGCGATACGCTTTGAGGCGTTTGGGGATGCAGTCGGGACGGTGGAGCCGTTCGGGCGCAATGAGCACATGCACGTCGTGCAGTTTGTCGTAACGGATCTCAGACATGGCCGTCCCTTTGCATCAGATTATGTGCCATTTGTGCTCTTTCCCTAGACAAACCAGTGCTCCGCGTAAGTTTCGTTCATATCGATATGCAGCGACCCGTACCCCGGCAGCGTCTGGACGATCTCCTCCCCGCGCGCGATCTCGAAACGCAGGTGGAAGACGTCGAGGCCGATGAAGCCCTGGCGCGAAAGCGCCAGTTCCGGACGTTCGTCGAAGGCGAATTCGACGCGTTCGTCCTGCAGGGGTTTCGTCATCGAGAGGACGACTTTCCTGCCGTTCTCCTCGACCGTGATGATCAGGGTGTACCCCTTTTCTCGCAGCCTGTCGGTATCCCCTTCAAACGCGAGGTAAACCCGCTCTTCGTCATGCCCGTAGTGGATCTTCTCGACCGGGCCGCGGACCCGATCCATCGTCGAATACCCCTTGTGCTCATCGACCATACCGCTGCCGAGCCACTCGAAAAAGCTCGACTCTTTCCCGTCGATGATGGGTGAAACCGAGCTCTGCGGATAGGTCAGGAACGCATCGCGCCCCTTCTGGGAGATGATCGGTTCGAAAAGGTCGGCCGGGGGCTGCATCTCCAGCAGGCGGTAGATGGCAATGAGGTGGTCGCGGAAAAGCGCGTCAAACTCCTCGGCGAAATCCGTCGCATGATCGTCGCCGTACCACCAGAACCAGTCGCTGCATTCGGCGGCCAGGAAATGAAACCGGACCTTTTCCGCCGTTTCCGGGTCTGCCCTGCCTGCATGGTGATCGGCATCACGGCGCGTCTGGTAGATCAGCTCCCAGGCGCGATTCTTCTTGGCGTGGCCGCTCCAGGTGTCGAAATTGCCGTAGATCCAGCTTCCCGGGGCCAGACGGGAGAGTGTCGGCTGGTCCGGCTGGTCCGCGACCTCGTTCATTGTCACCGTTTCGACTCCGCCGGTACGTTCCAGGCGGGCATAAAGCGCCATGAAAAAGTCATAGGCATTGCTCTCAAAGAACTCCCAGGCATTCTCCCCGTCCAGGATGACAAAGACGGTGCCCCCGTGCCGCTTTGCGCCGATGCCCCCGAGGGAACGGACAAAGTGATCGGCCGCTTCGTCGGCGGGTTTGAACCGGTAGGTAAAGCCGATGAGGTCACTGAGGCCGTGGTCGCGGAACCCTATCGTCACCCCGTCAAAACGGTAAGGGCTGTAGAGGTTGTCGCGCGTGTCGTTCTTGAGCGAACGAAAGAGGATCTCCTCGTCCGTCGCGATCCATTTCAAACCGTGCTTCCGGTAGATCCCGACGCTGCGCTCGTCCACCGCCCCTTCCGCCGGCCAGAACCCGACCGGGGCCGTGCCGAACGTCTTTTTGTACAGGGCGACCGCACGGCTCACCTGCTCCGACGCGTCCGACTCCAGGGAAAGAGGGTTTGCCGGCAGCGTCGTATGGGGGTTGGCCCGCTTGGCATTTTCCATATCGAGCAGCAGCGGCAGGATGGGGTGGTTGTAGGGTGTCGTCGATACGGCGATCCTTCCCGCCTTCTGCAGTTTTGCGTAAAATGGCAGAATCGTAGCGACGAAGGCGGTGAGCTCCTCGAGCAGTGCGTGCTTGTCCCGCTGGGAGTAGACGTCACGCTGCGCCAGAAGCTTCTTGACCACGCTGCTGTTGTGGCGCAGGTAGTTACCGCACCACGCCAGCATAAAAAGTACCTGCAGCTCCAACAGCTGCTCGGGACTGTAGTCGTCGCGGTGGAAGAGCGCCGCATAGCGCGGCAGCGGCCGCACCATGGTCTCGAACTGCGTCGATTTGCACATCTTGACCATCCAGGCGCGCTCATTCTCTTCCAGTTTTTCGACCGGTTTGATCCACTGTGCCAAAAAGGCGTCGTTCGTGAGCGGATCGCGGTAGAGGTTTAGCTGTTCGATCAGCGGCGGCGTCACGTTGAACGTGGCTTTGAGTCCGGGAAAATGCGTCAGGAGCCACGGCATTTCATAGTAGTCTTTGATGGCATGCAGAAAGACCCAGGGCATCGTCATGACACCGCTGCTGTCCCGGTAGTCGGGCTGGTGCATATGCCAGATAAACGCCAGCTTCAACGGTGCCGTTTCCATCACGCTTTCGCCCACTCCGCGACCTTCGTCGTGTATTCGGCGAGAATTGCTTCGCCGCGTTCGTTCGTCTCCGCCTGGATGTAGAGGTTGAGATTGTCGCTGTACTGGTCCGGAATCATCAGGATCCAGTCATTCTTGTCAAGCCAGATCTTCACGCCGTCGAGGGTCGAGGCGTCCTTACCCTTCGCATCCTCAAGGAAACGGCGCATCATCTTGCCTTTGAGCGACTGGCTGCATGCCGCCTGGGCCGTCCGGTAGTAGAACTTCGGAAGCGATGCGATCAGTTCGGACAGCTTGACCTCGAACTTGATCAGCATCTCGAGGATCTTCAGCGTCGCGAACATGCTGTCACGGTGCGTCGCGAAGGCGGTGAAGGCGAAGTTGCCCTCCCCCGTCGCCACGAGGTCGTACTGGCGCATCTGATCCACTTTGAAGTTGGCGTACTGTCCGCGTTCGATCTCGAGGGCGTCGAAGTAGACGATGTCCGCCGCCCAGGTCGGCAGGAAGACCTTCATCTTCTCGCCGCGTTCACGCGCTTCCATGTTCAGGAGCGTGAGGACGATATAGAGCGCCGTCTGCTTTTCGAGCACTTTCCCCTCGTCGCACATGATATCCAGCCGCTGGCCGTAGGGGTAGAACATGAATCCGGCATCAAGCTTCATGGAGGTCATGACGGCACTCATGTCGCCGACGGAGCGCTTGACCAGCGAGTTGATGTTCGCCAGGCGTTTCTCATCCGCATAGGCGTTGAAGATGATATTGTCCACCTCCATATCCCGCAGGATTTCCGGGTAGACCTCGTAGCCCATCCCGTGCATCACGTCCACGGCGATGCGGTACCCGCTGCGTTTGAAGAAGTGTGGATCGAAGAGGTGTTCCATCTGTTTCTGATAAGCGGCATACTCTCTGGCATGATCCGACTCGAAGATCTGGCCGATCTGGGAAAAGTCGACGCGGCGGAAGGTCTCTTTGAAAAAGGCCTTCTCCACCTTCTTTGCCACCTCGGTGTTGATCCGCAGCGCCTCGTGATTGTAGAAGGTGATCACTGTGCTGGTCGGGTCGTCGAGCTGCTGACGGAAATAGACCCCCGCGACGACCTTGCTGTCCATCGAGAGGCTGCAGCGCAGGACTGAGGAGGGAATGCCGTTGTAATCCTTGACGTTGACGCCCGAGGAGAGCAGCCCGCCGACGAAGGCGCGTTTGAGCATCCGCGACCCTTTGTTGTAGTCGCAGGCCATGACGACCGTCGAACCGATCGGCAGCTGGGCGCCGAACGCTTCGGCAAGTTTCGTCGCCATTTCGCAGGAGAGCTCGACGTTGGACTTCCCAACGACGTACCCGTTTTCGAAGATGGAGTTCTTGTAGCGGCTCCCGAAAATGACGCTGCGGCTGACGATTGCGGCATCCTCGATCACCTTGTGCGGCCAGATCGTGACATCCTTCTCGACGGTGACCAGCTGGCCGATCTCGCACTCTTCAGCCAGGATGAGTCCCGCCTTCGCCGTGACGTTCTTACCGATCTGGTTATCGTTACAGATGACACAGCCGTCGAGCAGCGCGCGCTTGTCGACCGTCACGCGTTCCCACAGGACGCTGTTGCGTACCTTGCTCTCTTTGCCGATCGTACAGTCGTCGCCGACGACGACATTGTTGAGCTTCGTGCCTTTGCCGATGGTGACATTCCTGCCCAGGACAACCGTCCCGATGATCTCGACGCTGTCGTCGAGTTTATAGGGTTCGTCGCTGTAGAGCGTTCCGTCGGGGTAGGCCTGGCGGACCGGCGGCATCATCACCTTGACGCTGCCGCCGAGGATGTCCTCGTAGACGTCACGGTAGCTCTCCGGGTTCCCGACGTCGCGCCAGTACCCTTCGGCATTCCCGGCCATGAGGGGCACCCCTTCGCGCATCAGCAGCGGGAAAAGGTCCTTGGCGAAGTCGAAATTCTCGTTTTTGGGGATGTAGGAGAGGATCTCCGGTTCGATGACATAGATCCCTGTATTGATCGTGTCGCTGAAGACTTCGCCCCAGCTCGGCTTTTCGAGGAACTTCTCGATCCGCCCCTCTTCATTGGCGATCACCACCCCGAACTCGAGCGGGTTCTCTACCGAAGTGAGCGTGATCGTCAGCTTGGAATCTTTCTGCTTGTGGTAATCGAAGATCTTCTTGAAATCGAAATCGGTCACCAGGTCGCCACTGATGATAATGAAGTTGTCGTCGCCGATATACTCCTCGGCCAGCTTGACCGCCCCTGCCGTGCCGTAATCGTCATCGGGCAGGACATAGACGATGTTGATCCCCAGGTGGCTGCCGTCTTTGAAATACTCCTTGATAATGTCGGGCTTGAAATAGAGCAGCACAATAAACTCGGTGATCCCGAGCTCCTTCAGGGTCATCATCGTGTGCTCCATCATCGGACGGTTCACAATCGGCAGCATCGGCTTCGGACGCGAATGGGTTAACGGCTGGATCCTCGTTCCAAACCCACCTGCCATTACAACGGCTTTCATACACTCTCCTCACAATATCAATCGACCCCTCCGTTTAACGACCGGTAAGGCAGTTACGTCGTCCCTGATCTGTTACAGTTCATACGGCATTCAAAGCTCCAGCAGCGCGTTGTGGCTACCGAACGGCGAAGGGACCGTTGCACAGTCCCCCTCCGCCATCCAGGCACCGTCGCTGCTTTTATAGCCGAATTCAAACGTACTGCCGGCGGGCAACACCTTCGTCAGATAAAACTCGCCGTTCTTCTTCTGCTTCATCGGTTCATCCGACCAGTCATTCCAGGCGCCGCACAAGACGACGTCCTCCATACCGGTTTCGGGCAAAACCGTAAACGTCACCCAGACTTTTTTCCCGTTCTGTTTTTTTCTGATCATTACCCACCTCTTATGTTTAGAAATGTGCTTTTAGGATTCTACTGCAAAATAGTATGCAAAACGGATTACGAGTTGATTGCAATTTAATCAATATGCTCCTGCAGGCGGCTGAGAGAGGGCGCTCTGCCTCTAAGTATCTTTTTGCTATAATTAATACGATTACGCCAACGAAAGGTACTTTATGCAAATCGATGACGCCCTGCTAAGCCGTCTGGAAAAACTCTCAATGCTCAAAATTGACGACGCCCACCGCGAAAAGGTGATCGGCCAGCTCAGCGAGATCGTCGCCTTTGTCGACAATCTTAGCGCGCTGGATACAACCGACGTCCCCGACACCTTTGCGATGACTACAAATGCGACACAGCTGCGCGAAGATGTTCCCAACTGCAACACCGCCATCAACGACGACATCCTTGAACATGCTCCCCACAGCGACGAGCATTTCTTTATCGTCCCGAAGATTATCGAATGATAACTATCTACGGCATCACAAACTGCGACAGCGTGAAAAAAGCCCTCGCTTTTTTCAAAAAGCACGACATCGCCTACACCTTCGTGGATTTCAAAACGAATCCCGTCGGCGAAGCGGAAGTCGACCGCTGGCTGTCACAGGGTGCCGAAATGCAGCAGCTTTTCAATACGCGGGGAACGACCTACCGTACCCTGAAACTCAAAGAACTCAACCTCGATGACGGCGGCAAACGGGCCTGGCTTGCCAAGGAAAACCTGTTAATAAAACGCCCTGTTGTGGAAACCGGAAATCATGTTATAGTCGGTTTCAATGAACCCCTCTATGAAGGAAAATTTCTCTCATGAGTCAGACCCTGGATATCCGCAAACTGTTAAAAAGCGTCGTCGCCTACAATGCGTCGGACCTTCACCTCGTTTCCCGTTCCGAGCCCCAGATCCGTATCGACGGCCGCCTGGTTGCGCTGAACCTTCCCGTCCTTGACGGCAAAACGATCGAGGATATGTCCTATTCCCTGCTGACCGAGAAACAGAAAAAGGAGTTCGAGGAGCATAACGAACTCGACTTCGCGATTCTGCTCCCCGAAGTCGGCCGTTTCCGTGCCAACTACTATAAAACCATGGGCGATATCGCCTGTGCTTTCCGTATCATTCCGATCGAGATCCCGAGCCTTGACGATCTCAACGCCAAAGCCATCTTCAAAAAGCTCATCAAGCGCAAGAAGGGGCTGATCCTCGTCACCGGACCGACCGGTAGCGGTAAGTCCACCACGCTGGCGGCCATGCTCAACGAGATCAACGAAACGGAAAACCGCCACATCATCAGCGTCGAGGACCCGGTCGAATTCGTCCACCAGAACAAGAAGTGTCTCTTCTCCCACCGGAACGTCGGGACCGACACGGCCAACTTCGCCAGCGCACTCAAATACGCGATGCGTGAAGACCCCGACGTCATCCTGGTCGGGGAGATGCGTGACAAGGAGACCATTGCCGCCGCACTGACCGCGGCCGAAACCGGTCACCTCGTCTTCGGTACCCTGCACACCAACTCCGCGCCGCAGACGATCAACCGTATCATCGACGTCTTCGCGGGGGACGAGCAGCCGCAGGTCCGTGCGCAGCTCTCCACCTCCATCATTGCCGTTATTTCACAGGTGCTGCTGCCGCGCCTGGGCGGCGGACGGGTCGCGGCCCAGGAGCTGATGATCAACATCCCGGCGATCGCCAACCTGATCCGCGAAGACAAAGTCCACCAGCTCTATTCACAGATGCAGCTCAACCAGCAGGAGACGGGGATGGTCACCCAAACCCAGGAGCTCTTCGACCTGGTCCGCAAACGGATCGTCTCCAAGCAGGACGCCATCCAGTGGTCCAACCGCCCCGACGAACTCATCAAGGCGCTCGACGCCGCCGCGCTCTAAACGCACCACTCCGCCCTTCCCCACTCGGGGGAAACAATCAAATCTAATTTTTTTAACGTATTAAGGTATGGAAAAAGTTGCCGCGGCGTAGGATTACGCGCGGGCTGCTTTGAGGGTATCGGCGATGAGGAACGCCAGTTCGAGGGACTGGTCTGCGTTGAGGCGCGGATCGCAGTGGGTGTGGTAACGGCTATTGAGATCCTCTTCCGTAATATGGAAGGCACCGCCGAGGCACTCGGTGACGTTCTTGCCCGTCATCTCCAGGTGGACACCACCGCCGTAGGTCCCCTCGGATCTATGAACCTGGAAGAACTCTTTCATCTCGGTCAGGATATCGTCGACGCGGCGGGTCTTGTAGCCGTTGCCGGACTTGATGATGTTGCCGTGCATCGGGTCGCAGCTCCAGAGTACCTTTTTGCCTTCACGCTCGACGGCCCGGATCAGCTCCGGCAGGTGGTCGCCGACCTTGCCGGCACCCATACGCACGATCACGTTGATGCGTCCGGCTTCGTTCTCCGGGTTCAGGGTATCACAGAGCTTCAGCAGGTCTTCGGTCGTCATGGACGGACCGGCCTTGAACGCCAGCGGGTTTTTGACGCCGCGCAGGAACTCGACGTGCGCGCCGTCGACCTGGCGGGTACGGTCGCCGATCCAGAGCATGTGCGAGGAGACGTCGTACCAGTCGCCCGTCAGGGAGTCCTGGCGGGTAAAGGCCTCTTCGTAGTTGAGCAGCAGCGCTTCGTGGGAGGTGAAGTAGTCCGTTTCGCGCAGGGTGCGGTAGGTCTGCGAGGTCACGCCGCACGCTTCCATGAAACGCAGCGACTGCTCGATCTGCGCCGCGAACGCTTCGTACTTCTCCGACATCTCCGTCTGCTTGACGAAATCGAGGTTCCACTTGTGCACCTGGTGCAGGTCCGCCATACCGCCCGATGCAAAAGCGCGCAGCAGGTTGAGCGTCGATGCCGCCTGGTGGTAGGCGTGGATCATGCGCTCCGGGTCCGGGATGCGCGCTTCCTCAGTGAACTCGATGCTGTTGATGATATCGCCGCGGTAGCTCGGAAGCGTGACGTCGCCGACGGTCTCCATGTCCGAGGAGCGCGGCTTCGCGAACTGACCGCCCATGCGCCCTACTTTGACGACCGGCAGGCCGCTGGCGAAGCTCATGACGACCGCCATCTGCAGCATCACCTTGAACGTGTCGCGAATGTTATCGGCATGGAACTCGGAGAAACTCTCGGCGCAGTCGCCGCCCTGGAGCAGGAACGCCTTCCCATCGGAAACCTGGGCCAGCTGCGCTTTCAGATTCCGTGCTTCGCCCGCGAACACCAGCGGTGGATAACGCCGCAGCTCTGCTTCGACCCGTTCCAGGTGCTCCTGATCGGGGTATGTCGGTTGCTGCTTGATCGGAAAACTTCTCCAGCTCGATGGTGACCAGTTGCTCATGGCTCTCAATACCTTATAATCAATTTTGAGCGGCAATGATACAGCACGAAGCTTTAACAGGGGGTTAATAACGCGCCGCCGGCACGCTGTCAAGCTTTTTTTAGTGAGAGTTGTCTATAATTCTTCTCAATTTCAAAACGGGCGTTCTGAATGGATTTCAACTACTTCGACCTTGTCATCTCCGTCATCATCCTGCTGCTTGGCCTCAAAGGCATCCTCAACGGCTTTTTCAAAGAGCTTTTCGGGTTGATCGGGATTATCGGCGGTATCTTCGTCGCATCACGGGTCAGCGGCGAGGTCGGAGCCTTCCTCAACGACAATATTTTCCATTTCGAGAGCCCCTCCCTCATCTCGTTTTCGGGCTTCTTGCTCACCCTAGCGCTCTTCTGGCTCGCCATGGTCGGCCTAGGCCACCTTTTCAAACGCCTCGGCGCCGCCAGCGGCCTGGGCGCGCTTGACCGAATTGCGGGGTTCGTGTTCGGCAGCGGGAAGTTCTTCTTCATCACCGCCGTCATCACCTACGCCCTCAACAACGTCGTCGCCATCCGCGAAAACATCCGCGAACCGCTTGGGGGAAGCATCCTTTTCCCTATTCTCGTCGAGACCGGCAGCCACATCATGCACCTCGATACCGAATCGCTGCAGCCCAAGGAGACGGCGCCCAAGCCCGAAACGAACGACTCCGCCATCTCGATCGAACGTGCCGGCGAGATCATCGAGACCGTCAAAACGCAGCTGAAGGAGCAGACGCCATGAGCCATCCGAATGACTTTAACGCCAAAACCATCGAATACAAACAGCTCCTTGAGGATTTCAAAAAACTGCTGAAAAAGAACGGGCTGAAGTTCACGATCCAGCGCGAGGTGATCCTGGAGACGCTCCACAACTCCGACGAGCATCTGACCCCCGAAGCGCTCCACAAGAAGATCCAGGAGAACTACCCGCACCTCAAAACGGGGATCGCGACGATCTACCGCACGCTGGGCCTGCTGGAAAACGAAGAGATCGTCACCTCGCTCTCCTTCGGCGCCCAGGGCAAGAAGTACGAGTTGGGGGCCAAGGAGCACCACGACCATATGATCTGCACCGAATGCGGCTCCATCACCGAGTTCGTCGACGAGGAGATCGAAAAGCGGCAGCACGCCATCGCCGACAAACTCGGCTTCCAGATGAAAGAGCACTCGATGCAGATCTACGGGGTCTGCGCCGAATGCCAGAAAAAATCACATACCTAACAGAGGAGATCGCTATTGTCTTTTTTTGACAACAAATACATCCAGCAACGTATCGAAAAAGCCGATGCGCTCAAGGCCGAGGGGATCAACCCCTACGCCAACGACTCGGCACGCAATACGACCATCGACAAATTCCTGAACGTCAACTCCGACCTGGCGCACGCCGAGACGAAACGCGACGAGAGTCGCCACTACTGCGTCGCGGGGCGCATCAAGTTCTTCCGCGTCATGGGGAAGGCTAGCTTCCTCAAGATCGAAGACGAAAGCGCCATGCTGCAGGTCTACGTCACCCGCGACAACCTGCCCGAGGGCTTTTACAATAACGTCTTCAAAAAGCAGATCGAGGTCGGTGACATCATCGAGGTCGAAGGCTTCCCCTTTGTCACCAACCAGGGCGAGCTCTCCCTGCACGTCGACGGCTTCAAGCTCCTGACCAAGGCGATCGCTCCGCTGCCGGAGAAGTTTCACGGCCTCACCGACAAAGAGATGCGCTACCGCCAGCGCTACCTCGACCTGATTATGAACAGCGAAGTGCGCAAGACCTTCAAGATCCGCAGCCAGATCATCTCGCTCACGCGCCGCTTCTTCGAGGACAAAGGCTTCCTCGAGGTTGAAACGCCGATGATGCACCCCATCGCGGGGGGCGCCAACGCCAAACCGTTCGTGACGCACCATAACGCCCTGGGCGTCGACCGCTACCTGCGCATCGCCCCGGAGCTCTACCTCAAGCGCCTCATCGTCGGCGGCTTCGAAGCGGTCTTCGAGATCAACCGCAACTTCAGAAATGAAGGGATGGACGCGACGCACAACCCGGAGTTCACCTCCATCGAGTTCTACTGGGCCTACAAGACCTACAAGGACCTCATTGCGCTCACCAAAGAGTACTTCGAGTACCTCTTCGACCACCTGAAGCTCCCGGCACTGCTGCCCTACGGCGAGATGGAAGTCGACTTCTCCAAATTCACGGAGATCCCGCTCATCGAGTCGCTCAGCGCGATCGGCGGCGTGCCGGAGATCATCGTTCACGACAAAGAGAAGATGCTCGTCTACCTGCGCGAAAACGGCTTCGAGGTCAGCGACAGTCTCAACGTCGGCCAGCTCCAGGGCGAGATGTTCGACGCCTTCGTCGAGGAGAAGCTGATCAACCCGACCTTCATCACGATGTACCCGGTCGAGATCTCCCCGCTGGCACGCCGTAACGACGCCAACCCGGCACTGACCGACCGTTTCGAGCTCTTTATCGCGGGCCGCGAGATCGCCAACGCCTTCAGCGAGCTCAACGACCCCATCGACCAGCTCGGCCGTTTCGAGGGGCAGCTCGAAGCCAAGGCCGGCGGCGACGAAGAGGCGCACGAGATGGACGAGGACTTTGTCCGCGCGCTCAGCTACGGGATGGCCCCGACGGCCGGACAGGGGATCGGTATCGACCGTCTCGTCATGCTGCTGACCAATGAGCACTCCATCCGCGACGTGCTCCTGTTCCCGGCGATGAAGCCGCTGAAACATGAAATGAATCCGTCCGACGAAGACGAGGAAGAGTAAGTGCCGGAGTGCCGCCGCGGCGTTCCCAACATTATCCCAGGCTGCGGAACCTGTTTCCGACGCCCTATTTAATTCAATAAAAAAAGGAAAAAAATGAGCTTTCTGCAAGAGTTTGACAACGAAGTCTATACCCTGTGTGAAAAAGAGCTGGAGCGCCAGACCGACCACCTTGAGATGATCGCTTCCGAGAACTTTACCCTGCCTGCCGTCATGGAGGCGATGGGTTCCGTGTTTACGAACAAATACGCCGAAGGCTACCCGCAGAAACGCTACTACGGCGGCTGTGAATTCGCCGACGCCGTCGAGCAGCTGGCCATCGACCGCGCCTGCGAACTCTTCGGCTGTAAATTCGCCAACGTCCAGCCGCATGCCGGCTCCCAGGCGAACGGGGCCGTCTACGCCGCGCTGATCCAGGCGGGTGACAAGATCCTCGGTATGGACCTGAGCCACGGCGGCCACCTGACCCACGGTGCGAAGCCGAGCTTCTCGGGCAAGAACTACCAGAGCTTCACCTACGGTGTCGAGCTCGACGGCCGCATCAACTACGAGCGCGTCATGGACATCGCCCGCATCGTCCAGCCCAAGATCATCGTCTGCGGCGCTTCCGCCTATGCCAGAGAGATCGACTTCAAGAAGTTCCGTGAGATTGCTGACGAAGTCGGTGCGATCCTCTTTGCGGACATCGCGCACATCGCCGGCCTCGTTGCCGCAGGCGAGCACCCGAGCCCATTCCCGTACGCCGACGTCGTTACGACAACGACGCACAAAACCCTTGCCGGCCCACGCGGCGGTCTCATCATGACCAACGACGAGGATATTGCCAAAAAGATCAACTCCGCGATCTTCCCGGGTCTGCAGGGCGGACCGCTGGTCCATGTCATCGCCGCCAAGGCTGTCGGCTTCAAGTACAACCTCTCCGAGGAGTGGAAGGCCTACGCGAAGCAGGTCAAGTCCAACGCGAGCGTTCTCGCCGACGTCATCATGAAACGCGGCTACAAGGTCGTCAGCGACGGTACGGACAACCACCTCGTCCTCGTCTCCTTCCTCGACCGCGATTTCAGCGGCAAAGACGCCGATGTGGCACTGGGCCGCGCAGGCATCACCGTCAACAAGAACACCGTTCCGGGTGAATTCCGCTCGCCCTTTGTCACCTCCGGTATCCGTATCGGTTCCCCGGCGCTCACCTCCCGCGGGATGAAAGAGGAGCAGTTCGAGATCATCGCCAACCGTATCTGCGACGTCCTCGACGACATCGAGAACGAAGCCAAGCAGGCCGAGATCAAAGCAGAACTCAGAGCACTCGCCCAGCAGTTCGTCATCTACTATCAGCCGACGTATTGATGGACAGAGAGGCCCGTTTTTTCGAACGGATCGTCCGGTCGTACTACTGGCAGAAGATGCAGGAAGTCGCCGAGCAGGTCCCGTTCGGGAACCGCACCTTCTTTTCGAAATACAAGCGCGTCGATGCGCCGCTGAGCGATATCCTGATCAACGCGCACCGCGCCCGGCAGCTCACCCTAGCCCATCCCCTTGCTGACGCTGACGGTAACGTCCCTTTTATCGTGATCGACTATAACGGCGATGCGCCCAAACACTTCTACCACCATGCGGGCAAGATCGTTTCAGCACTGGGGTATGAAGACCTTCTCACCTTCCGCTCGGCAAGCCCGAACCACCTGCATCTCTACGTTCCTTGCGGCGCCGCTTTACAACACGCCGTCGAAATGGGTAAAATCATTTCCCAAAAACTGGAAGAGAAAATGAACCGGCAGTGGCGGGTCTTTCCCACCGACGCGCTGCCCGATGCCTACAACATCATCAATCTTCCCTATGCCCTGTTTACAGCGGGGGGCACTAAAGGAGCCCAGCATGCCTGACGAACACCATAACGAACTCAACGCTATCATCCTCAACCGGAACTCGCGGGACGGTACCCGGAAAAAGATGCTTATCGGAGTCGGTACGCTGGTGATCGTCGCCATCGTCATCATCATTATCATGGGACGCATGAGCGGTTCCGCGCCGCTCCAGGTCGCCCACCCCGAAGTCGTCGCCAAACCGATCCCGTCTCCCGTCACCCCGGTTGCATCCGTCAATGCGACGACCCCTGCTCCCGAACCGGAGCCGGCAGCCGAAGCTCCCGCGGACCCCGAGATCGCCCATCCGGTCCCGATCGCGCAGAGCGACATCATCGTTATCGATGAAACGGAACCCGAAGCTGTGCCGGCACCGGCTCCGACACCTGCGCCGGCAGTCGCTGGTCACCCGGCACCGGGCGACGTCTACATCCAGGTGGGCTCGTTCAGCCGCTACAAGCCCAACCGCGCCTTCCTGGACAACATCAAACGCAGCGGCTACGAGTACACTTTCCACCGCGTCGTCATCAACGGCGCCACGACCAACAAGGTCCTCGTCGGTCCGTTCAAAAGCCGCAGCGACGCCAAGGCGCGCCTGCAGGATGTCCGCCGCAAGATCGAATCCGGCGCCTTCATCTGCACCATCAAACCGTAAGAAGTGAGAGGTATGTTCCACCACACCCAGTTTATGCTCGATCAGTTCGCACCGATCGCGCTCTACCAGAAACTCAAGAATGCCTTTGCGGAGGAGATCACCTTCCTGTTCGAGAGTGCCGGCAGCAGCGGCGGCAAGAACAGTATCATCCTGATCGGCGCGCGCGAGCGGCTACAGTACCGCGAAGGTGAAACGCGCTACACGAACGGCGCGGGCGAAACGGACGTATCTTCGGCCTCCCCGTTCGATTTCCTCAAATCCTACTACGCCGCGATCGACGCCGCCCCGTACAAGGCGGTCTGTAAAAGCCTCGATATCGGTTACGCCGACGGTTTTATCGGCTACATCGGCTACGACATGGTCAAGGTGTTCGAGCCGGTACTGAAAAGCCACATGGAGAAGCTCGAAGACCCCATGCAGGTGCCCGACCTCGACCTGATTCTGCCCAAGCTCGTCGTCGTCTACTCCCACCAGAATCACAAGGTCACCCTGCTGACAACGCAGGAGACGATGGCGGAGCGCTTCGCCACCCTCGAGGCCGAGATCAAGGGCGGGTACGACTACACCCCGCTCATCCCGATGCATAACGACGAAGGGGGTAGTTTCGCCTTTACGAAAGAGCGCTTCTTTGAGATGGTGGCAGACTCCAAGGAGATGATCAAGAGCGGCGACGTTTTCCAGATCCTGATGACGAACCGCTACACCCGCAAAGCGCACGTCGACCCCTTCAGCTTCTACCGCATCCTGCGCACGAAGAACCCCTCACCCTACATGTTCCTGATGGAGTACGAGGATTTCGCCATCGTCGGAAGCTCCCCAGAAGTCATGGTGCGCCTGCAGGAGAACGAACTGCTGCTGCGCCCCATCGCGGGCACCCGCAAACGCGGCGACACCAAAGAGCGCGACCGCGAACTCGAAGAGGAGCTGCTCGCCGATCCCAAAGAGCTTGCCGAGCACCTCATGCTCATCGACCTGGGGCGCAACGACATCGGCCGCGTCGCCAAGACCGGCACGGTCAAGGTCGAGGATATGATGCATATCGAGCGCTACTCCCACGTCATGCACATCGTCAGCGACGTCACGGCCGAACTGCGCGAGGACAAGGATATGTTCGACCTCTTTATGGCGACCTTCACCGCGGGGACCATGACCGGGGCGCCGAAGATCCGTGCGATGGAGCTCATCGCCCAATTCGAAGGACTCAAACGCGGCTTTTACAGCGGTGCCATCGGCTACTTCGGCTTTGACGGCAACATGGACAGCGCCATCACAATCCGCACTTCCCTCGTCAAACCGGGCGAAGTGATCCTGCAGGCGGGTGCGGGCATCGTTGCCGACTCCAAGCCGGAGCTGGAGTACCTCGAAGTACAGAACAAGCTGGGCGCGCTGATGAGCTCCCTGGAGGATCTGAAGTTTTGACCCCCTCCCTTTTCGCCATCTTCGGCGATCCCGTCCACCACTCCCGCTCGCCGCTGATGCACAACCACGTCTTCAAGCGCCTGGGCTTTCCCGGCTGCTACACGCGGGTGCACCTTACCGACGGCACCAAGCTGCGCAAAACCTTTTTCGACCTTGGGCTGCAGGGCGCGAACATCACCGTTCCCCATAAAGAGGCCGCCTACAACGCTTGCGACGAGATCCGCGGCTTCGCCAAAGAGATCGGCGTCGTCAACACGATCGTCAACGAAAACGGGAAGCTCATCGGTTACAACACCGATGCCGACGGCTTCCTCTTCGCCATCCGCAACTTTGACCATGTCAACGACGTCCTGATCCTCGGCGCGGGCGGCACGGCGCGGGCATTGGCAACGAGGCTGAAACAGGAGGGCAAGAGCGTCCACGTCCTGAACCGCTCCGCCGGCCGACTCTCCCCCTTTGTCGCCGACGGTTTTACGACGATGACCTGGGACGACTTCACACCCAAAGCGTACGACCTCGTCGTCAATACGACTTCGGCCGGGCTCGAAGACGACAGCCTCCCCGCCCCCGAAGCCCTGCTGCTCCCGCTGCTGCAGCAGAGCCGCTACGGGGCCGACGCCATCTACGGCAAAGTGACCCCCTTCTTGGCACTCTGCGCCGAGCACAGCCTCAAAGCCATCGACGGCGCCGAGATGCTGCTGGGCCAGGGGGTCCTGGCCAACCGTTTCTTCACCCGGGAGTGCTATGCTGCCGAGACCATCGAAGAGGTGATGCGTGAAAGTTTTGCCTTTTAACCGCGCGGCCTCGGCCCTGCTTCTGCCGCTGGCAAGCGGCACTCTCTTCGCCTACAGCGACTGCAGCTTCAAAATCGACGCCTACGAGTCCATCTGCAACAAGGCGGTCGAAGCGGGCGTCAGCGTCGACTACGCCAACCGATACCTGCTCGATGCCCAGAGCACGCTCCGCGACGCCAGGAGCCTGCGCCTCTTCAGCCCGAAGATGATCACGGTGCACCATGCCAACGAGAAGCGTGCCAACAACGCCCTCGTCACCTTCGTACCGGCCATGGTCGAAAACCTTCGGCAGTACCGCGGCGCCTATGACGAGGCGGAACGGCGCTTCGGCGTCAACCGCGAGGTCGTAGCGGCCATTCTCGCCAAGGAGACACGTCTGGGGCGCGTGGGATGCACCCACGACGCCTTTACCGTTTTCAACACGCTCATACGGGAGCTTCCCGCTGACAGCGAACGCAACAGAGGCCTCCTTTCCATGGCCAAACGCAACATCGTCTCCCTGATGGAGTTCTGCTACGACAACGCCATTGCCCCGAGCGCCTGCCGCTTCAAAAGCTCCTATGCCGGGGCGGTCGGCATCTCCCAGTTCATGCCGCAGAACTTCTACCTCGTCGAAAGCTACGGCGAAGGACCGGGCGACCTGCAGAAGATGGAGGACGCCATATTATCGACCGCGCGCTACCTGCATGACAATGCCGGCTTTACGGCGCTGATCGACTGGAAAAAGTTCCCCCTGATGCCCGAGGTTGAAGAGGCGTGGTACGACTACGACTTCGCGACCGACAACGCCTCGTTCGCCTTTGATAAGGGTCGCAACGGCCGTACCTACAACTGCTACGCCTGCGGCAAACCAGAACTCGGCTATCTCAGCGGCTACGTCAAAAAGATCATGCGCTACAATAACTCCAGCAATTACGCCCTCGGCGTGCTGCGCCTCGCCTACGACGCCCATTTTCTTCTAGAGCAATAATACGGCATCCGGGCAAAACAAGGGTACCGCTTGCGTAGCGATATTTCCTTGAAAGCTCGAATACCTACACTAACGCTGTGTTCGCTTCGGCAGCGTGCCCGCGCACAGATAAACCGTGCTTCACTTCCAGACTTTTCAAAACACATACCCTTTGAATAGTCCACTTATAGAGATGTTTATACGACTAGAAGTGCTACGCCCAGTCGTGCAGGTGGGCGTGGGTATGTTCACTGCCGCCGTGGGTGTGGTCGGGTCCGAGCACGAGGGCGCGTGTCCCCAACTCACGGCCGAGGCTGAGATTGTGCGTGCAGAGCAGCGTCGTGATCTTCATCTCCTGCAGCTGCGCCAGCAGCGCATGCAGCCGCGTCCCCGCGCTGCCGCCCCGCGTTGCGGCGCCTCGTCCTTATGGATATGCTCCCCGGCCTCCGGCTCGAGGTGGCCGCGCTGCAAGACGCCCGATGCGTTGATCCAGTAGTCGTGGGCGGTAAGCGTTGCCACCGTCATCATGATGAGAAAGAGTCGGTACATCATCCCTCCAAACCGGCCCGAGCCGGTTGTAATGAATCATAATTCACCTGCATCATAAAGAAATCACTAAAGCTGTACTAAACGATCTCGTTTCTTATATCGTTTTAGGACCCAATAGCGCGAAATTCTCCCAACTCCCCGTCTCACCCCTGCCGCACCGCGCCGCGTTACAAAAAACTGCTACACTAGCAGAAGATAAACCAACGCTTCTTAAAGGAGACGCCATGCCCCTGACCCATCCGCTCATACTGACGCTCTTCGCCTCCCCGCTTCTGCTCGCCGCCACCCTTTCGCCGACACCGACGGAAACCTCACTCGTCATCTACAATGCCGGGATCGGGCTTGTACATGAAAAGCGGCAGCTCACCGCCGGGAAGGGTAGCCAGAGTATCGTCTACCCGGGCGTCGCGACGACGGTGCAGACCGACACCGTCAGCGTACGGCTGCCGGAGGGCGTGACGCTCTATTCGCAGCAGTACCGCTTCGACAAGATCACCCTCGCCAAGATCATCGAGGCAAATATCGGGAAGCGCGTCCGGTTCAAAACGGGCGACAGGGAGAAGCCGGAGATCGGCGGGGGGACGCTTCTGGCGGCATCGCCCGCCGTCGTCCGGACCGACCGCGGCATCGAGGGCGGCATACGGGATCAGGATTTCATCTTCGACGCCATCCCCGAAACGCTGATCATGAAGCCCTCCCTCGTCTGGAACGTCGAAGCGTCCAAAACCGTACAGGGCGAAATGGCGCTGGACTACCTGATCGGCAGCATCGGCTGGAAAAGCGACTATACCCTCACCCTCGACGGCGACAAAGGGGACCTGACGGGGTGGATCACCGTCGACAACCGTTCGGGCAAACGTTTCGAGAACACGAAGCTGCACCTGCTCGCCGGGGAGATCAACCGCGCCGCGGAGCCGCGGCGCTATGTCGGCAAGGTGATGATGGAGGCCGCGGCGGCGGCGGTGGCGGAGCAGGCCGTCGAGGGGTACCATCTCTATACAGTCCCCTTCGACGTCACCCTCGCCGACAATGAAAAGACGCAGGTAAGGTTTATCGACCGGCCGTCGCACGCGCTCAAGCGGCGCTATGAGGTGACGATGCCCTCCCCTCTGCAGAGCGGCGCGGAGCTGAAACGCCCCGTCAGCCAGTTCGTCGATCTTGAAGGGTTCGACATCCCGCTGCCCGCGGGCACGGTACGCAGCTACGTGGAAACGGACGGCACGACGATCCTGCTGGGCGAGAGCGCGCTGGGCAACACCCCCAAAGAGGAGACGGTCACCCTGCGCCTGGGAACAAACTTCGACATCGTCGCAGAATGCACGCTGCTGACGCGGCGCGACGAGGGGCGCTACTGGAGCCTGGGCGTCGCCTACCGCCTCTCGAACCGCAGCGACAGTGCAAAGCGCATCGATCTCCTCGTCCCCGGCATTGCGGCGGATGACAAAACGACGGTAAGCTCCGACCTTGCCTATGAGCGCCGCGACGGCTACACGCTCCGCTTCTCGCCGACGCTGAAGGCGGGCGAGACCAAAAAGTGGACGGTCGCCTACCGTATTCCCAAGCCCTAACTTTTTTTCGCTCCCATAAACGCCGCCAGCGCGATGTAGGCGCGCACCTCGCCGACGACGCTTCCACGCTCTACTTCGGCGACATCCTGCGCGGCATGGAGCGCAAGCACCTTCGCCCGCACCATCACCTGGTAGGTCTTGTAAAAGGGCAGCAGCGCCACGGCGGCGTAGTCGCCCGTATGCTCAAGGTAGCGGTTGAGGATGCGGCGGCTTTGGCGGGCGAGCCCACGGTACTCCAGGTCCATCAGCAAAAAGGCGAGGTCCCTGATGACGTCGATGTGATTGAGATAGGGGTTGAACTCGATGGCGTCGAAGCGCATCGGGCGGCCGTCGATGCACACCTCCTCCTAGCAGAAGCGCTTGCGCCGCTCGAGGGTGGAGTAGTCCAGGAAACCGAAGTCGACGGGTTTTTTCAGCGTGTAGACGACCTCCTTGGCGATGATGACGCTGGAGATGTGGGTCTGGATAAGGGAGGATTCCAGCTGCCCCAGCAGCCGCAGGAGGTTGCGCACCAGCCGGTCGTGGTCGCGCTCGGTCATTTTCGCCTACACCTTGACGCGGTCTTCGAGGGCCCGGGCGAGGGAGAGCATGTCGATGTTCTCCAGGCTGACGCCCGTCGGGACCCCCTGGGCGATCCGCGTAAAACGCACGTCAAGCCCCTGCAGCTTGTCCTCAATGTAGAGGATGACGGCGTCGTTGGCGATGGAGGGGGTCAGCGCAAAGATGATCTCCTCGACGCCTCTGCCCACCGTGGCGCGGAGGTGGTCGATGTCGAGGCGGTCGAGGGCGTCGAGGACGTAGTAGCGGCCGCCGAAAAGCCCATTCTCCTCGATGGTAAGGATATCCTTCGCGTTCTCGACGATGCAGAGCAGCGACACGTCGCGCCCCTCGTCGGAGCAGACGCCACAGAGCTCGTCCTCGCTCATCCCGCCGCAGGAGCGGCACTTTTTGATGCTGCCCACAGCATCCTCGATGGCGTGGGCTATTTTCATTGCCCCGAAGCTGTCGTGCATTAGCATGTGGTAGGCCAGGCGGGTCGCCGACTTCTGCCCGACGGTCGGGAGCTCCCGCAGGGCGTCGACAAGGCGCGTAAACTTCTCAAGGCTGTGTTTCATAGCGATATTTTAGCGTAAAGCCGCCCCGGCGGGAGCATCCTCGTCTCCAGCCGCAGCCGCCTTACCGGAGAACAGGAAGAAGCCATCCCCCTCCCCCTCGACAAAGACGAAATCAGCGGCTTCGTCCGCGCAGGCCTAAGTGAGGAGAGCTTCATCGCCTACGACGACGACCAAACCCAAAAAAAATATCCATAAGCACCAATTAGATAATATAAGAGAGATAGAAGACGCAGGAAGGTCAGAATGCAGCTAAGTTTTTTCGATTACGCACTGGAGTAT
>JACXUG010000135.1 GCA_014764065.1 Campylobacterales bacterium
TCTGCGCGCGAGCGCTCCAAGAGCACTTCTTTCAGGGCGCACTCTGCTGATGTAGCGAAGCGGAATTCCGCAATGAAGTGAGAACAACGAGAACATAGCGTTAGCGTAGGTATCTGGGCTTTCGAGGAAACATCGCTTCGCGAGCAGTCCCTTGGTTTTGCTCAGATGCCGTATAAAAGTTAGGAGAGCATACTCTGCCGGAGCATCAGTATCCGGCAGCTCTTCTCCAAAACGGCCAGCTGTTTCGCCATCTCATGCAGGTCGCGGTTGTAGGCGTAGATGCCGTAGCCGCGGATCACGACCAGCTCCAGGTTGGAGTTGAGCAGCCATTTGGGAATCTCGGTGGAAGCCCGCTCGTACCACTGGTCGAAGGAGCGGGGGTCATAGACTTCCACACGGGGCATCTCCTTGATCCCGAAGTAGTCCATGGGCTCGATGATGGGGTGCAGCAGGCTGTAGGCCATCGTATTGGGTGGCATCGAGAAGGTGATGAACTTCGCATCGCTGATCTGGCGGTAGATGCTGCAGTGGATGGCCGCGTCGATACTGGCCTCGTTCCAGCGGTAGTCTTTCTGGAAATAGAGCTCGATCAGCTGCTGATCGTTCATATGGTCGAAAATCGTATCTTTCGTATTGATAATGAAACGGCTGTTGTCCGATTTGGCCGAGACGCTGCCGTGGTAGATACTGAAGAACTCTTTGCGGAACATCGAGAGGGAAAAAGAGACGAGCCGTTCTTTGAGATGCTGTTTGTTCATAGCGCTATTGTAACGGAAGATAGGTGAATTTTTGTGTGAAAGAGAAGGGGGTGGGGGCCGGCCTTACGGCTGGCCGTTACCGTACTGCTCGGCGAGATAGTCGGTGATGAGGGTCTGCTCCTCTTTGGTGATGGGCGCTTTGAACGCGTCGACCATCTTTTCGACTTTCTCTTTCCAGAAACTCCGGGACTGTTTGCCCTGGTTCAGGATGTAGCCGAAAGAGTGGCAGGTCAGACAGTTGGCCTGGACCAGGTCGAAGTGTTTGCCCATTTTGATCTCAAACGGGACATAAGGGACTTCGACATCCTCGTTCAGGACGGCGTGGAGATTAAGGGCGCCCAGGCTCAGCAGGGCGGCAAAGATTGTTTTTTTCATAAAGGCTCTCCTTAGACTACTTCGACAGTAACGACGTCGATTCCGTTAAATTTGTAACCGCCGTGGTTCCACTTGATATCCTTGGCAAACGGCTGCTCTTCGCCGGCGCGGTTGATCGCCTTGGCCATGATGGTCTGCTTGCCGTACTTCTTCGGTTTGAAGTCGAAGGTGAAGGCGCGGAAGGCGTAGCGGCCGAGGTCGTCGCCCAGCGTCGCCTCCTGCCAGGTTTTGCCGTCGTCGAAGGAGAGCATGACCGCCTTGATTCCCGCACCGTAATCGAAGGCGACCCCGCGGATTGTCGCGTAGGAGTTGTGGTAGAGCGTTTCGCCGTTTGTCGGATAGCCGATGAGGGATTTGACGTTCATCTTCGTGATCGGTTTCGTCGGAACGTGCTCGCCCGGCTTCTGGCATTCGCACTCGTTGTCCGGTACGCGGTACGCCTTGTCCATGAAGAAGAGGTGCTGGTAGTCGCTGGTGACGGTCAGGTTGCTCAGCATTTTGACCCAGCTGTCGGAGTAGGTGCCCGGGATGACGAGGCGGACCGG
>JACXUG010000136.1 GCA_014764065.1 Campylobacterales bacterium
CGACCACCGATGCCGCGAAAAAAGTCCCGAAGGCGTAGACCGGCATCTGCGAGGCGAAGGTGTTCAGAAAAGTGTGCGGCACCTGGAATTTCGGAAAATCGCGATAACGCACTCCTACGCGGCGCATCTGCGAAAATGAGAAACGGCGCCATCCCTCTTGCTGTGAGGCGACCAGTCCAATGAGACGGAAATTCCCTGCCGCCGCGGCGGCGATCTGACCGCCGATCAGACCTGCCGCACCGCTTTTGAGCACCCCGATCCCCACCTGCGCCATCACCAGCACAACGGCCTTGAAAACCGTCGCCTGCGCCATCAGGCCGTAGCGCTTTCGCCGGTTGCCGTAACCGCTCAGCAGATTGAACATTCCCGTGAAAAAGAGCGCGGCGGGCACCCAGTAGAGCCAGCCGTCCAGCGGCACCGCGAACGCGACAGACTCTGCGAACAGCCAGACCGCCAGCAGCACCGCAAGCGTCACCGCCGTCAGCAGCAGCCCGGCCAGTGCGACGAGGTGCAGCGCCTCCTCGTCCGAAGCGGGCAGCAGGACCGCCGCTTCGTACCTGCCGCAGGCGACGGCGGAAAAGATCCCCGTCACCGCCACGAACAGGGCAAACGTCCCGAAATCCTCAGGCGTGTAGAGCCGCGTCAGGATCGGGCTGACCGCCAGCGGCAGCGCCTGGGCCAGGGCGCTCCCCGTCATCAGGGTCAGCACGTTTTTGGAAAAATCGTCCCTGTCCCGTTTCAGCATTACAGCGCGTTCACAGTCCCGTTTTCAAGACGATACCGGCTACCGTCAAACCCATCGACGGCTTCGCCGCGCTCATCGAACGCCAGCCGGTTCCCCGCCTGGCTTACCCAGCCGATCTGCTTCGCTGGCACCCCGGCCATCAGTGCGAAATCAGGCACGTCCTTCGTCACGACGGCGCCGGCACCGATCATCGCATAGCGACCGATCGTCACCCCACAGACGATCGTCGCATTGGCCCCGACCGTACATCCGCGCCTGAGCAGCGTTTTTTTGAACTCCGTCTTGCGGACGACGAAGGCGCGGGGGTTGATGACGTTGGTGAAGACCATCGAAGGGCCCAGAAAAACGTCATCCTCTATTTCAACCCCTTCATAGATGCTGACGTTGTTCTGCACCTTCACGCCGTTGCCGATGACGACCTTCGGGCCGACGACGCAGTTCTGGCCGAAGGAGCACTTTTCGCCGATGCGGGTACGCGGCAACACGTGGCAGAAATGCCAGATCTTCGTGCCATCCCCGATGGAGACGTCACCGTCGACGAACGCGGACGCGTGGACGAAAAACGGCACCGGTTTGTCCCATTCTTCCGCTTTTCCCTTCGAACGCAACCGCTTTTTCCACTCCTCCGGCGTCAATCTTCTGGGTTCGTCCATCTTCAGACCTCCACCTTTTTGCAGAAGGGATGATACTCGCCGTGCAGGCCGACCGGCGACAGGTTCCGGATCGCGGCGACGGTTTCTATGGAGCCGTACGCCTCCTCCAGTCCGAAACCGTTGCCGGCGAGGATCGCTTCGTACGAGCGCGTATGCAGGTCCGTAAAACCGCCGCTGAACTCGATCTCCTCGCCGTCGACGGTGATGGAGCGGTAGGTGCGCTGCCCCTGGGCCTTGATTTCGTC
>JACXUG010000080.1 GCA_014764065.1 Campylobacterales bacterium
GTCGACCTGATCCTGAGCCCCGTCGCCCCGGATACGGCGTACGAGTTCGGAGCGCTCTCCGACCCGCTGCAGATGTACCTGAGTGACATCTACACGATCTCGGTCAACCTTGCCGGACTTCCGGCGATCTCTCTGCCGGTCGATACGGCGGAGAACGGCATGCCGGTCGGGCTTCAGCTGATTGCGAAAGCCTTTGATGAACAGACACTTTTCGACGGAGCGCTCAGCCTTGAGCAGGCCGTAAACCTTTAAGAAGGAGTCTCATGAAAATCCGTAAACGTGCATTGACATTCGAAGATGTCCTGCTGGTCCCGCGTTATTCCGAAGTGCTTCCAAAAGAGGTCAGCCTTACGACAAAACTCACGAAGAACATCACGATGAACATCCCGATGGTCTCAGCGGCGATGGATACCGTCACCGAGTACCGCACGGCGATCGCGATGGCGCGCCTGGGAGGGATCGGTATCATCCACAAGAATATGGATATCGAGAACCAGGTCAAACAGGTCAAGAAGGTGAAAAAGAGCGAGTCGGGGATCATCATCGACCCGATCTACGTCTATCCGGACGCGACTCTGGCCGATGCCGAAGCGCTGATGCAGGAGTACCGCATCTCCGGCGTACCGGTCGTCGACCTCTACAACAAACTGCTGGGGATCCTGACCAACCGCGACATGCGTTTTGAAAAGGACCTAAGCAAGCGCGCAGACGCCGTCATGACGAAGATGCCGCTGATCGTCGCGAACAAGGACATCTCCCTGGACGAAGCGGAGCAGATCATGCACAAAAACAAGATCGAGAAGCTGCCGATCATCGATGATGAGGGGCACCTCCAGGGGCTGATCACCATCAAGGATATCAAGAAGCGTATCGAGTACCCATCCGCGCTCAAAGACCAGTACGGCCGCCTGCGCGTCGGTGCGGCGATCGGCGTCGGTCAGCTTGACCGTGCGCGCGCCCTCGTTGACGCGGGCGTCGACGTGCTCGTCCTCGACTCCGCCCACGGCCACTCAAAGGGGATCATCGACACCGTCAAGGCGATCAAGGCGGAGATGAACATTGACATCATCGCCGGGAACGTCGCGACGGCAGAGGCGGTCGAAGCGCTGGCCGCAGCGGGTGCGGACGCCGTCAAAGTTGGTATCGGACCGGGATCGATCTGTACGACCCGTATCGTCGCCGGTGTCGGCGTTCCTCAGATCTCCGCGATCGACGAGTGTGCCGAGGCGGGTCGCCGCGTCGGCGTGCCGATTGTCGCCGACGGCGGGATCAAGTACTCCGGCGACATCGCCAAGGCGCTGGCCGTCGGTGCGAGCTGTATCATGGCCGGTTCGCTTTTCGCGGGTACGAAAGAGTCCCCGGGCGACCTGATCAACTACCAGGGACGCCAGTACAAGTCCTACCGCGGCATGGGCTCCATCGGGGCGATGACCAAGGGGAGTACGGACCGTTACTTCCAGGAAGGGACGGCGGCGGACAAGCTCGTCCCGGAAGGGATCGAAGGGCGTGTACCGTACCGCGGACCGATCGCGGGTATCGTGCACCAGATGATGGGCGGCCTGCGCTCCTCCATGGGCTACTGCGGCTCCGAGAGCATCGAGGCGTTCTGGCAGAACGCCGAGTTCGTCGAGATCACCAGCGCGGGCCTCAAAGAGTCCCACGTTCACGACGTCCAGATTACGGCGGAAGCACCGAATTATCATATCTGATTGGTATACTGTCGGATAGCGTAGGCGCACAGCTTCACGCCACTGCGCTAGAAGAAGCCGCAACGAAGAGTTCAGGCGGCGACAGCGGAGGGGCCGGTCCCCTCGAGCTGCTAAATGAGGGGAGTAATAAATGCATTTTCAGACCAAAGCGCTTCACGAAGGCTACAGCAAGGATATGCAAGGAACGATGGCGGTGCCCATCTACCAGACTACGGCCTATGAATTTCGCGACGCAGAGCATGCGGCAAACCTGTTTGCGCTCAATGAGCTCGGCAACATCTACACCCGCCTGAACAACCCAACGACGGATGTGTTCGAAAAACGTTTCGCATCACTCGAGGGCGGTTCGGCCGCCCTGGCGACGTCCAGCGGGATGGCGGCGATCTTCTACGCCCTGGTCAACGCGGCGGAAGCGGGCGACAACATCGTCTGCGCCGCGCAACTCTACGGCGGCTCCCTCACCCTGACGGCCCATACCATGAAACGTTTCGGCATCGAAGCGCGTTTCTTCGACGTCCATAACCCTGCCGAAGCTGAAAAGCTTATCGACGACAAGACCAAGGCGCTTTTTTTCGAGACCCTGACCAACCCGAGCATCGACGTTCCCGACATCGATGAACTTGCGGCACTGGCGGACAAGTATGGCGTGCTCAGTATCGTCGACAATACCGTCGCGACCCCGGCGCTCTGCCGGCCGCTCGAACACGGGATCGACGTCGTCGTCCACAGCGCGAGCAAATACACGACGGGGCAGGGGCTGGCCATCGGCGGGATCATGGTCGAACGCAGCAACCTCGTCGAAAAACTCCGCGGCAACGCGCGCTACCCGCAGTTCAATGAGCCCGACGCCAGTTACCACGGCCTGGTCTACGTCGACGTGCCACTGCCGATCTATACCCTGCGCGGCCGTCTCAGCCTCCTGCGCGACATCGGCGCCGTCGGCTCGCCGTTCAACTCCTGGCTCTTTATCCAGGGGCTCGAGACGCTGAAAATAAGGATGAAAGAGCACTCGCACAATGCTATGATGCTGGCAAAATTCCTGGAGACGCACCCGATGGTCAAACGGGTCAACTACCCGGGCCTGGAGTCGAACAAGAACTTCGCGAACGCGCAGCGCTACTTCGAGGGGGGGATGAGCAGCGGCCTGCTCAGCTTTGAAGTTGCCGACCTGGAGACGGCCAAGAAGATCGTGGATGCCACGAAGCTCTATTCGCTCGTCGTCAACATCGGCGACTCGAAGTCCATCATCACGCACCCGGCCTCGACGACGCACCAGCAGCTCAGCCCCGAAGAGATGGATGCCTGCGGCGTCCCGGCAGGGCTGATCCGCATCAGTGCGGGTCTCGAGAACGCCGAGGACCTTATCGCGGACATCAAACAGGCACTTGAGGCGGCATCATAGACCCGTTGAACCTTCAGACTCGTACCGAGCACTTTACCAATCCGCTCTATCTCGAGAGCGGGCGTATCCTCGAACCGTATGATATTGTCTATGAAACCTACGGACACCTCAGCGAGGCGAAGGACAACGTCGTTGTCGTGACGCATGCCCTAACGGGGTCGCACCATGCGGCGGGCCTCTACGAAGGGGAGAGTAAACCGGGGTGGTGGGACGGCCTGATCGGATCCGGGAAGGCGATCGATACGGACCGCTTCTTCGTCATCTGCTCCAACGTCGTCGGCAGCTGTTTCGGCTCGACCGGCCCGATGTCGCCGGTGCTCCCGAACGAAGAGCCCTACCGTTACACGTTCCCCGTCATCACGGTCAAGGACATGGTCAAGGCGCAGCGCATCCTTTTCGACCGCCTGGGGATTCACCGGGTCCATGCCATCGTGGGCGGTTCCATGGGGGGCATGCAGGCGCTGCAGTTCGCGGTGCACTACCCCAACTTCGCCGACCGGATCGTCGCGATGGCCTGTACCCATGCGACCCAGCCCTGGGCGATCGCGTTCAACAAGATCGCTCAGGAGGCGATCCTGAAAGACCCCGATTTCAAAAGCGGCTATTACGACCCGGCGGACATCAAAGCGAACGGTCTGACGGGGATGGCCGTAGGCCGGATGGCGGGGCATATCAGCTTCCTGTCGCCTCATAGCATGGAGCGCAAATTCGGGCGCGAGTACAAGCGCACCGACGGTTTGTTCGAGCTTTTCGGGAAGTTCCAGGTGGAGTCGTACCTTGAGTACAACGGCTACAACTTCACCAAGTGGTTCGATCCGCTCAGTTACCTCTACATCACGAAGGCGATCAACATCTACGACCTCTCGCGGGGCTTCGATACCCTCGAAGAGGCACTGCTGCGTATCCGGAGCCGCCTCTACCTGGTCAGTTTCGAAAGCGATATGCTCTTCATCCCGGACGAGATGCGGGTGATGGCGGATATCCTCTCAAAAGAGAAGATGGTCCCGGTCGATTACCTTGAGGTGCCGAGCGATTACGGGCACGACGCCTTCCTGGTCGAACCGGAGAAGTTTGAAGCGTATGTGCGCGATGCACTGGAACACGGTCTTTAAGACCGCAGCGAAGGAGAGAGAGTGGAAGCGAACGATTTTGAAGGGTGCCTGGAAGAGGCGAAACAGATCCTGGAAAAACTGATGAACCCTGAGATGACCCTCGAGGAGAGCGTCAAGGCCTACGAGTCGGGAACCAGGGCGCTCAAAGAGGCGCAGCAGATCCTCGAAGTGGCGCGTAAAAAGATCGAACAGATCCGCGGCGGGGAGGAGACGGAGTCGTGACGGTGGGTGTGCTGCAGCTTCCTTCGGTCGGCATGAGTACGACGAAGCTGTACCACTACGTCCGGATCGCCCATAAACGCGGCGTCCGCGTCCTGCTAATGGGCGAATACCTCCTGAACTCTTTTTTCAAAGAGCTGCAGCAGACCCCCGTCTCGATGCTACGCGAACTCTGTGATCACCAGTTGGGCATCCTCCGGGACCTCGCGGCCGCCTATGACATGACCTTCGTGGCCCCCCTGGTGACGGTCAAGGCGGGCGCCCCCTATAAAAGCATCATCAAAGTCTCTCCCCGTTCGACCGCTTATTACCAGCAGCAGGTGCTGATCGACTATCCCCACTGGAACGAAGCCGCCTTCTTTGCCAACCCGGTCGAACCGCTGCACGAACCGCTGACCTTCCGTGTCGACAATGTCCGTTTCGGTATCCTCGGCGGTTTCGAGCTGCACTTTGACGCGCTCTGGCAGAGTATCTGGGAGAAACGGATCGACTGTATCCTGCTGCCGACGGCCTCCACCTTTGAATCGCAGCAGCGCTGGCGCGACCTGATCAGGATGCGCGCGTTTACGCACAACTGTTTTGTGCTGCGGGCCAACCGCATCGGCGACGTGAAAGACGACGGGCATCTCTGGCGCTTCTACGGGGATTCGCTGCTGGTCAATCCCGACGGGGAGATCGAAAGCAGCCTGGGGGATACCGAGGAGCTGATGGTCGCCGAGATCGACCACGCACAGGTGATGGAGTCGCGCCGGGGGTGGAAGTTCAAAGAGGCGATGGAGAAACGGCGTGGCTAAATGGAAGAAGTGGCTCAAAGAGCTGGTGATCCTGGCGCTGCTCACGGCAGCAGGCGCCACGGTCATCGGATACCTGCGCGCACCTTCGTTCGAAGGTGCCGCCCTGCCGAAGGTGGAGGTCTCCAAACTCTACGGGCTAGCCTATGACAGCAGCGTCAAACCGGACAAGCCCTACATTCTGCACTTCTGGGCGACCTGGTGTCCCATCTGCCATGCGGAGGCGGGCAACATCGACGCCCTCGCCAAAGAGGAGAAGGTTATCACCGTCGCCGTCAAATCGGGCGGGCTGGAGAAGATCGGCGAATACATGAAAGCAAACGGCCTCTCCTTTCCCGTCATCAACGACCAGAACGGCGCCATCGCGGAGGCGTTCAAGATCGGCGTCTTCCCGACGACGATCATTGTCGACAGAGAGGGGAGAGTCTTCTGGGCCGAGAGCGGTTATACGACGACGTGGGGGTTGAAATTCAGGCTTTGGCTGGCTGAGACTCTTTAATACGCCGCCACGGCAGTAACCATTCCCTGGAACTTTGACATTACAGGAACCCATACTATGAAAAAAACATATTCATTGTGATTGCCCTCATAACAATTATTGAATAGAACCCTCTGAACAAAGCCAGGCGGAGCATGCTGCATGAATCAGGCAGTACCTCTTAATTTCACCGCATTGTTGTCTAAAATCTGGGGTCCACCTCATATTTTATAATAGGTGCTTATGGATATTTTTTTGGGTTTATTCAGAGGGTTCAATTAAATCCTATCACTATCACCTGACCTCTACGATCCGATCTACGATCCAGTCTCTTTGGTTTGTTAGAACATTCTTTTCTTCAAATCAGTAAATGCATTTTTACCGCCACGGGTGTCACTACCACTTTTTGGCAAAGTAAATGAATATCTTTCATCACCACGGAAAACTAGTTTGTGATGTTTTCCATCTTCTGAAATTTGAAAACCTAATTTTTCAAAACTTTTTTTGATACTTTTACTCATGGATGAATATCCAGTCAAAAGTCTTTTTAGTTCTGTAAGAATTGTGTCACGTTCACCCTCTTGAGTGTTTGACTTTATAAAGTCTTCCAAAACTGATTGACGTCTACTGTGTAACTCGGCACTGTCTTTCGCATGAGCAATCGCGTCAAGTATCATTGCCAATCTCTCACCTTGATATAAGTCTTTTTCTAGACCATTTAACACAACAGTATTTCCTCCCACTTTTGTACTGTCTTCAGTATCATCAGAATATGTATATTTGATGCGATTGATTTCATTTTCTAAACGCTTTATCTCTTCGTCTTTGCTTTTTATTTCTGCATCAAAAGCAGCTATGTAGTCATCTACTTTGCTCGAGCCAGATTCTTTCAATTCTTTGATTTTTTGTCTTGATTTCAGCTCCTGAATATAACTCCATGTACAATCTTTACGAGTACGTTGTGAAAGTAAAGAAAGACGTATTTTTTTTGATATTTCATTTTGCATTTGCTTGGGATCTGAATATTCGTAATGAGGGAGAAAAAGCCATGTACCAATTCCATCAGGCCAATAAATAGTTACTGCACCATCATAGGCATTTTTGCCATTGGTCAAATGCATTAGTTCAAAAGAAAAGCTTCTAGAGGGTTCGACAACAACATGAGCCATACCAGTCAACCATTGTGCTAATTGATCAGGGTTAATATGAGGAATGTTTTGGTTATTTACGCTTACGTAAACAACAGGCATCTGACAATCAGCTTTTGCATTCATGAGATTTGCAGCTAATTCAAGTTCATCTTTATCTAAATAAATTGGTTTATCCGAGACTTGAAGCTGTCCGTCCATCCCTCCACCTAAATCAGAAATAATATTTCTCTGGATGTATGGGCGTTTACCATAACCTAATTTTTCGACCGGCAACTCGGAATCAACACTTAATTGAATTGAAATCCAAAAAGAATCTTGCTGCTTAGATGCTACTGCTTCCAATATCCAACGGATAGAATTATCTGCAACTTTTTCATGCCGAAATGCAGAAAGGTTGTCGCCATATTTAGAAAATACAATGGATTCTGAGCCTGATGTTTTACTCCAATTGTCACCTATCTCTGTAGCAGTGCTCAGTTCCGATGCCAAATCTGAATGTGGACTGTTGGTTAGCCAAATACGACCTACTTCTATAAAATCATCAATATTTTTAGTTGGGTTTATTGGGAATTGAGTTTTAAAGGTAAGCATGAATCTCCTTGAAATTTAGTGTTCTAACGTGGCGACTTGATAAATATGAACCCCGCTCTTGGGGTTCATATTTCTCTCCAAAAAATAGGGATCAGGTGATAGTAATAGTACTATACTCCCCTTTTGCTTTTTCTCTTTTGATTATAGCATGGACCTTGGCTGTGAGCGCTGAAGGAACACGGCGATTTTG
>JACXUG010000137.1 GCA_014764065.1 Campylobacterales bacterium
CAAACAAAGAAGAGGGGGAACAATCTCCCTTAGTATTTCATCCCTATTGTCTTCAAGGCCGCATTGATATGCCGCACCTGCGTATTGCGGTCCCTACACCACTCCGGCGCAATAAGCGTGTCGTTGTCGATCCCGGCGGTAATGCGCTGCACGGAGACCTTTTCAGGCTTCATCTCGATCGCCTTGAGGAGCGTATCGAGGTACTCCTCCTCCGTGATCGGCGTAAACTCGCCCCGGGCGTACTCGTTGGCCAGCGCCGTACGCGTCACGACGTAGAGGGGGTGGTACTTCACGGAGTCTATCCCCCATTCATACGCTTTCGCCGCCGTCTCCAGCATCATTGCTTGCGTCTCCCCCGGCAGCCCGAAAATGAGGTGCCCGCAGACATGCAGGCCCGTCGCCTTGCTCTTCTTGATCCACTGTTCGACATTGGCGCTGTCATGACCGCGGTTGATCCGCTCGAGGGTCTCGTCGTAGACGGACTGGATGCCGTACTCGACCCAGATCTCTTTCGTTTTGGCCAGCTGTGCAAGGTAATCGAGCGTCTCGTCGGTGATACTGTCCGATCGGGTCCCGATGCTGAGCCCCACGACATCATCAAACGAGAGCGCTTTGTCATAGAGCGCCTTGAGCGTATCGAAGGGGGCATAGGTGTTCGTAAATGACTGGAAATAAACGAGGAACTTCGTCGCCCCGTATTCACGGCGAAGGCGTTTTGAAAGAACATCGAACTGTTTTTCGAGCTGCTCTAGCTGCTTGGGGAGGTAGGGGTTCTCTTTGCTCTGCAGGTTCAGGTGGAAGCCCTTGAGCGGCTGGACTTTATCCAGGCTCGGGCTGAAGGAGTCGTTCTCGCAGAAAGTACATCCGCCCCGAGCGACGGTCCCGTCGATATTGGGGCAGGTAAAGCCGGAGATGGAGATGGAGACTTTGAAGACCTTCTCGCCGAATTTCTCCTGGAGATAGGTCCCGAAAGTATAGATCTGCTTCGGCTGCAAACGCGTCCCTAGACGATGTACTCGCCGGTAAAGCAGGCGGTACAGTATTCGCTGCCGTCGGTGCGTACCGAACGCATCAGCGCTTCGGAGCTGAGGAAGCCCAGGGAGTCCGCCTCGATGTAGTGGCAGATCTCTTCAATGCTCATATTTGCCGCGATCAGATTCTCTTTGTTCGGCGTGTCCACGCCGTAGAAACAGGGATCCGTCGTCGGCGGGCTGGAGATACGCATGTGTATCTCGGCCGCGCCCGCCTCTTTGAGCATCCGTACGATACGGCGGCTCGTCGTTCCGCGTACGATGGAGTCATCGATGACGATGAGGCGTTTGCCCTCGATCAGTTCTCGGATCGGGGAGAGTTTCATCTTGACCTTGAGATCACGCATCTCCTGCGTCGGTTCAATAAAGGTACGGCCGATGTAGTGGTTGCGCATAATCCCCATTTCGTAGGGGATGCCGCTCTGCTGCGAATACCCGATGGCCGCCGGAACGCCCCCGTCGGGGACTGGTATGACCATGTCCGCCTCGATGGGCTGCTCTTTGGCGAGCTCCACGCCCATATTCTTGCGTTTCTGGTAGACGTTTTTGCCGAAAACTTCGGAGTCGGGACGCGCGAAGTAGACGTATTCGAA